>JBKOVK010000233.1:0-4307 GCA_046724475.1 Acidobacteriota bacterium | reverse complement strand
ATCCGCTACTGGGCGGATCTCGTTTCGTCGTACCCGATCGCCTCGATCGAGGACGGCCTCGCCGAAGGCGACTGGAAAGGCTGGCAGGCTTTGACGAAAGAGCTCGGCGGGAAGATCCTCCTCGTCGGCGACGACGTCTTCGTCACCAACCCCGAGATCCTGGCGCGCGGCATTGCCGACGGTGTGGCGAACGCGTTGCTGGTGAAGCTCAACCAGATCGGAACGCTGACCGAGACGCTCGAGGCCGTGCGGCTCGCCCAGACCAGCGGATACCGCACGATCTCCTCGCACCGCTCGGGCGAAACGCCGGACGACACGATCGCCGACCTCGCCGTCGCCGTCAACGCCGGCCTCATCAAGACCGGATCCGCCTGCCGCGGGGAGCGGCTCGCCAAGTACAACCGCCTCCTCGCGATCGAGGAGGAGCTCGAAGGCGCGGGCCGCTTCGCCGGCGCGGAGGCTTTCGCGCAGTGAGAAACGCCGAGCACATCTCGCGCGGGCCCCGGCCGATGACCGCGTTCCTCGTCTCGCTCGCCATCTCGTCGGTCTTGATGGGCGTCCTGCTTCTCTCGGACCGCCGCGTCCTCGAGCTGCGCCGCGCGCGCGACGAGGTCAAGCTCCTCGACCGCCAGATCGCCGAGCGCAAGAAGGAGAACGACGACCTGAAGGCGGCCATCGACTCCGCCAACCGCCACGAGTTCCCGGCCGAGAAAGTCGCCCGCGAGGAGCTCCATCTGGTTGAGCCCGACGAAGTCGTGCTGCTCTATCCGCCCGGCAGCCTGACGAAGCCCACGACCACGCCGGCCGCGGGCCCGGCGCCGGTCGTTTCGCCCGTCCCGAAACGCTAGGAATCCCAACGCTCGGAGCCGCGGCGACGTAGACTCCACCAGCGGCACCTGTCTTGCAAAGCCGATCTTGCGTTTCTTTCAAGGGAGGTCCCATGGAGTTTCAAGAGGATCCGACGCTAGAGCCCCAATCGATCGACAAGGTCGAGCCGGGCGGCCTGCCGTATACGCCGCCGGTCCAACCCAACCCATCCGCCATCGAGAAAGTCGACACGATCGCCAGGGAGGGTTGGCCAGAACTCGTTCGAAAGGCCAAAGATTTCTACGCTCGCCATCCCACGCTCGTGAAGACCGCCGGGGTCGTCGCCGCCGCGGCGATCGCGAGGCGTCTGTTTCGGGGGAGACCGGGTCTCTTCTGAGTCACCTTGACGCGGCGAGGCCGCTTCGATAAGGTTCGCGCCTCTGCCGCGGGGTGGAGCAGCCTGGTAGCTCGTTGGGCTCATAACCCAAAGGTCGAGGGTTCAAATCCCTCCCCCGCAACCAAGAAACTCAAAGGGTTAGGTCGAGCGGCCTAACCCTTTTTCTTCAGGTCGGGCGAAAGTCGCGCGGTTCGCGATTCGATCGAAGAGGTATTGGGTCCGAATCGCGGCGTCTCGAC
Organism: Acidobacteriota bacterium; assembly: GCA_046724475.1. Lineage (GTDB taxonomy): Bacteria > Acidobacteriota > Thermoanaerobaculia > UBA5066 > Gp7-AA6 > DAHUXD01. Next base: position 2,864 of record JBKOVK010000233.1, on the reverse strand, counting down.
CTCTACGACACAGGGTTCATCCGACGGAGGCGGAAAGCCTCATGCGATGAACACAGGACCTTGTCGCAAGAGCTGCGCGAGAAAGGCGGAAGCTTGGGCGAATCATGTTGAGGCATCGACGAGCGCAGCACCACCGCCCGCAGGTCAACCACGAATTGTGGGTCTCGATCACAACTCTCAAAGCAGCTCGACGTATCTGAGGACGGCGATGGAAAGTGGATCGAGTCGGCCGACGACGCGAGCCTCAAGAAGCAGGCCGACGCGATTGTCCACGTCAGCGCGCACAACGCGTACCACACGGGTCAGATCCTCTACATCCGCAAGCAGAGGGCTCGTGGGATTCGGAGAAGGGCGTCAAGTGAGGCGGCGCTCCGACAGAAGGAGGGACGAACGCATGGCGGCATCGATCGATGCGACACAACGCAAACAGATCGTCGGCATCGTCATCGCGACGCTGTTGACGTACGCCATCGTGATCGCCGACCTGGCAGGCGGCGGCCGGCCGGACCCGCCGACGCTGCGCGCCGCAGCCACGACGCTCGACGGCGTCTGGCGATTCCATACCGGCGACGACCCGCACTGGGCGGACGCCAATACCAACGATAGCGGTTGGGAGACGATCGATTTGACCGCCTCGCCGGGCAGCCACGACGGCGACGTGGGTCTGCCCGACTACGTGGGCGGGTGGATGGCGCATGGTCATCCCGGCTATACCGGCTACGCCTGGTACCGGCGCGCGGTGACGGTGCCGGCCGGACATGCGTCGTGGGACATCCTCGGACCGACCCTTGTCGAGGACGGCTACGAACTCTATTGGAACGGCAAACTCCTAGGAGGGTCGGGCAGGCTTGGCCCAGACCCGCGTGTCGTCGGCACGCGGCCGTTGCGGTTCGCTCTTCCCGCCGATGCGGGAGGCAGCCGGGGTGTGCTCGCTGTTCGCGCATTCATGCTTCCAAGTTCCGCGCCTGGCTCAGACGGCGGTGGCGTGCACAGCCCTCCCATACTGGCTCCGCGGCCGATCAGCGATGCGCTCCACCGCGTGCAATGGGAGCGAACCATCGCCGGTTACATCGTCGAAGTGATCGAGCCGATCGCCATGTTTGCAGTCATCGGCCTGGCGCTAGGGTTCCGGTCTCGCAGCAGCCACGAGAGTTTCCTGATCTTTGCCAGCATCGCGCTTGCGCTCATGGCAGCCAGGAGGCTCAACAATGCGATCGTCGCATGGACCGACCTGATGGATCTGCCTACCTATGCGTGGCTGGCGTCGGTGATGTGGGTGCCCACGTTGGCTGCCTGGACGTTGGCCTGGAACCGCTGGTGCTTGCCTCCGTGGCGAAGCATCGATGTGCTGGCGGTCGTGCTGGCGGTCGCCGGGATCACCGGCGCCGTGATGCATTGGACGAGTGTGACCACCGGCAGCCGGCTCGGATCGCTCGCGCTGATTGTCGTGATTGGCGTGCGCATCGTCCGCGGTGGACCCATGCGGATTTTGGCGTTGATCACGTTAGCCTCGATCGTGGCCGCGTATTTCGGCGGCGAGCTGCTCGATCCGATCGGTGTACCGGGCATCTGGTTTCCGTTCGGCATCGGCGTGTCGCGGACGCAGTACGTGTACGCGATTGCCATCCCGCTGTTGGCCTTCTTGATGGTGCGAACCTTGCTTCCGAAGAGCACACGTCGATGAGCGACGGCGTTGCTGCGCACACCGCTCCAGCCGTGCTACTTTTCGCCTCACGGACAAGAGGTTCTCGCTCAGGTGCTGAGTTGCTCCGGGCGGTCGAGGTCGCGCGAAAGTCGGGCGGAATGAAGCCTACAGGCGCCTACCCCAGCCGACTCGACGGCTCTCGAAAGCCGCCAGTGATTGACTCTTTTCGCTTCCTATAGGCGATTGGGTCGCCCTCATAACCCAAAGGTCGGAGGTTCAAATCCTCCCCCCGCAACCATGAAGATTAGACGCCGGGAGGAAACTCCCGGCGTTTCTGTATGAGGATTTGAACCTCCGGCAAGGGCGCGAAGCGCGGCGGGACAATTCCTCTTGGTTGTCTCGGGCGCGCTGGTCGGCTCGCCTCGGCCTGGCTTAAATGAGTCACGGGTAAAAAGGCGTCCGGTCGAATAAGTTGTGAGGCTTGATCATCCACCCAGTCCACATGACGAGCGCCTCCCCCAAGAAACCGTGACCCGTCACCTCCCCATCCTCATCGCGAGGATGGTGGTGAATGGAACCCTTGTACCAAACGACAATGTCTGCGTTCGAAACAGGGTCAGGCGTGCCCACGTACGTAGGTAAGTTACTCGCCCACATCTCAGAGGGGTTGTAGCGGGTTAGCCAGAAGTCATGCTTCGTAAAGGCTTCGTCGTGTCGCGAGAGTCCACCGGTCGGCAAGGCTATGAGATGGAGAGAGGTCGGATCTCCCTTACCATTCTGAAGCGTCGCGTCGTGGATGTGCAGCTCATTGAACGAGTGCGGGTCCCAATCGCGAGGGCCTTCTGTGGCGATAGACGACTCGCTGTCTGTCGCTGCCAACGGAGTGGGAACACCTTCCGTGTGGGTCCCAAACTCCACCGAATCCCCGGGGAATCCGTTCAAGTCGATGTCGAGCCTCCAGATCGGATTATGCATGTGAGTTTCGAAAGGAACGGTGGGCAGGTTCACGGCTGTCGCCCCAACACGCCCGAGGATCATGCCATCGTCGCGGAAGGTCCACTCCATGACGTAGTTGTAGTTGGCGGCATCGAGCGCTCCCCATAGGACAAGTTCCTGCCCGCGGCGAACCTTCGCATCGTCTTTCCACAGAAGCCCGCGGTCCCGTACCTCCTTGCAGACGTTGGGGCCAAGCGGCGTTCCGCCGACAGATGCCGGACAG
>JBKOVK010000256.1:0-15586 GCA_046724475.1 Acidobacteriota bacterium | reverse complement strand
CAGGGGCTCGCGGAAGAAGGTGAGCTGCGGCAGCTGCGCTGCCTGGTCGCGCAGGTGGCGCTCCACCTCGTCGCCGAGGTGATGCAGATTAACCGCTACTTCGCGGATTCCGGCCTCGTGAAGTCGCCGGAGATGCGCGACGGCCACGGGGACGTTTAGGAAAGGGAGCAGCGGCTTGGGGATGCGCTCCGTGACGGGGCGAAAGCGCACGCCGCGGCCGGCGCACAGAAGGATTGCGCGCACTCCGATCTATTTCCAGACCATGTCGGACGGCAGGGACGGATCCTCCTTGCGCCGCCGTGCGTAGAGCTCGGCGTAGGAGTACGGGCTGGCCTCCGAGGCGTCGAGCCCCAGCAGCGAGAGGACGCGGCGGATCGTCGCCGGGTCCGCCTCGACTTCGACGAAATCGCCGATCGGCGTGCGGTCGAGCGCCACGACGGCACCTTCGTAATCCCACTCCTGCCGCCGCTTGTCGTATCGAAAGCGAGGCGTCAGTCCGACCCCGGCCAGAATGGCCTCGGCTTCACCGGCGTCGGAGACCTCGACCTCGCGCTCCTCGCGGAGCTTCGCGCCGGCCTCGAATCGGGCGGCGCCCTTGTAGGTCAGCGTCGCGCGTCCGGCCGCGCGGCGCAGCCGCACCGTGCGGCCGCTCGAGGAGAGCCGGTGATCGATGTCGTCGTAGAGCACGTTGGATTCGTCGTGCTCGGCCGATCGCGGCTGGGCGCCGGCGTCTGCGAGCTTCCGGCGCAGCGCTTCCAGGTCTGAAACCGGAAGCTTGACCTCGATCTCCTGGCGGGGACCCTGCACTCTGGAAGCCGCTACGGCAGCAGACGGCGCGCGATCTCCTGCGCCTTCTTCCCGTCCACGCGGCCCTTGTGGCGCGCCATCAGCTCCTTCATCGCGAGGCCGACGTCCTTGCTCGAGGAGAGACCCTTTTCGGCGATCACGGCTTTCAGCTCGGCCTCGACTTCCGCGTCGGTCAACCCCTTGGGCAGGTAGCCCTCGATGATCGTCAGCTCCTCGGTCTCGGCGTCGACCAAGTCCTGCCGTCCGCCCTTGCCGTACTGCTCGATCGAGTCCTTCCGCTGCTTGACGGCGCGGCGCAGCACCGCCTCGACCTCCTCGTCGGTCAGTGCGCGCTGCGCCTGAATCCTCTCGTTCTTCAAACCGGCGAGGACCAGCCGCAGTGTCGCGACGCGGCGCTTGTCGCCGCTCTTCATCGCGGCCTTGAGGTCTTCCTCGATGCGCGCCTGCATCTCAGCCGGGAGGCTATCACCGCCCCCGGAGACATGAGACGCTTTCCACGTGAAGCGTTTCCTGATCGGCACGGCCGGGCACATCGACCACGGCAAGACGGCGCTGGTGAAGGCGCTGACGGGAATCGACGCGGACCGTCTTCCCGAAGAGAAGAAGCGCGGCATCACGATCGACCTCGGGTTCGCCCACGCCGAGTGGGAGGGCGCGCGGATCTCGTTCGTCGACGTGCCGGGACACGAGCGCTTCGTCCGCAACATGCTCGCCGGAGCGGGCGGCATCCAGGCGGTGCTCCTTGTCGTTGCCGCAGACGAATCGGTCATGCCGCAGACCCGCGAGCACTTCGAGATCGTGCGCCTGCTGAATCTTTCCCGCGGCGCGATCGCCGTCACCAAGATCGACCGAATCCCGTCGGACCTCGTGGCCGTCACGATCTCCGACGTGAAGGACCTCGTCCGCGGCTCGTTCCTGGAGAACGCTCCGATTCTGCCGGTCTCGTCGCGCACCGGTGAAGGCCTCGACCAGTTGAAAGCGGCCCTCGTCTCTCTCGCGGAAGCCGGAAATCCCGAAGAGAACGAGGCCCTGGCGACGCGGCTTCCCATCGATCGGGCGTTTCTCGTGGCCGGCTTCGGCCCCGTCGTCACCGGAAGCCTGGTGTCGGGAACGATCTCCCGCGAGCAGAAGCTCGACCTCCTGCCCGACCACAAGGTCGTCCGGGTGCGCCGCATCGAGGTCCACGGCCGGGAAGAAGCGGTCGCACGGGCGGGCGAGCGGGTCAGCGCCAACCTCGCGGGGGTCGAGCTGTCGGAGCTTCGGCGCGGCCAGGTGCTCGCGACGCCCGACCGGCTGGCTCTCTCGCGACGCATCCTGGCGCGGCTCGAGCTCCTGCCGGACTCGCCGCGTCTCACGAGCGGCTCGCGGGTATCGGTCCATCACTTTTCTTCGGAGGCGCGCGCCGGCGTGCGCCTTCTCGACGCCGCCGCGCTCGAGCCCGGCGGATCCGGCCGCGTGGAGCTGCGCTTCTCGGCGCCGATCGCCGCCGCTCCGGGCGACCGCTTCGTCGTCCGGCGCTTGTCTCCGGTCCGGACCATCGGAGGAGGCGTGATTCTCGATCCCCTTCCCGCGAGGCGACGCGGACGCGGAACTGCCGAGGCCGTCGAGGCACTGGATCGTCTCGAATCGGGATCGTTGTCGGAGCGTCTCGTGCTCTGGATCGAAGAGGCTCGAGAACGCGGCGCCGACGAGGACTCGTTGGCGCAGCGGGCGGGCGTTTCCGCGGCCGCCGTGAGGGAGGCGCTCGCGGCGCCGCTCGCCGCCCGGCGTATTCACGCGCTGCGGCGAGGTCCCGATCGGTACATGGCGGAGTCGGCGCTGGCTCGGCTCGCCGCCAAGGCTTCGGCGGTGCTGGCGACTCTCGCTGCCGCCGGAGGCGCCGCGGTGGGCGTTTCGCGGAGCACGCTGCTACGGCGCATCGTCCCGTCAGCGGAGCCGCGGTGGGCGGAGGCCATCGAGAAGGCACTGGCCGCGCGTGGAGTGCTGGTGATCGCGGGGGAGGAGGCGCGCGCTCCCGGGCGCGAGGATCTCGCCGCTCCGGAAAAGGACCTTTCCGAGAGGATCGCCGCGCTCTATCGCCAGCGAGGCCTCGAACCTCCCTCACCGGGCGAAGCCGCCGCCGCCCTGCGTCACAACCCGAAGGTCGTGGAAGGGCTCATCGGCTATCTCGTCAAGCGGGGAGCTCTCCTGCGCCTGCCGGGCGGCTGGTTCATCGCGCGCGAGGCCGTCGAGGACGTCGTGTCGCGGCTGCGCACGTCGGGAAAGACGGCATTCGAGGTGCCCGAATTCAAGCAGATGTTCGGCCTCACCCGGCGCATGGCGATCCCTCTCTTAGAACACCTCGACGGCGCGAAAGTCACCCGCCGCGTGGGAGATCGGCGAGAAATCTTACGCGGTTAGCCTGATTGCTAGCCTGAACCGTGGGCATCCGCGCAAGTGAAGGCGACGGCTAAGGTCCAATCGCCCGGCGTAAGGCGGTGATCTGTCTGATCTGGTTGTCGAAGGTGACCGAGCCGCTCAAGGAGAGCTCGTTCCAGGACTCGACCGGTGCGCCGCCGGCCTGCGCCGGACGAAGCATCCAGGCGCTCATCGCCTGACGGAAGTAGGGCAGCAGGACGGGATCGGTGACCTCGATCGGAATCGCCTTTTCGATCCGTCCGGTCTTGTTCACCTTGACCCAGAACTTGGCTGAGAACGCTCCCCTGTAGGAACCGGCCGACCACGGCGTCTTCTGGGGGATCGGCGCCGTGTCGACCTCCAGGATGGAGACGGTGCCGTCGTCGGGGTTCGGGGGATGCCGGCTTTCGAGCCAGTCCGTCTCCGAGGGCCACGGGAACGGCTTGGGCAGAGGAGTTGCCGCCGTCACCGGCGTCAGCGTCTGCTGCAGGATCTTCGGAGCGTCGATCTCGACGGAGAGCTCCAGGCGATACGCGCCCCAGGTGTCGACGGCCTGACCGGAACGGCGCGCGGGATTGAACGTCCAACGCTGCAGCGACTTCAGCGTCTCGCCGGCGAGCGAGGGGATGGGATCCCGGTCGCGACGCGCGGTAATTACCTTGCCGGTCGGGTCCACCCGCATCGAGACGAAAAAACCGATCGAGAGCTTCGCGTCGCTGAGGGGGAGCTTCGTGGGGAGGGCCGCGGGAACGTCGACGGCCGCTGCGTACGGGTTCTCGGAAGGGAGCTTCTGCGCGGCGACCGAGGGCGGCTCGACGATGCGCATGACCGACGGATTCGTCGCGGGCGTCGGGAGCGGCGCCGCCGGGACCGGCGCCGCAACGGGTGCGCTCGCCGCAGGCACGGAGGTCTCCGGCAAAGTCGTCGCGGGTTCCGCGGCCTGCGGCGAGGGAGCCGGAGGTGCCGGAGTCGGTGTCGGCGCGGGAGCCTGACCGCGCGCGAGAGCGGGAATGCAGGCGGCGAGCAGTGCCGCGGCCCGCAGGGCGCGCATCGTCAGTCGCATCGAAGTGGGGAAAGTATATCGACTTCCGTGAAAAGCGCGGGATCCCTCGCCTTCGGCGTCGGTACGACGCGCGGCGGTCTTTCAGCCTCCGCGCGTCATTTTGCTTCGAGCCAGTTCTGCCCCGAACCCACGTCGACGGCCAGGCGCACTTTCAGCTGCGCCGCGCCCTCCATGACCTCCCGGACGAGACGCTCCAGAGCGGGGACCTCGGCGTCCGGCGCTTCCAGGACGAGCTCGTCGTGGACCTGCAACACCAGGCGCGACTTCATGCCGGTTTCCGCAAGCGCCGCGTCGAGTCGGATCATGGCGATCTTGATGATGTCCGCGGCCGTTCCCTGGAACGGAGCGTTCAAAGCCATGCGCTCGGCGTTGCCGCGCACGGCGCCGTTGGAGGCGGCGATGTCAGGGATCGGCCGGACGCGGCCGAACAGCGTCGTGACCTCCTTCACGCGCCGGGCCTCGGCGAGGATTCCGTCCAGTGTGGCCCGCACGCTCGGGAACTGGGCGAAGTAGGAGTCCACGTAGCTCTTGGCCTCGTGCGTCGAGACGCCGAGCTCCTTGCCGAGCGTGAACGCGGCCATTCCATAAAGCAGCGCGAAGTTGATCCTCTTGGCCGCGAACCGCATCTCGTGGCTGACGAGGTCGGGAGACACGCCGAAGATCCTGGCCGCCGTCGCGCGATGGATGTCCTGTCCCGTCTCGAACGCCTGGATGAGCGCCGCGTCCCCCGAAAGGTGAGCCAGGATCCGCAGCTCGATCTGCGAATAGTCGGCGACGACGAGCTTCGATCCCGAAGGCGCGATGAACGCCTTGCGGATCTCGCGCCCGGTCGTGGTGCGGATCGGAATGTTCTGGAGATTGGGATCCGAGGAGGAGAGCCGGCCCGTCGCCGCGACGTTCTGGCGGAACGAGGAATGGACTCGGCCCTCGGCGTCGGCGAGGATCGGGAGCGCATCCACGTACGTCCCCTTCAGCTTCGAGATCTCGCGGAACTCGAGCACGAGCTTGGGCAGGCTCAGGCCCTGCTCCGCGAGCTCCGTGAGCACCTCGACGCCCGTGGACGAGGTCCTCGTCTTGGCGGTCTTCTTCAGGACCGGGTACTTGAGCTTCTCGAAGAGGATCTGGCCCAGCTTGACGGGAGAGTTGACGTTGAACTCTTCTCCGGCTTCGTCCCAGATTCTCCTCTCGAGCGACCGCAGCTCCCCCTCCATCCGCGTCGCGATCTCCTTCAAGAGCGGAATGTCGATCGCCACACCGGCAAGCTCCATGCGCGCCAAGACGGGCGTGAGCGGCCGCTCGATCTCGCGGTAGAGGCGGTCCAGCGCCGGCTTCGCCGAGAGCTCGGCGGAGAGGACCGGAGCCAGGGAGGCCGCCGCGGTGGCGCGCTCGGCCAGCCACCGGTCGGCGTTGGCGATCTCGTACGGGCCCGGAAGCGCGCACGCGGAGACTCCGGCTTCCTTGTCGGGGATGAGACGCTGGCCCAGCCTCTGGAAAGCCATGGGCTCCATCTCCGCGCTCGCGACACCCGGCGCCAGCACGTATTGCGCCAGGCACACGTCGAAGACCTCGGCGTGGACGCCGTCCCCGTGGCGGGCGAGGAGCGTGTCGAGGGGCTTGGCATCTCCCACCGCGAACGCGGCGCCGCCACGCTCGAGCTCTCTCCACCGCTTCGCGATCGCCGCGGCGTCCTCCTCGAGGATGTAGGTCCTCCCTCCGGAGCTCACGGCGAGCAGCGCCTGGCCGGCGCGAGTCAGAAGAGCGGCGCCCGCCTGGCCTTTGATGGCGGGTATTGGGCTCGCGGCGGCGAGACGCTCGGTCGTGATCTCCGGCGCGACCGCGGCCTCGCCCTGGATCTCGGCGGCCAGCGAGTGGAACTCGAGCCGCACGAAGAGATCCTTCAGCCGGCCGTAGTCGGGCTCGGACCGGCGCAGCGACGTCGGATCGAAGGGCACCGGCAGATCCACCGGAATCTCCACCAGCCGCCGCGAGAGCAGCGCGTTCTCCTGGTGCGCGCGCAGGCTCTCGCCGACTTTGCCCTTGATCTCGCCGGCGTGCTCATAGAGCGCCGAGAGGCTGCCGTACTGGGAGATCCACTTCTTCGCGGTGACCTGTCCGACTCCGGGCACGCCCGGGACGTTGTCCACGCTATCGCCCATGAGGGCGAGGACATCGGCGACCTGGGCCGGAGCAACCCCGAAGAAGGCGGTCACCCCGGCTTCGTCCAGGAAGATCTCCTTGCCCGTGTGGAACACGCGGATGCGTTCACCCGAAACCAGCTGCAGCATGTCCTTGTCCGCGGTCACGATCACGACGTCATAGCCTTCGGACTCGGCCTTCTTCGCGAGCGAGCCGATCACGTCGTCGGCCTCGAATCCCGGCAGCTCGATGATCGGAATCCGATACGCCGCCAGCGCCTCCCGAATCTCGGGAAGCTGCACGGCCAGGTCGTCGGCCATCGCCTGGCGGTTGGCCTTGTACTCGGCGTAGGCCTCGTGGCGCTGCGTGCGCTGCGGACCGTCCCAGGCCGCCGCGAGCAGATCCGGGCTGTGCTCGCGCACCATCTTCCGCAGCATCGTCACGAATCCGTAGACGGCGTTGGTCGGCCGCCCCGCGGACGTGGAGAGACGCTGGATCGCGTGGTAGGCGCGGTGGATGTTCGACATCGAGTCCACCAGATAGAGGGTGGGGCGGGCCGCGGACATGGAAGACGGATTCTATGGCGCGGCGACGGAGAGCGGCGGCCGGCCAGAAAACCCTGCATTGGCGCGGTGATTCGGTCGCGCCGCGCTGCCGCGGGCTCGGTTTTTCGGAAGCTGCGGACGCGCGAACTGATCCGGGCTCAGAGGCTTGGCGAAAAACGAAGGAGGGGGGAAAACAAAATCGCGCGACCCGTTTCCGGTGTCGCGCGATTCAATAAAACAATTCTATGAAACGGGCACGCTCTTGTCAACCAAAAAACGAACGATTCAACCGATGCTCTTAACGAACTCTCATTCAGAGGGTTAGGACTCTCTCATGCGCGGCCGCTATTGGGTGCAGTCGGGTGCTCGCACCGGCTTCGCCTCGACGATCACGCCCGCGCTGGTGCAGGTCCAATAGATGTTCCCGTTCCTGGCCACCGCCACGTCGGTCGGCTCCGGATCTCCCGCGTGGACCAGACTCATTTCCATCGTCTTCAGGTCGAGCTCCCAGACCTTGTTGGACCCGCCTGCGCTGCCGGGCACGCCCGGAGTTGGGACCTCGGTGAAAAAAAGCTTCTGGCCCTGATGGTCGAGCGCGATGCCGACGGGGTGGTCGAGGCCCGCGAGCAGCGTCGTCGTCTCGCCCCGGACCTGTTTGAGGATCACTCCGGCGGTCTTGCAGGTCCAGTACAGCTCGCCGTCGCGGCTGATGACGATGTCCGTGGGTTCCGGCTCTCCCTGGTGGAGCACGGTGATCTTGGAGCCATCGAAGACCGAGACCTTGTTCCCGGCCCCCGGAACTCCCGGCGACGGAATCTCGGTGAAGTACACGCGGCCGCGACGGCCAACGGTGATGCCCGAGGGCTTCTGGAGCCCACTGAGTAACGTGTCCGTGTCTCCGTCGTCGTCCTGCGTCAGGATGACGCCTGCGGATTTGCACGTCCAGTAGATGTTGCCCTGCCGGTCGAGGGCGATGTTGGTGGGCTCCGGCTCTCCCTGATGCAGAGTTTCGACGTCACACGTCTCGAGTTCCAGCCGCTTGACCGCATTGGCGCCTCCGGGCACGCCGGGGGTCGGAATCTCCGTGAAATAGATCGTGGAGTTTCCTTCGACCGCGATTCCCACGGGACGGGAGAGACCCTGGGCCACGACTCGCGTGCGAAAGTCCTCGGCTGCGGCGATCCCGCCCCCGATGAGCATCGCAGCGAAACCGACCGCGCTCCATCGCAGACGCACCTTTCCCATGGCCTCCTCCTTTGCTTTGCGCTTCGGAGTCGCGCGCCGATCGCGCGTCCCCTTCGATAGGAGAAACAGATGAGGCCCCCCGAAAGGTTCCGCACGACGAAAAAAAACGAAGACGGAGCGCGCTCGCGCGACCTACACTGAGCCGCGTTGGCGCGCCATGAGCGACGCTCGGGTCGAGAAGAGAGAGCGCTTCGAACGGACCGCGCTTCCGTTTCTGGCGGCGGTCTACGGAATGGCTCGCCGGCTGACGCGCAGCGAAGAGGATGCGCGGGAGCTCTCGCAGGAGACCTTTCTTCGCGCCTATCGAACGTTCGAGAGTTTCCGTCCAGGAACCAACTGCAAGGCGTGGCTGTTGACGATCCTGCATTCCATCTTCGTCAACCGCTATCGCAAAGCGAAACGCGCTCCGGTGACGGTGCCGCTCCAGGGACTGGAAGAGCAACTGGCGGCGCCGGAATCTGCGGAGGCCGCGCCCGTGGGCACGCCCCCGGAGTGGTCCGACGCCGAAGTGGAGGCCGCCTTCGCACGACTCCCGGCGGACTTTCGTGCGGTCGTTCTGATGGTGGACGTGGAGGAGCTCACCTACGAGGAGACGGCCGCAGCGTTGTCGTGCCCGGTGGGAACCGTGCGCTCGCGGCTGTTTCGCGCGCGTAAGCTCCTGGCCGCCGCGCTCGAGGAGCATGCGCGTCGCGCCGGTTATTTCGGAGGGGGGAGGGACGGGACATGACCGACTTCCACCTCGACGACGAGATCCAGGATCTGCTCGACGGGCGCCTCGAAGGGGCGCAGCGCGAGCGCGTCGAGGCGCATCTGGCGTCCTGTTCCCGGTGTCGTGCCGCGCGGGATGCGATCGCCGCTGCGCGCGCGGCTTCGTCGCGTGCACTGAAATCGCGAGAGGTGCCCGGGCAGGTGATCGCGGAGATCACCGCCGCGCTCGACCGCGAAGCGTCCGGTGTCCACCGCCGCCGCGCCTTCCTTGCCACCGCCGCCGCTGTGCTGGCGGCAGCGATCGGCCTGGTGGTGCTCATCCGGCGGCCGGACCTGCCGGAGCGCGCGGCCCGGGATTTCGAGAAGGTCTCCAACGGGACACTCACTCTCGATCTTCGAACCGATGAGCCCCTGCGTCTGGAAACCTTCTTCGCGCAGCGGGGGATTCCATTCCGGACCCGAGTCCTGGATCTCGGGATGATGCAGTACCGCCTCGTCGGAGGTCGGGTGCATACGCTCGACGGAAAGCCATCAGCGCTCTTCGTCTACCGCGGTCCGGGCGATCGCCTCCTCGTGTGCGAGATGGTCGCCGGCCGACTCGAGGAGCTCAAACGCGACGGCCGGCGTTTCGAGCACGGAGGCATCGAGTTCCTGGCTTACCGGCGCGAGGGTTCGACCCAGGTCTTCTGGCAGGAAGGAGACGTCCTCTGTGTCCTGGTCTCGGATGCGCCGTTCGACGAGGTCGTCGCGCTCGCCTTCGCGAAGGCCATGAAGGCGTGATGCCCGTGTGCGCGCCCGACGTCCGCTAGAACCGGCGCCGGACGAGCGCGACGACCTGCGAGCGGAGCCGCTGCGCCTCTTCCTGGACCACGGCGGTCTCGCGCTGCATAAGGGCGACGAAGGCGGGGTCTTCGATTCCCGAGAGGTTGATGCCCACGTTCAGGAGCGCCCCCTCCACGCAGGCGTCGAGGAGCAGGGCCGCAGCCCCTACGTCCGACACGGCGTTGGGATTGCCCTTCTCGGCGAGCTCGGGGAGGGCCGCGAGCAGGCGCACTGCCGCCTGGGCCGTGCGCATCGGAACCTCGGCGGCCTTGCGGTTGGCGACCGCGACCTGATGCTGTCGGACGAGTTTCTGGTCGTCGGTTTCCTTGGGCAGCCTGCGCGCCGCGACCACGCCGTCGTAGGCGTCGGAGTCCTCCCGGGCCAGGCGCAGGAATTCGGCGCGCGCCAGTTGCGCAGCCTCGGAGATCGGACGCACGGCGTCGTGCGAGGACGCGTACTTCTCCTTCGCCAGAGTCAATTGGGCGACCATCTCCGCGAGCGCCGCGCCCATGGAGCCCGCGACCGCGGCGGCGGTGCCGCCTCCGGGCGTGGGAGACGCGGAGGCCAGAGCGGACAAAAACTGGTCCAGCGTCAGCGTTGCGAAGTCGGTCACAGGCGGTTCGCCATCACCACGCGGCCGCGGACGACGACGGCGGCGGCGAGGTTGGTGCCCCAATGATAGACGAGGTGCCGGTCGTCGGGTGCGTCGAGGAGCAGGAGATCGGCCCACTTTCCGGGCTCGATCGAGCCGATCTCGGCGGAGAGTCCGAGCGAGGCCGCCGCGTTCAGGGTCATCCCGGTCAGAGTCTCCTCGACGGAGAGGCCCGAGTCGAGGCAGGCGTGCGCCGCCACGGCGGGCAGGGACTCCGTGTAGCACGTGCCGGGGTTGGAGTCCGACGCGACGGCGACCGGAACGCCGGCGGCGATCAGCTCGCGCGCGGGTGCCCGGCGCGACCGCATCCACCAGGCCGTCCCCGGCAGCACCACGGCCACGGTCCCGGAGCGGGCCAGGGCATCGATCTCGGCGGTGCCGATGAAAAGAAGGTGATCGGCGGAGGCGGCGGAGAGCTCCGCCGCAAGCCTGGCGCCGCCGGAAAGCGCGAGCTCGTCGGCGTGGATGCGGAGGGAGAGGCCCGACTTGCGCGCCGCTTCCAGGATTCGCCGCGACTCGGGCACCGTGAAGACGCCCTCTTCGCAGAAGACGTCGCAGAAAAGCGCGAGGCCTTCGCGCGCGACTTGCGGGACGATCCTCTCGACGATGATGCGGATCCACTCCTCCCGGTTTTCCCGAAACTCGGGAGGAATCTCGTGCGCCGCTAGCAAGGTCGGCACGATGCGCGGGAGATTACCGTCGCCCGAGAGAGCCTTCAGCAGCCGGAGCGCCTTGAGCTCGTCTTTCTCCGTCAGACCGTAGCCGGACTTGGCTTCGGCGGTGGTGGTGCCGTGCGCGAGCATCGCCGAGAGGCGGCGCCGCACGGCGGCTTCGAGCTCTTCGTCGGAGCCGGCCCGCGTCGCGCGGACGGTGGCGTTGATTCCGCCGCCCTCGGCGGCGATCGTCGCGTAGCTCTCGCCGGCCAGCCGCCGTCCGATCTCCGCGCCGCGATCTCCGAGCCAGACCGGATGCGTGTGGGCGTCGACCAATCCCGGCACGACCGCGCGTCCCGCCGCGTCGAGAGTCTGCGCCGCGGGCTTTCCCGAATACGCGCGGGCGTACTCGGTTTCCTTCCCCGCGAAGACGATGCGGCCGTCCTCGGCCCGGATGGCCGCGTCTTTGACACGAAGGATTTCGCCCTGCGCCTTCCCGCGGCGCGCCTCGCGGCCGAGAGGCGTGGCGAGACAGCCGATGTTGCGGATCTCGAGAGAGTCAGACGTCATTCAGCGTGTCATCCCGAGCGCAGCGAGGGATCCCGGACTTTATCAGCGGTGACGTCGATCGAGTTCGGGATCCCTCGTCGCTGCGCTCCTCGGGATGACAGGCGGGGATCAGCCCGCCGTCTCTTCCTTGTCCGCCTTGCGCGTGAGGTAGGAGATCGGGCGGTCCTTCTCGTCCTCCTCGCGGTCGAAATCGAGAACCTGCTGGAAAAGCTCGATCATCTTCTGGAGCTGCAGCCGGAAGTTCGCGCGCTGGACCTTCAGCTCGTGGATGGCCTTCTCGATCTCGGCCGAACGCTGCAGCGCGCTGTGCGTCAGCTTTTCGGCGGAGTCCTGGGCCTCGCGCACCACGAGCTCCGCCTCCTTGCGGGCGGCCGTCCGGATGTCTTCGGACGCCTGCTGCGCCGAGACCAGCGTCTGCTTGAGGATGCGCTCGCGCTCCCGATGCTCGTCGTTCTCCTGCTCGAGAGCCCGCAGGCGCGTCGCGAGCTCTGCGTTCTCCCGGGCGAGGTGCTCCATGTCCTCGGCGACGTCCGCCAGGAACGTCTGCACCTCGACGCCGTCGAAGCCTTTCCATCTTTTCGAGAACTCGTGCTTCTGAATCTCGAGCGGGGTCAGCCGGGTTCGCATGAAGGCACCCTCCTAAAGGGGAACTTTCGAGAGCTGTGAGCTGATGAAGACTTTCAGAAAAAAAATGATTGCGAGAACGAAGAGAGGGGAAATGTCTATCCCTCCCGTCCTCGACGGCGGGAGCAGGCGGCGAAACGGGCGAAAGAGCGGCTCGGTGATGCCCCAGAGGAAGCGCACGATCGGGTTGCGCGGATCGGGGCTGACCCAGGAAATCAGGACCGCGATGATGATGATCCACTGGGCTCCGTTGAGGATCCAGAGAATCGTTTCGAGAATTGCCCGGACGGCCGAATCCCCCACGTTACGCGGCCTCCCGTGGTCCGAAGAGCGCTGTCCCGATCCGAACTTCCGTGGAGCCCTCCTCGACGGCCACGGCGAAGTCGTGGCTCATGCCCAGGGAGAGCTCGCGCAGCGGCAGCCCCAGGCGCGCAGAGAGTCGGTCGCGCAGCTCGCGCATCCGGGCGAAATACGGGCGCGACTTCTCGGGGTCGGGATCGAACGGCGGCACGGCCATCAGGCCTCGCATTTCCAGGTGTTTGCAGGCCCGAACGGCCTCGGCCAGCTTCTCGGCGGCTTCGGGAACCACGCCGGACTTGCTCGCCTCGAGGCCGGCGTTGATTTCCAGAAAGACGGGCAGCGAGCGGTCCTGCTCCGCGAGCAGGGCCTCGAGGCGGACCGCAAGTCTTTCCCGGTCCAGAGTTTCCACGGATCGGAACCATTGTAGCGCCGTCTTAGCCTTGTTGGTCTGGAGAGGGCCGATCAATCGCCATTCGAGCTTCGGAAACTCGCCTGCGAGAGCCTGGATCTTGCCGACGCCTTCCTGCACGCGGTTCTCTCCGAAGAGCGTGATCCCGGCGCGCGCCGCGCGAGCGACCACCTCGGCCGGGTGCGTCTTCGTCACGGCCATGAGAGCGATCTCGTCGGGTCCTCGTCCGGATCGCCAGGCCGCGTCGGCGATTGACTGGAGGATCTCGGCGCGGCGCCGCGCGATCGGGTCGCCCGCCTCCGTGTCCGGGGTCATGGGCCGAGGCGCTCGCTCGCGTCGGCTCCCAGGTTGGCCAGACGATCCGCCAGCTTGTTGTCCTCGCGAGGCACGTGCGCGATCGCGAACCGGCGGAAGCCCTTCGCGCGCTGGAGCGCATCGGCGAAGAGAGGCTGGAGGTTCGGCGCCTTGACCCGGTAGCGGCCCAGCATCTGCTGGACGAGCAGCAGGCTGTCGGAGGCGATTGAGACGTCGGTGGCGCCCTTCTCTTCGGCCCGTTTCAGGGCGAGCAGGAGCGCCCGGTATTCGGCGACGTTGTTGGTCGCGCGGCCGAGGGCCTCGAAGTGCTCCTCGGCGGGCGCGTCACCTTCGGCGCGGACGTAGACGCCGGCGCCGGCGGGGCCCGGGTTGCCGCGCGCCGCGCCGTCGATGAACGCCCGGAATCTCATGGGAAGCCGGGCTCAGGACGACTGCGGCTCGTAGTACAGGATGCGCTTGCACGTATCGCAGTAGACGATGTCGCGTCCCTGCTTGAGCTGCTGCATCGCGGCGGGGCGAACCTTGACGTGACAGGCGGAGCAGGAGCCGCCGATGACGAGGACCACGGCCAGCCCGTGCTTCTTGTCGACGAGGCGGTGGAACTCGGCCCGATCCCGGGGCGGGATCGCCGATTCCAGGCGCTCGATCTCGTCGCGGGCGCCGGCGAGCTCCTCGTTGATCGCCTTCTGCTCGGCGCGCCAGTCCTTGAGCTTCTCCTCGTGCTGTTCCGTCTCGGCGGGGAGATTCGCCTCGCGGCTCGTCAGATCGTTTCGCGCCGTCTCGATTTCCTCCTCGAGCTCGAGGAAGCGGTCTTCCGTCGACCGGATGGACTTCTCGACGGCGTCGATCTCGTTCAGGGCAGCGGAGTACTCGCGGCTGGACTGGACGTTGCGAAGCTGCGTCTGAAACTTCTTGAGCTTCTCCTTCAGGTCCGCCAGCTCGCCCTCGGCCTTGCGCCGCTCGAGCTCCGCATGGACGAGCCGATCCTTCAGTCCGGCGACGGCCTGGACCTTCTCCTGGTACTCGCGGTCGACCTCGATGAGGTCCGCGGGGACAGTGTCGCGCTTCTTCTCGCGCTCCTGCACGAACCGGATCCGCGTCTGCAGCCGGTAGAGCTGGCCGAGAAGGTCGCTCATCGCGCCGCTCCGCGTGGGACCGCCCTGCATGGGGAATGTCCCGGAATAAAAAAGGGTGTTCCGGTTGGGGAACACCCTTGTATCGCCGACGCTTTTGAAATCTGGTCTCGGATCAACAGCCTCAATTCGTCGCCCTTCGTCTGGTGGGTCCACCCGGATTCGAACCGGGGTCTGACCGGTTATGAGCCGGTGGCTCTGGACCGCTGAGCTATGGACCCCTCTGAATATAACAAACGGGGCCGCGCGACAAGCTCAGCGTATGGTCTCCAAAAACGGCTTCAGTTTCTTGGCCCGCGAGGGGTGGCGCAGCTTCCGCAGAGCCTTGGATTCGATCTGCCGGATCCTCTCCCGGGTCACGTTGAAAGAACGGCCGACCTCCTCGAGCGTGTGCTCGGAGCCGTCGCCGACTCCGAAGCGCATCTTGAGGACCTGCTCCTCGCGGGGCGTCAGCGACTTGAGCACGCGGCGTGTCTGGTCCTGGAGGTTCGACACCAGCACCGCGTCGATCGGCGAGAGCACCTGCCGATCCTCGATGAAATCGCCCAGATGCGAATCCTCCTCCTCGCCGATCGGGGTCTCCAGCGAGATGGGCTCCTGAGCGATCTTCATGATCTTGCGGACCTTGGACACCGGCATGTCCATTCGCTTGGCGATTTCCTCGGCGTTGGGCTCGCGGCCCAGCTCCTGCACCATCGACCGGGACGTGCGCGTGAGCTTGTTGATCGTCTCGATCATGTGGACCGGGATGCGGATCGTGCGCGCCTGGTCGGCGATCGCCCGCGTGATGGCCTGGCGAATCCACCACGTCGCGTACGTCGAGAACTTGTACCCGCGGCGGTGCTCGAACTTCTCGACCGCCTTCATCAGGCCGATGTTGCCCTCCTGGATCAGGTCCAGGAACTGGAGCCCGCGGTTGGTGTACTTCTTGGCGATCGAAACGACGAGCCGCAGGTTCGCCACGATCAATTCGTGCTTGGCCTGGTCGGCCTCCTCCTCGCCTTCCCGGACGCTGCGGAGCGTCTTCTTGACGTCCTCGTGCGAGACTCCGAACTTCTGATCCAGCTCGCGGAGTTGCTTCTTGTACTTGGCAATGCGCCGGCGGTAGAAGTCGAGCCGCGTCGGATTCTTCTCCTTCTTCAGCGTGTTGGTGTCCTGCCGAATCGTGATCTCCGGGACCGACATCTGGCGGTCGATGTCCTTGAGG
>JBKOVK010000241.1:0-4008 GCA_046724475.1 Acidobacteriota bacterium | reverse complement strand
GAACGGAGACGGGTCCATGGCGTTGAAGAGCTGCCGGAGCTCGGTCACGTGGACTTCGATCTGCTCGCAGTCCGGAGTAATCGCATCTCCGGCAGATTTGGGTTCAGCGGCCACGACCGACTTCACGAGGACGGTGCGCCGCGAACTTCGGCGTCGGAGATGGGCTGGAGCTTCGCTTCGGCACGCGCCGCGTCGGGAGAGGTGATCGCACCCGCCGCGAAGCGCTGCGCCGAGCGCGCCACTTCTCGGCCCAGCGCGCGGAGCTGCTCGGCGACGCCCGAATCCAGCACCTGTCCCTTCTCGAAAACCCGCCACGCCTGTGGAATCGGAATGACGAGCGGAACGGCCCAGCCACGAAGCGCACGGACGCAGAACTCCATCGTGTTCACGGCCTGGAGGCCCTGCGTGCCGCCGGCGGTGCTGATGAGGCCCACGACCTTGTCGGTCAGAAAGGCGGGCTGCCGGTCGCTCAGGAGCTGGAACCAGTCGATCGCGTTCTTGAAGGAGCCGCTGATCGTTCCCTGGTAGAGCGGGCTGCTCCAGAGCATCCCGTGGCACGCGAAGACCGAGTCGCACAGAGACTGCGCCGGAGGAGGCGGCGGCAGTTCCGGCGCGTACAGTGGGAGATGGAGCGTCCCAACATCGAAAAGCTCCGTCGCGGCGCCGGCCTCCGCGGCGCCTTCGATTGCAACCCTCAAGGCGGCGAGGCTCGTGGAGTGCCGCGAAAGGGACCCTCCCAGGCCCACGATCCGGACCGTCATCGCACCCTCCCGCGGGAGTCCATCCAGCCGACGATACAGCGACCGAAAGGGCCGCGTCCCTGTCACACATTCGCCTAAGCCCGCATCCAAAGAGGCCGAGGAGGGTTCCGGCACGATGTACCACTCCGGCGAGCGGGAGGTGCAGCGCCGTGCGGGTGTTCTGGAAGCCGCCGATCGTGTCCGCGCGGGCGTCCACCGGGCACTGACCGGCCACGCGACGGCCTTTCTGGCGAAGCAGAGCTTCGCCGTCGCCGCGTCCACCGCGGGCTCGCCCGGTTCCGCGGGGCGTCGCGATTCTCGAGCTGGCTCTTCCGCATCGCGACCAACTCCGCGCTGATGGTGCGCCGCCGCGAGAAACGGCACCGCACGCAGTCTCTCGAGGAGTACCTGCCGCGCTTCGACAGGGACGGCCGCCACGCCCGCGACGTGGATCACGGGGAGGCGGCCCGGGCGGAGGAGATCCTGGATCGCCGCCGCCTCTCGGAGGCCGCGAACGATGCGCTGCGCCGCCTGCCCCGGGCGTACCGCGCGGCCTTCGTCCTGCGCGACCTCGAAGAGATGCCGACCGAGCAGGTCGCCAGGGTCCTGCGCGTCTCGGCCGCCGCGGTGCGACAGCGCGTTCACCGGGCGCGCCTGATGCTGCGTGGATACCTCAGCCATCTCGTGGGGGTGGAACCATGACGGAACGGACCTGTCGCCAGGGCGTGCGGCTGCTCGCCGAATACGTCGATGGCGTGCTTCCGCGCCACGCGCGCCTCTCGCTGGAACGGCACGTCGGGATCTGCCGCCGTTGCCGCGGCTTCGTCCGGTCCTACGCGGCGACGCCCCGGATCCTGCGCACGGCGACTCAGTCGCACATGCCGGCCGCGGTCCGTCGAAGCCTCCGGGCGCGTCTCGAGCGCGAGCGGTCGGCTCGCCGCCGCTCGCCCGCAGCGCGCCGGTAGCGGTCGCCTAGGTTCTCCGGATCCTCGGGATCTCGAACGTCGGGTCCAGGCGCCAACGATTCTCGGATCGGATCAATCGGGCCAGCGCGATGGCGGGGTCCGCGACGGAGGATTTGAGGCCGAGGACGCAGGCTTCCTCGATTCTCGATGTGGCCGTGCCGCCGTCGATCGTCGTCGTGGGGGAGCAGGGACGTTCCCAGTACCGGAGCGTCACGAACGCGGCGTCGCCGGATACGGGTGCCGCCAGTGCGACGCCGCGAGGCAGGCAGATCTCCTCTCCGAGGCGGTCGATCGCATAGCCTCGTTCGACGAGCACGCGCTCGGCGGTGGCTCCGCTCGGGGATTCGACGGAGACGCCGAGGCCGGTGACGATCCCGAATCCGAAGACCTCGCGATTGTGGAGCCTCCGCTTCTCGCGGTGGTACTCCTGTTCGGCGGTGAGCGTCGCGGCATCGAGCATCTGGCCCGAGAAGTAGCGAGGCCTGGTCAGACCGTCGCAGCCGCCGTCGGGGGGCGCTCCGATCGTCGCGAGAGCCGCGGCCGCCCGCCGCCCGGCGACGCGCCCCCTCTCCGGGATCTCGCTGGCCCGATAGAGGAGGCTCTCCGAAAGGAAAGCGAACACCTCGAGGATCGTCACGCCGGGGTCGGAGTCGTTCGCGTCGGTCCATTCCGGCGTATGGGAGTCCAACGTCCGCCGGAAGTCGGCGGCGATCGAGCTCCACGCCTGCTCGTCGGGCGAGGTCGCGACTCCCGGAATCGGATGCAGCTGCGCCTCGACCTCCTCGACGTACACGCCCGGAGCCAGGTATTCGGGCATCGTCGCCTCCGACGGCGGATGATAGCCCTCTCGAAGTGCGGTTGGCGGCTCAGCGCTCCATGGCCGCTTCGGCTTCGAGGCTCTCTCGATCGCGGGAGAGAGTCAGGACGGCGAGGGCCTTGCCCCCCGCCTTGTACGTCACCTTGAAATTGCGGGCCTCGAGGCTCCCGTCGATCTCGGTCGAGTCCCAGCGCTCGGCGTGCCCGACGTAGTTGAGGGCGAGGTCGTAGTGCTGGCTCCAGAAGAACGGCACCGAGCGGAAGGGCTCGCGGCGGCCCACGAGGTTGCGGCCGGCGGTCTGTCCCTGGCGCTCGGCGACGACCCAGTGCTCGATGCGGACGAGCGCGCCGGTCCGCGGATCCGGGTACCGCGCGGCGTCGCCGGCGGCGAAAATCCCTTTCGCGCTGGTTTCGAGGAACGCGTCCACGACGATTCCGTTCTCGACGCGGAGGCCGGCGCGTTCGGCCAGGGCCGTCGACGGGCGTACGCCGACGCCGAAGACGACGAGCTCGGCGGGCAGAGATTCTCCGTCGCCGAGCGTTACACGGTCAGAGGAGATCGACGCCGGCGTCTGCTCGAAGTGAAAGACCACGCCGTGCGACTCGTGAAGCTTTCGGACGAAGTCGCCGACCTCCGGGCCGAGTATCCGCTCGAGAGGCCTCTTGTCCTTCGAAACCACGTGAACGTCGAGCCCGCGCTCGCGCAGCGACGCCGCGACCTCGAGGCCGATGAAGCTCGAGCCCACCACGACCGCGCGACGCGCGGCGCCGGCGCCCGCGATGATCGCCCGGCTGTCGGCGAGCGTGCGCAGGACGTGCACGTGGGGGAGTGTCGAGCCTGGAAGGTCCAGCCGCACGGGCTCGGCGCCCGTCGCCAGGAGCAGAGCGCCGAACGGCAACGACCGGCCGTCGGAAAGCCGGACCTTCCGCGCCGTCACGTCGACCTCGCTCGCGGCGACTCCCGTGACGAGGTCGATCCTCTGCTCCGAGTAGAACTCGGTCGGGCGAAGCGGGATCCAGTCTTCGGGCGCTTTGCCGGCGAGGTAGTCCTTCGACAGATTCGGCCGGTCCACCGGCGGCGTGGCCTCGGCCCCGACGAGGGTCAGCGGTCCGGCGTACCCTTCGCGCCGCGCGGTCTGCGCGGCGAGGAGCCCGGCGGGGCCGGCGCCGACGATGACAATCGACTCGGGACCGTTCGCGGGCGGCGTGGGGCGAGCCGGCGCGGTGCGTTTCCCGCCGACGCGGACTCGGTCCCCGTCGCGGATCACCTCCCAGCAGGCGACCGGTGTCAGCGCGGGAGGCCTGAGGTCCTCGCCGGTCCGGAGGCTGAAACAGGCGTGGTGCCACGGGCAGCGGACGGTGTCTCCGACGACAAGCCCCTCCGCGAGCGGTCCGCCGTAGTGGGTGCACGTCGCACCGATCGCGAAGACCTCATCGCCGCGTCGAACCAGGATCGCCGCTTCTTCGCCGACGTGGCCCAGAAGAGC
>JBKOVK010000022.1:0-6106 GCA_046724475.1 Acidobacteriota bacterium | reverse complement strand
CGTGCTCCGGTGTCCGAAGAGAACTTCAGTAGAGGAATGCCCGTCAGGTCCCCGACGATCCGGACGCCCGGGATCACCGTCGTGCCGTCCGGGCGCACCTCGGGGAGTCTCTCGACCGTCCCGGCAGGCCACATCGTGTGCAGCCACCGCGTGTATCGCGCGAGGAAATTCATCCTAAACCGTCGAACTTCGAGACGCCGATAGTATCTCCCGCGTGCCGGAGCTGCCCGACATCGTCGCCTACCTCACCGCCCTCGAACCGCGCGTCGTCGGAAAGCGTCTGGTCGCGGTGCGTCTGGGGAGCCCGTTTCTCCTGCGCTCGATCGCTCCGCCTCTTTCGAAGCTGGAGGGCCGGCGCGTCGTCGGGCTCTCGCGGATGGGAAAGCGGATCGTGTTCGCACTCGAGGGCGGCTTCTACCTCGTCGTGCACCTGATGATCGCGGGCCGCCTTCACTGGAAGAGGACCGGGGTGCGCGTGGGAGGACGCGGCGCACTCGCCGCATTCGACTTCGAGGACGGCTCCCTCGTGCTGTCGGAGGCGAGTACGAAGAAAAGGGCGTCGCTCCACGCGGTCGAGGGCGCGGCCGGTCTGGCCGAGTTCGACCGCGGAGGGCTCGAGGTGCTCGATGCGGACCTGCCACGCTTCCGCGAGGCGCTGACCCGCGAAAGTCACACGGTCAAGCGCGCGCTGACGGATCCCCGGCTCTTCTCCGGAATCGGAAACGCGTACTCCGACGAGATCCTGCACCGCGCGCGGCTGTCGCCGGCCAAGCTGACCCGGAAGATGACCGACGAGGAGATCGAACGCCTGTATTCCGCGACGCGCGGCGTGCTCGCGGAGTGGACGAGTCGTTTCGTCGCCGGCGCGGCGAAGACGTTCCCGGAAAAGGTCACGGCGTTCCGGGAGGGAATGGCCGTCCACGGACGCTACGGGAAGCCCTGTCCGGACTGCGGCTCTCCGGTCCAGCGCATCGTCTACGCCGAGAACGAGTCGAATTACTGCGCGACGTGCCAGACCGGAGGCAAGCTCCTGGCCGATCGCGCGCTGTCGCAGCTGCTCCGCGGAGACTGGCCACGCACGCTGGAGGAGCTGGAAGAACGTCGGCGCCAATGAGGGCGGGAAGCGCAGCCATGGCCCTGCTCTGGGGGGCGGCGGTGGTCTGGGCGCAGGACGCCGAGCCGAAGTCGGAGTGGGAGCTGACCGGAGGCTACGGGCACACGGTGCAGTTCGTCATGGCCGACGAGACCTCCGATCACCTCGCCCTCTTCATGCCGACGTGGGGACTCCAGCTTTCCCGCGTCGTCGAATACGTCGGCGCGGGCCACTTCGCCGGCTACTTCGGGGACGCGAAGGGATGGTTCCTGGGGCTTCTTCCGGTCGGCGCGCGGTTTCAGCTCCCGCAGGCGCCATGGCGCCCCTACTTCGTCTTCCAGGCGGGATTCGGCTGGACCGACTTGGAAATCATCGAGATCAACCGCCGCTTCAATTACATTCTCACCGGCGGATTCGGGCTGCGGTGGCCGAAGGAGAAGCCGGAATCCGGACTGCTGGAGCTGAGACTCGTGCACTACTCCAACGCCGGAACCGTGCTTCCGAACTATGGCTTCAATTCGATTGCTCTCGTCGCGGGCTGGCGGATTCGTTGACGCCGGCTCGCGCTGTCTCGCGCGCCGCGGCGCTGGCGATCGCGCTGCTCGGAGGGCTCGCGGGCGCAAGTGCGTTCGCCCAGGACGGGCCGATCCCCGCGGGGCGAGGGATCGAGTGGGGCGTCTCCGCCGGATACGGCGTTCCGGTGCGCGCTCCCAGCCGGCCTTCCGACGAAAGCGAGCTCGCATTCCTGGCGTCGGCGGGATTTCGGGTGAGCCGCCGCCTCGAATACGTCGCCGAGGCAGACGGCTTCGGATTTCTCCATCCCGGCGGATATTACGTGGGTCTGATGCCGCTCGGCGGCCGTCTGAGCGTCGGAAACGGACCGCTCCTTCCCTTCGCTTCGGTCGGGCTCGGGTTCGGCTGGACGGATCTCGTCGAGCTCGAAGAGATCAGCCGCCGCTTCAATTTCCAGGTCCAGGTGGGCATCGGGATTCGCGGCGCGGTGACCGACACGACGGGCTGGACGACGGAGCTCCGCATCCTCCACATCTCCAATGCCGGAACGGTTTATCCGAACCGGGGGCTCAACTCCTTGCTCGTCCTCGGCGGGTTTCGATTCCGTTAGCGCGAAGGTGGCACGCCGGAAAGGATCGCTGCCAGGACGTTCGCGTCGACGTTGCCGCCCGAGACGACGCAGACGACGGTCCCCGACGGAGCCTGCGCCGACAAGGCCGCCGCGACCGACGCCGCGCCGGCTCCCTCCGCCACGACACGCGCCCGAGATACGAGCAGGCGAATCGCGGCGGCGATCTCGTCGAGGGAGACCACCAGCGATCCCGCCAGAAGCGCCTTCACCATAGGCCACATCTCGGGCAGCAGTCCTCGTCCTCCGATTCCATCCACGAAGCTCGGCGTGTAATTCACCGCGGAAGGACGTCCGGCGGCGAGCGAGGCCGCCAGCGGGGCCGCCGTCTCGACCTCGCATCCGAAGACGCGTGTGCGCGGAGAGAGGGCCTTGACGGCAGAGGCGATCCCGCAGACGAGCCCGCCGCCGCCGTACGGCACGAGGACCGCGTCGACTTCCGTCAGGTCCTCCAGGATCTCCAGCCCGATGGTGCCATTCCCGGCGATGACGGCGGGATTCGCAAACGGATGGACGAAGATTCCCTCCATTCCGGGGTAGGAACGGTCCGTGAAGACCTGCCACCAGCGTTCGAAGGGAATCGGAACGATCCGAGCCCCGAGCCGTTCGAGGGCGTCGCGCTTGGCGCGCGGGGCGCTCTCGGGCACGACGACGGTGCAGGGGATGCCGAGGCGCCGGGCATTCCACGCCACGCCCTGCGCCATGTTGCCGGCGCTCGCCGTCCAGACGCCGCGCGCGAGCTCCGCCTCGTCGGCGAGAGCGAGCGCGTTGCCGGAGCCGCGGATCTTGAACGAGCCGATGGGCTGGAGGCACTCCAGCTTCAGGAAGATCCGCGAAGGTCCCTCGATCTCCAGCGGCACGAGGGGCGTGCGCGCGGCGATGCCCGTGATCCGCGAGGCGGCGGCCCGGATCTCGGAAAGGCCGATGGGCTCAATCGGCGTCGCGACGTTCGCCTCCGAAGGGGACCGACTTGCCGAGGCTCGAACCGCCGCGGGCCTTGGAGTAGATGTGCTGCGCGGCCGCGACGTCCTCGATCGCGAGGCCCACGGACTTGAAAATCGTGACGTCGGTGGCGGAGGTTCGTCCCGGGACCTCGCCGGTGACCAGCGCGCCAAGGTCCCCGACGATGTGCGTGTCGGCGACGGCGCCGTCTTGTCGCGCCAGCAGGAAGTCGCCGGCCTCGACCAGCGCCGCCTCGCGGTGATCCACGAAGAAGCGGGATCGCGCGACCGCAGCCGTGTCGAGCTCGCGGGCGGTCGCGACGCTGGACCCGACCGCATTGACGTGGACTCCGGGAGAGAGCCACGAGCCCTCGACGACGGGCTCTCGCGAGGAGGTGACGGTGCAGACGATGTCGGCGCCGGCGACCGCCTCGCGCGCAGTCTCGGAGGCTTCGATCGCGATTCCATGGCGCTTGCCCTCGCGCTCGGCGAACGAGCGCGCCCGGCCGACGGTCTTGCTGGCGACCCGGACGTGCCGTAGTGTGCGCACGGCCATCATCGCCTCCAGGTGCGTCCGCGCCTGGACTCCCGATCCGATGAGCGCGAGGTCGCCCGCGTCGGGCTTGGCCAGAAGGCGCGTGGCGAGGCCGCTGACCGCCGCCGTACGGATCGCCGTCACGGACGTCGCGTCGATCATGGCGAGCAGGCGCCCGCGCCCCGCCTCGAAGAGCAGGACGGCGCCCTGGTGCGAGTCGAGGTCCGTTCCTTCGTTGCGCGGGAAGAAGGTGACCGCCTTCACCCCGAGCGCGGCCTGCGAGGCCAGGTACGCCGGCATCAGCCCCAGCGCGCCCGCTTTCTCGTCGAGCCAGAGGATCTGGCGCACCGGCAGCTTCGCCTCGCCTCGCGCCTGCGCCGCGAAGGCGCGGGCCATCACGTCGATGCATTCCTTGACCGGGAGCAGGGCCGGTACCTCGGATTGATTGACGATTACGACTTCCAGCACGCCTTCACCTCTCTCTCACTGCCACCGGAAGATCTTCAATGCCGCGGCGAACGCGAGGATTCCCCAGATGGTCACGATCAGAAGCTCGCCGGAGACGGCGGCCAGGGTCTTGCCTTCGAGCATCACGGCGCGCAGGGCGTTGTTCAGGGCCGTCAGGGGGAGAGCCTGGATGACGGGCTGCGCCGCCTTCGGAAACCGGTCCGACGAGAAGAAGACGCCCGAGAGCAGCCACATCGGAACCATGACGAGGTTCATCAGGCCGCTCGCGGCCTCGAGGGTGCGCGCCCGGGCGGCGACGAGGAGGCCGATCCCCGCGAAGCACAGCGAGCCGAGGATCGTGGTCAGACCGACCACGGACAGCGATCCGCGGATCGGGACCTGGAAGGCGACGACGCCGAAGGCCAGGATGAGGCCGACCTCCAGGATCAAGAAGAGGAAGCGCGACAGCATCTGCGCGAGCAGGAAATCGGACTTGCGCATGGGTGTTGCGACCATCACCTTCAGCGTCTTCTTCAGCCTCGCGTTGACGATCGAGAAGCCAACTCCCCAGATTCCCGTGCCCATCAGGTTCAGCCCCAGGATGCCAGGCAGGAGAAAGTCGATGTAGCGCGAGCCCTTCTCGTGGACGAGGGTCTCCTCCGCCGGCGTCGGGTCCGTCCGTCCGCGCGCGCGCTGGATCGCGTCGTCGACCTCGAGTCGCGCGATGCGCGCGTCCGGCCGGGTCGGATCGAAGTGATAAACGAGGTCGTTCGTCCCGCTCTCTTCGACCAGGAGCGCGATCTTCCCGGTGCGCAGGGCCGCGAGCCCCTCCGGCGGCGTCGCGTACGTTTGAGGCTTCGTGGTTCCCGCCTTCGTCAGCGCCTCCTCCAGCGCGGCGGCGCCCGGTCCCACGACGCCCACCGGAACGGGATCGGGAGGACGGTCCCGAAACGCGAAGCCGAGGACGACCGCCATCAGGATCGGGAACACGAAAACCCAGAAGAGGGCCTCGGGCTCGCGCACGAACTCCCGGATGCGCGCCTGTGTCAGCGCGAGGAGAGGGTTCTTGCGTTCACTCATCCCGCAGTTCCCGGCCGGTCATCGACAGGAAGACGTCCTCGAGCGTGGCGCGATGGGTCGAGAGCGAAACGAGCCTGGCCCCCGCGCCGTCGAGGGCGGCCAGGAGTGCCGGGACCGCCTGCGCCAGCGACGCAGCGTTCAGGAGCCAGCGCCCGTCACGCTGGCGGCGGTCACCCACTCCCGGGATGCGGGCCAGGAGCTCCTCGGCAACCGCGGGCTCCGTCGCAAAGTCGATGATGTGCGGCGCGTTGAGGCTCGCGACGAGGTCCGACGGGGTTCCCAGGGCGATGATTCTCCCGTGGTCCACGATGGCCACGCGGTCGCAGAGGCGTTCGGCTTCCTCCATATAGTGCGTCGTGAGCAGGACCGTCCGGCCCGAGGCCTTATGGACGGCGATGCGCTCCCAGAGCTGGAGGCGGCTCTGCGGATCCAGGCCCGTGGTCGGCTCGTCGAGGAACAGGATCTCCGGATCGCCGGCCAGCGCGCACGCCACCGCGAGCCGCTGGCGCTGGCCTCCGGAGAGCTTCCCGACCCGCGCGTCGCGCTTCTCTTCGAGCGAGAGATCCTCGAGAAGCTGTTCGGGAGAGCGTCCGTGGGCGTAGAACGAGCGAAAGAGCTCGAGCGTCTCGTAGACGGTGAGCTTCTCCGTCAGCCGGCTCTCCTGGAGCGAGACGCCCAGTCGCTCCCGCAGCTCCCGGTCGTGGTGACCCCAGCGGCGGCCGAGCACGGTGACGTCGCCGGCGTCCGCTTTCGTGAGCCCTTCGAGGATCTCGATGGTGGTGGTCTTGCCCGCGCCGTTGGGCCCGAGCATGCCGAAACATTCGCCGGGCTCGACCTCCAGATCCAGGCCGTCGACGGCCTTGACGTCG
>JBKOVK010000195.1:0-2507 GCA_046724475.1 Acidobacteriota bacterium | reverse complement strand
GTCTCTCGAGCCGACGCCGCATCTCGAGCCCGGCGCCATGATCGGCGCGTTCCAGATCATCGACCGGCTCGGAGCGGGCGGAATGGGAGAGGTCTACCGCGCGCTCGACACGCGGCTCGGCCGCAAGGTCGCGCTGAAGGTTCTGCCGCAGGAGTTTCTCTCGAACCATGAAGGCATCGCGCGGTTCGCGCTCGAAGCGCGCTCGGCCTCGGCGCTGAATCATCCCAACATCGTCACGATCTTCGAGGTCGGCCAGGCGGGCTCGTCGCCGTATCTCGCGATGGAGCTCATCGAGGGCTGGACGCTGCGCCAGCTGATCGACGAGGGGCCACTGCCCGTCAAGAAAGTGCTCGACCTCGGCACGCAGATCGTGAGCGGTCTCGCGAAGGCGCACAACGCCGGCATCGTCCACCGGGACCTGAAGCCCGAAAATATCATGGTCACGTCGGACGGGTTCGTGAAGATCCTGGACTTCGGTCTGGCGAAGCAGCAGCGGACACCGGGCCTCTCGGGGAAATCGGAGCCGGGCGTCTCGCTCACGCAGGCCGGACTCGTCATCGGCACGCCCGACTACATGTCGCCGGAGCAGGCGGCGGGACACAACGTCGATTTCCGTTCCGACCAGTTCTCCGCCGGCGTCGTCCTCTACGAGATGCTGACGCGGCGCCGCCTCTTCCACCGCGCGACACCCGTCCAGACGCTCTCGGCGATCATCCAGGACGAGGTGCTGCCGCTCGAGGGTCTCAACGCTCGCGTGCCGCCGCCTCTGCGGTGGGCGATCGAGCGATGCCTGGCGAAGGATCCCGCCGAGCGCTGGAATTCGACGGTCGAGCTCGTGCGGCAGGTCCGGCAGATCCGGGACAAGCTCGCGGAGTTCCAGCCTCGGGTAAGCGAGCCTCCCGCGGCGCAGGGGCGAGCCCAGACGCAGGTGCAGGCGCATGCCCAGACACCGGCGCCGGCGACTCCGCATCCTCCCGCGCCCGCGGAAGCCACGCCGACGCCACTTCCGACGGCGAAGTCGCCGATGCCGGCGCTTCTCTCCGCGGCCCTGCCCATCTCCCTCGGCGTCCCCGCGGCCGCGGCACCCGAGAAGGCGCGGCGCGTCCGCGAGTTCACATTTGTATTCCTCCTCGGCCTCGCATTCTTCGCGGGCGGCGCGATCCTGGGCCATTGGTTCCGCGGCAAACAGATCGATCCGCCATCGCCGACCTGGAAGGGCAACCTGCTCGTCGGTCCCATGACGCGGGTGATGTCGCCGCGGAGCTCGCCCGACGGCAAGACGCTCGCTTTTCTCACGCTCGTGTCGGGCCGCTCCGAGGTCGCGGTCATGAAGCCCTCCTCGGGCGACTGGACCGTTCTGACGCGTCGCGCCGACGCGGGATCCGTTTACAAGGTCTGCTGGTCGCGAGACGGCGACCGGCTCTACTTCGATCGTGTGACCGATCGCCCGACCGGCATCTTCACCGTTTCGCCGCTCGGCGGGCCCGAGCACGCAGTCCTCGAGGACGCGCAGGGGCCGGAGGCGCTGCCGGACGGGAGCCTCCTCGTCGTCAAGCGCGACGCACAGCGCAATTTCCAGGTTCACCGGTTCCATCCGGACACCGGCAACCTCGCCCCGGTCGGGCCCGCCGTCGTCGCGGAGCGCGGCAACTGGAGCCTGCGCGCGTTTCCCGACGGGAAGGCCGCCGTCTTCTGGGGCCGGCTCGCCGGATCGGCCGATCCCGCTCGCCGCGTCTACCTGCTCGACATCGCGACCGGAAAGGCGACGCCGTTTGCCACGCAGCTTCCGCTCGTGCCGCCTATGGCGATCGGCGCCGACGGCAACTCGGTTCTCGCGTTCGTCAACTTCGGGGATCTGCTGCAGGCGATCTCGGTCTCGCGCGACGGTCAGCAGGGCAAGCTCCTGTTTCCCGTCACCGGCAAGCCGTCGGGCTTCGACGCCGGCGCCGACGGCAGCCTCATCGTCAGCACTATGGACGGTCAGGCCGAGCTCCTGCGGATCCCGGCGACCGGCGGCGTTCCGGATCAGGTCGTCACGATGGCGTCCAATCTCCTGACGAGCCCGGTGGAGCTCGCGGATGCCGGCTTCATGATCCCCAACCAGGTCCTCGGTCGCCGCCGTCTCCTGATCCGCACGCAGGACGGGCAACTGCGAACCTTCCTCGATTCGGCCGAGCAGGCCACTCCGCCGGCGACGCTCGTCGGCTCGAACCACGTGGCGTTTCTCTCGGGCGCAGTGGGCCAGCCGGCGATGCTGACGGTCGCCACCATGCCGGAGGGCCGCATCGTCAAACGCCTCGAGGCGACGCGCGGGATCGCACCGCAGAGCCTCGTGGCGTCGCCCGACGGCAGGACCCTCTTCTACGTCAACGCCGGCGCTCTCTTCTCGATCGACATCGAGGGAGGCGCTCCGAAGAAGCTACGCCCCGCCAACGGTGTCGCGCTGGACCTTCGGCCCGGAGATCCGGCGCTGGTCGTCCAGGTCAACGAGAATGACGGCGTGCGCC
>JBKOVK010000365.1:0-21161 GCA_046724475.1 Acidobacteriota bacterium | reverse complement strand
GGTCGGGACCGCCAGCAGCAGACCGGGGAGGCCAAACAGAATCCCGCCGCCGAGGACCCCGATGACCACGATGAGCGGGTGGAGCGTGGTGGCGTTTGCCAGGACGAGGGGCTCGAAAATCACGTTCTTGAGAAGCTCGATCAGCAGGACGCCCACTACCAGCCAGATGGCCACGTTGTCCGCGCGGATCATCGGAAGGAGGGGATGGATGTCCGCCACGAGCGTGTACGAGAGCCCGGCCAGCAGGGCGACGGCGGAGCCGACGTAGGGAATGACGTTGGTGGCGCCCGCTATGAATCCGAGCGCGAGAGCCCACAGGATCGGAATGCCGACGACCGCGAACAGGAACGCCACCGCGAGGCCCAGCAGAGAGCATTCGAGAAAGACGCCGCGCAGGTAGCTTCCGAGGGCGCCGTCGAGGTCCGCCAGGACCGCCAGCGTCGGCTCGAAGAGACGGTTGGGAACCAGGGAGAGGAAGGCCCGCTTGATCTCTCCCGTGTCGCGCAGCAGAAAGAGGAAGACCGTCGGCGCGATGATCCAGGTCGAGAGTATCGCCGCCAGCGACGCGAGCGGCGTCTTCGACGGCCGCCGGCCGGCCTGGGCAGCGGGGGACCGAGCCGCGCCCGGTGGGACACCGCCGTCCGCGGACAGCCCGCGCCGCCCGAACGTTTCGAGGTTCTCGCGGTCGTAGGCGAGCAGAACGGAATCCTCGGGCCGGTCCGCCTGAGCCGTGTGCGCCTGCTCAAATCGAGCGCGCTCCTCCGGAGCCAGGGCGAAGAGTTGGTTGACCCGATCCATCGCCGGTTCCAGGTCGTCATGGACGAGTCGGTAGAGACGATTCCCTCGTGGCGAGGCGTCGAGGCCCATCAGCCTCGTGTATCGCTCGTTGAGCTTGTGAAGCGCCCGCGTCTTGAAGTCGAGGGCGCGGATCTCCGTCGGAATGCCGGCCCGAACCAGGTTTGCGATGAGGAGCGTCCCCGCCAGGAACGCCAGGAGCAGCAGGCCGATCGCCAGACCGCGCGACACTCGGTAGCGTTCGAGTCCGACGACGACCGGGCTGCAGATGTAGGCGAGCAGTCCGCCGACCGCTACCGGGAGGATGAGGCTCCGGATACCCCAGAGGACGTAGACCACGAGCACCGCGCCCGCGAGCACTCCCAGCGACTTGAGAACGATTTCCACCGTGCTGGGCGGGCTATTTCTCGGCGCCATCCTTTGGATCCTGTTCGCGTTGAGCCAGGAACTGGGTCTCCACGAGGAGCTGGAGCCGCCGGGCGGTGATCTCGGCGAGCTTCCTCAGGAGCTTGTTCGCCAGCAACGGCGCGTGGCGGGAGAGGGCGTCGAGATCCTGCCTGCCCAGTGACACGACCGTCACCGGCCCTCGGGCCCGCGCCGAGGTCCAGCGGACCACATCACACCCCATGGCCGCGAGCTCCTCGAAGGACGCCGGCGGCTCGAGCATCGCGAGAGGAATCTCTTCGCCGTTTTCTTTGCGTCTGACGATCTCGACCAGTCCGCTCCGCACGATGAAGAGGGCCACGCCGGGCCGTCCCTGCTCGAAGATGTATTCGCCGTCGCGGTAGCTCCGCTCGTGGGCTATCTGCGCGAGCCGCTTCACATCGGAATCGCTGAGCTCCTCGAACAGCTCGACCTGCTTGAAAAAAGTCGTGAGGTCGCGACCCCTCTTGCTCGTGGCGGTCTGCGGCGCCGGTCCGAAGACCGCGAGCGACGCCGAGCCCGCGGCGTCCACCGACTCCTTCTCTCCGGGCCTGGGTAGCAGAATCTGTCGCAGCCCGCGCAGCGCGAGCCCGATCTTCGCGGGCCGGGCCTCTTCGGGAGTCTTGGCCATCGCGTCAGCGGGTTCTCGGCCAGCCCGTCCGGCGGCCGGAGCTAGAGGCAATAACGGGCCGCATCCGACCAGTATATGGGCCGCTCTTTCTTTACGCGAACTTCAGGCGTATTGGTTCGGTTATGGGGGAGCCTGGCGACGCTCTTCCCAGACGCCACTGCGGCGAAGGAGGTCGTACGTGCAGAAAACCAAACGCCTCGCGCTTCTTGCCCTCCTGACCTGCACCGCGGCGATGCCCGCTTCTCCGTCGCCTTCGCCGACGCGCGGCCCCGGAGCGGATCCCGCATGGGAGGAACTGGTCGAGAGCATGAACGCCATGCACGTCGCCATGACCTCGGTTCCGCCGTCGGGGAATGCCGACGCGGACTTCGTTCGGTTGATGCTGCCGCACCACCAGGCGGCCATCGACATGGCCCGGGCCGAGCTCCTCCACGGAAAGGACCCTCAGGTGCGACGGTTGGCGCAGGAAATCATCGCGGACCAGCAATCCGAGATCGAGCTGATGCGGCTCTGGCTGAAGCAGCACGGAAACGCGGGGCACTGAGATGAAGACACTTCGCTGGATCCCGGTCTTGTGTCTGGCCTCGAGCGCGGCGGCGCAGCAGGCTCCGTGGGGCCGCGCCGACGTTCCCGTTACCGGTCGTGATCGGGTCTACGCCGCAGACCAGACCTCGAACACCGTCTCGGTCATCGATCCCTCGAGCAACCGGCTGCTCGGCGTGATCCGGCTGGGGGATCCGGTCCCCGGTTCTCTGAGCCCTCTCTATCGTGGCGAGCTCCTCGTGCACGGGCTGGGGTATTCGCCGGATTCGCGGACGCTCGCCGTCGTGTCGGTGGGCTCCAACTCGGTGACCCTGATCGACACTTCCACGAACAAGATTCGGGGGAAGGTGTTCGTCGGACGTTCGCCGCACGAAGCTTTCTTCACGCCCGACGGGAAAGAGCTGTGGGTGACCGTCCGCGGCGAAGACTACGTCTCCGTCGTCGATCCGGCTCAGGCGAAAGAGACTCGGCGCGTTGCGATGGCGAACGGGCCGGGGATGACCATGTTCGGCCCGGACGGCCGCTACGGCTTCGTGTGTTCCAGCTTCATACCGGAGCTGACAGTCGTGGACGCAGCCTCGCATCAGATCGCCTCCCGGGTGCCGCAGGCGAGCCCGTTCTGCCCCAACATCGCCGTGAGCCCGGAGAACGACGAGGTATGGATCACGCTGAAGGACGTGGGCAAGGTGCAGGTGTTCTCGGCGCGGCCGCCGTTCGAACAGAGGGCGCTGCTGGAGACCGGGCCGATCACGAATCACGTCAACTTCGTCGCCAACCGGAACGGGAAATTCGCCTACGTCACGATCGGCGGGGCGAATCAGGTGAAGGCGTTCCGCAGGGGAACCTCGCCGGAGCTCGTCGCGACGATCCCGGTCGGAAGTCTTCCTCACGGCCTCTGGCCCTCGGGCGATGGATCGCGCGTCTACGTGGCGCTCGAGAATGCCGAGCAGGCCGCGGTCATCGACACGCTCTCCAACCGGGTGGTCGCCAACATCCCCATCGGTCAAACGACGCAGGCCCTGGTCTACGTCCCAAATGCGGTCCCCGACGGGCCCGGCACGGACAACCTCGCGCCGCTGGGCGAAGCCGGCAACACGGTGCGCCTGCAGCTGCAGGCCGGTGCAAGCGCCCTGCCGTCAGCGCGCGCATCGGTCGCCGTCAACTCGCTCGGCCTCCTCGATCTCGTTCAGATCGCGGCGGCGGGCCTGGCGCCCAAGTCCCAGTACGACGTGTACCTCGCCGATACCAACCGGCCGCCCTTCGGAAAACGCGAGCCGCTCGCGGTCCTGAAGACGAACGCCGATGGTGCCGGCATCGCGCAGGCGATCGGACCGTTGAAGACTCTGGCGGGGGGTACCGGCGCGGCCGGCGGCGCCGCGCCCCGGAGATTTCTGATCGTCACCGTGTCCAAGGATCCGTCGCAAGTCGTTCTTCAACCGTCCGACGAGCCCGGAGGCGAGGGACGTTGAGGGGCCGCGGCGTCGATCCCGGGCCGGGAGTCTGAATCCAGGCTAAATCCGGGTTCGCCGCGGGAGTCTCCGGAGCCGCCGGCGCGCCTATACTTCGACTTCATGCGGATCCTCGTCGTCGAAGACGATTCGCACATGGCGACCCTCGTCGCGCGGGTCCTGCGGGAGTCGGGTTATGCGGTGGACGTGGTTGGGGACGGGCCGACCGCGGTGCATCGCGGCTCGACGGTCGAGTACGACCTGTTCGTTCTGGACATCCTCTTGCCGGGCCTCGACGGCTTCGCGGTATGCCGCCGCCTCCGCGCGGCGGGGCTCGCGACGCCGATCCTGATGCTCTCGGCGCGCTCGGAGATCGCCGACCGGGTGCGAGGCCTCGAGCTCGGCGCCGACGACTATCTTCCCAAGCCCTTCGCCGTCGGCGAGCTGCGCGCGCGCGTCGACACGCTCCTTCGTCGTCGCTCGCTTCCCCTGCAGATCACGCTGACGGTCGGGTCGATCCGGATCGATCGCGCCCGCCGGCTCGTGAACGTCGCCGGCGCCGACGTCGAGCTGACGGCCAAGGAGTACGCATTGCTCGAGTACCTGCTCCTCAATCGCGGCCGGACGGTGTCGCGTCACGAGATCGCGACGCACGTCTGGGACGAGAATTTCGATCCGATGTCCAACCTCATCGACGTCTACGTCAGCCGGCTGCGACAGAAGATCGACCGCCGTCTCGCGGAGCACGAGGATTCGTTCCTCACGACCCGTCGCGGCGAGGGCTACGTGGTGGAGGATCTGGCGGAGGCGCACTGAGTCGATTCTCGATTCGCTGGAAGCTCACGGCCTGGTACGGCGCGGTTCTCGGCGGCGTCCTCACAGTTCTCTCCCTGGCGTCCTACGTGCAATACCGAGCCTTTGCCTATCGGGCGTTCGACGCCGACCTCGTCGTCAATCTCAACACTCTGAGCAAGGCGTTCGAAGAGCAGCTGCGCGAATCGCGAGGGTCGGTGGCGGGCTCCGGAGACCTGGCGCCGCTGGTGCTGCAACGCGCCTCGTCCACCACGCTGGACGATTTCCGGCTCAGCGGCATGTTTGCCGAGATGCGTCAGGGAGAGCGCGGGGAACGGTTGCTCGGCCGGATCCCCGACGGCTCGCCGCGGTCCATCGCGGCCGACGCCGGGCAATGGACGCGGATCGCCGGATCGGAAATGCCCGTCGTGGCGGCGTTCGGCCCGCTCTATCGGGGAGCCGGGCGCGGGTACACCTATCCCGGCTTCCCGATCCGCGTCAGCATCGCGGTCGCGGGTGAGCTCGCGCCCCTGGAAGCCGCGCTCGAGTCCGTGCGCCGCTCGCTGTTCCAGCTCGGCATCGCCGGGCTCGGTCTGGCGCTGGCGGGCGGGTACTGGCTCGCGACGCGGACGCTCCGGCCGATCGCGACGCTGACCGAGCAGGCGGGCCGCATGGCGGCCCTGCCCACCTCCGACGACCCGCATCGGCTCGCGATCGCCAACTCCGAGGACGAGCTGGGGCGTCTGGCGGCGACCTTCAACCAGCTGCTCGAGCGCATCGACGCGTCGGCGCGCCAGGTCCGCGCGTTCGTCGCCGACGCCGCGCACGAGATGAAGACGCCGGTCGCGATCGTGCGCACGGAGTCGGAGCTGGCGCTCGCCGACCGCCCGTCCGTCGAGGAGATGCGGCGCGCGCTCGGCGCGATCGCCTCCGAAAGCGAGCGGCTCTCGCAGCTCGTCAGCGATCTCACGCTGCTGGCGGAGGGGCAGACCCTGGAGCATCCCCTGGAGCGGCGTCTCGTGGATCTCGACGAGCTCGTCGAGGACGTCGTCGCGTCCCTGCGGCCGATCGCCGCGGCGCGGGGCGTGACCGTGAAGGTGACCCTGGCGGAGTCGGCGGAATACCGGGGGGACGAGCGTCTTCTGCGCCGGGTCACGATCAACCTGCTGGAGAACGCCATCAAGTTCTCGCCGCCGCGCACGGAGATTCTGGTGCAGGTCTCGCGCAAGCCGGACGGGTTCGCGCTGGACTTCCTGGACGAGGCGGAGACGCTGACCGAGGAGGAGCGCGAGCGCGTGTTCGATCGGTTCTACCGCACGCGCGCGGCCCGAAGCGGGGGCGCCACGGGCAGCGGGCTCGGACTCGCCATCGTGCAATGGGCGGTGCGGCTCCACGGCGGCCGGGTGGACGTCGAGCCCAAGGTGCCTCGCGGCAACCGCTTCCGCGTCGTCCTTCCCCGCGCGGGCTGACGATCCTCGACCGTGAATGCCCGTTAAACGTTTTCTGTACCGTCACTAAACGACACGACCCCGCATGGGCGACGCGCCGCTATACTCGCTTCCCGATGCGGGTCCTTGTGGTCGAGGATGATCCGCGCATGGCTCGGCTCCTCGGCCGGGTTCTCCACGAGGCGGGTCATGCATTCGACACCGCCTTCGACGGCGCGAATGCCCTCGAACGCGCATCGTCGGCGACCTACGACCTGATCCTGCTCGACATCCGCCTTCCCGTTCTCGACGGCTTCGCCGTCTGCCGGTCGCTCCGCGCGCGCAACTCGTCGACTCCCATCCTGGTGCTGTCGGCGCGCTCGGAGCTCGCGGACAGGATCCAGGGGGCTCCGCGACGGGGCCGACGACTACCTGGCGAAGCCGTTCGCCGTGGAGGAGCTGAAAGCCCGCGTCGCAGCGCTCCTGAGGCGGGGTTCGCTACCCGCCGTCGTCGCGCTCACCGTCGGCGGCATCCAGCTCGACCGGCGACAGCGGCTGGTCCAGGTCCGCGGACGGACGATCGAGCTGACCGCGAAGGAATACGCGCTCCTCGAATTTTTCCTTCTCAATCGAAGTCGGGTCGTGACGCGCGCCGAGATCGCGGAACACGTCTGGGATGACCGCTTCGATCCGTTCTCGAACCTCATCGAGGTCTACGTGGGCCGCCTTCGGCAAAAGATCGACGCGACGGCTCCGGGCGCGTCCTCGTTTCTCACGACCCGCCGGGGCGAGGGCTACTACGTCGAAGACGGCAGTCCCGCCGATTCGCGACGCGCTCAGCGCATCCGATTCACGTAGGCGAGCTTGCCGCCCGAGGCGGCGACGACTTCGAGAGGAGACCTGGGCAACTCCCTTCGGATCTCTTCGGCTTTGTCCTCGGGAGCCACGAGCAGGACGCGGGAAGTCCCGTTCCAGAGAGGTCGGAATTCGTCGATGGAATAAAAGGTCTTCGGGGCGTCGGCAAACCGGGAGCCGAACTCCAGGTCGCTGTTCGCGGCATCGAGCAGGAGGACCCGGCGGTGATCATAGAAGGCGATGCCCGGCGCGACGCGAATGTCTCCGTAGAGCGCGACGAGATCGTCCGGGCGGAGGATTCCGGAGATCTGGGAGGCGAGGGCTCGGGAAGACAGGACCGGCTCGAGAGCCCGATAGGCCAGATTCGCCGCGACGAAGACGCCCGTCATGCCGAGCGCCGTGGCCGCGGCCGCGGCCACATGCCGGCGCCGCTCGCGCAGCCACAGCGCCGCGACGAAGCCGACGAGAAGGGACGCTGCGGACACGAGCAGGGGCGCGCGCAAATCGGCGAAGGCTCGCGGCGTCAGGTCGAGAACGCGGGCCATCGCGTTGTTGTAGAAATCCGCGTCGTGCCGCTGGATGTCAGCGGCGAGGCTCGCGGCGTTGCCGCGGCCGGCGGCTCGGAGAAATGTGTTGACCGTCGCCGCATAGAGAACGGCGAGAACGACGAGGCCGCGGGCGATCCACAGAAGTCGCCGGTCGCGCCGGTCTTCCGCGCGGGCCAGAGCCCGGCCGAGCAGGAGGGCGAGCGCCGGCCAGGCGCCGAAGCTGTAGTACTCCATCCGCGAACCGCCCTCGAGACAGAAGAACCCCAAAATCACCGCGGCCCACGCGAAGAGAAGCACGGCGGCCTGAGTCGACGGATTCTCGTCGCGCCACGTCCTCGGCTTGGGAAGGGCCCGGGCGAGGAAGACGGCAAAGACGCTCCACGGAAACAGCCAGAGCAAGTGCTCCGGGAGCCAGATCCACAGCGGCACCGCTGAGTAGTCGTGAGGCGTTCGGGTGCCGAGAGCCCGACGGATATTCTCGTTGACGAAGTACTCCCAGAGGAAGCCTGGGGTGCGGGCCGCGGCGAGAACGTGCCACGGCGCCGCGATCGCGACGAAGAGCGCTGCGCTGGAAGGAATGCGAAGCTCCCGCCAGCGGTGCCAGCCGCGCGTGATCGTCAGGAAGAGAGCGATCGTGGCGACGGGGAAGAGGACGCCGATCGGGCCTCGCGTGAGGACCGCGAGGGCGCACACGACGGCGGCGCCGCGATAGCCGAGGCGCGGATCGAGGTCTCCCGTCCAGGACCTCAGGAACAAATAGAAGATCGCCGTGAACTCCAGGGCGTAGAGCGCCTCCGGAATGAAGGTCCGCGTGAATATGTACATTCCGGCGCTCGTCGCGATCGCGAGGGCCGCGTAGATTCCGGCCCGCTCTCCGAAGAAACGCCGGCCGAAGAAGAACGTCAGCAAGACCAGACCGACCACGGCGAGGGCGACCGGAAGACGTGTGGCCAGCTCGGTCTCGCCCAGCGCGGCATAGCTTCCGGCGACGAGCCAGAAGTGCAGCGGGGGGCGATCCAGATAACGGAGGCCATCCTGATACGGCACCACGTAATCGTGGCGCTGCAGCATCTCGCGCGCGACGAGGGCATGGGCCGCGTCGATGTCGTCGTCCACCAGAGCGGGAGTCCCGGCGAGGCCGAGATACAGGGCGGCCGAAAAGACGAAAAGAGAGGCGGCGGCGAAGCGGGATCGCGGTGTCCTCACGGGGATCGTGGTTGGTGGTTCACCCTCGCCCGAAGTCGATCTATGGCGCCAGAACGAGCAGACGGAATGTGTCAGGAACCCGGCTCGGGCGGGGGTGAGGCTGGTCTGCGGTCGGTGAAGGCGGAGGTCCGAAGTCGCTGGTGGCGAGAAAGACTCGGTGCGTCTTCTCGTCGAGGGCCATGGTCCGCGCTCCCCGCTGCGTCGCGACGTTGCCGGCGACCGCGAAGTGGCCCTCCGGATCCTCCCGCACGACGGTCAGTGTTCCGTCGCCGTTCGAGCTGAAGGCCAGCCCCGTCGAAGAATCGAAGCCGTTGGCGTCGACGCCCTCGCCGATCGGGAGCGTGGCGAGGACCTTCCCGTTCGCGATGTCCACGATCGCCATGAGCCGGTTGCCGCAGCCGATGAAGAGGCGGCCGCGGCGCCGGTCGATCGCCATTCCGGAGGGCTCCTCGCACGGCGCCAGCGACCACCTCTTGAGGACGGCATGGCCTTCGGCGTCCAGCACGGCGACTTCGCTCTTGTCCTCGAGGTTGACGTAGACGAGGCCGTTCTTGTCGGATACCGCAAACTCGGGCTTTCCGCCGAGCGCCACCGTTCCCACGACGTCGCCTTTGCCGGCGTCGAGCACGGTGACGTTGCCGGTCCGCCCATTGAAGGCGAACACGCGCTGGGACGTAGGGTTGTAGAGGATCGCATCGGGGTTTTCGCCCGTGACCTTCACTTCGTCGATGGGCTTGAGCGTCTTGAGGTCGAAGATCGTCACGGTTCCGGCTCGTCCGTTGCTGGTGAACCCCTTGCCGAGATCCGTCGCGATCGCCACGCCGTGGACGCCGCTGGTGTTGGGGATCTCGCCCACGCTGGACAGATCGTCGGCGTCGAACACCATGACGCGCGTCTGGCGCGTGATGTAGAGCCGGCGCGCCGCGGTGTCGACGGTGAGATAGTCCCAGCCGCCGTCTCCCCCGACCTTCACCACTTTCTCGATGCGATAAGCGGCATCGGGCGCGGCAGAGGAGAGAGACGCGACGAGAAGCAGCCCGATTGTCGACCACGGCCCGTTGTGCCGGAATCTCATCGCGTCCCTCGTTCCCGCCACTCTACTGTCGGACGCGCGGGCAAAGGTTTAGTCTGAGTTCAGAATGCGTGCGCTTTCACGGTCTCGTCGACGCTCCGCCGGAGAGGGTCGTTCACAGCACGCGCCGAATCGCCGCGGCCACGCTCCAACCCTTCAGGCTGTTGTGCACCGCGAACGCGTCCCAGGTCCCCGTGATCGCACCGGCCCAGCCGTTGAGCCCGTCGAGCCGGATGACCGGTCCGACGAATCCGTTTTTGGCCTGCTCCCGATTGAACACCAGGCCTTCCTGAGGCGCTCCCGACGCAATGCCGGCGCCGGCGGAGGCAAGCACGCTCAATTCCCCGCCGAGGATCGTGCCGACGCATCCTCCGATCTCGAACCGCGTCCAGATGGCGTAGAACCTGGGCCGGTCCGTCTCCTGGAATCCCGAGTCGGCGGAAGCGTCGAAGAAGCCGCGCCAGCGCGACGACAGATACGGAGAGGACTCGGCGTGGACGCCGAACTGGACGCGGTCGATGCCGTCGCGCACGGTGAGGAAGCCGTCCGACTCACCGGGTGCGGTCAGGTAACCCGCGCGAAACGTCACCGGCAGCGCGGCGTCGCGCGCGCTCGGCGACCACAGCACGAGGATGCCCGCACCGGACACGCCGTCGGCGGTGATCGAGGCGGAGACGGCGTCCTGCGCGTATCGGGACCAGCGAAAGCTTCCCTCGGCGGCGAGGGCGAAGTGCGACAGGGGAGACCACGAAGCGAGCAGCGCGAGGTCGGCGAATCGCAGGCTTCCGGGGAATCTCTGGGACTGCCCCAGGCGGTCGACGAACGCGTCGCCGGAGGCTGTCGACGGCTCGAGGTCGAACGAGAAGCGGCCGCGTTCGAGAGCGTCCCGCGGAGGAGGGAGCAGGACCGGCTGCGCGAAAACGCCGCGGGCGGCCAGAAGCGCGAGCGGGAGCAGGCCGGCGAGGCGCCTCACGGGCGCGCGGGAAGGTCTGGCGCGGAAGGATGCTTCGCCGGCGGCCCGATCCTCTCGGGTATGGCCCGGTGTACGAGAGGGACTGTCTTGTGCAGCTCCAGCGAGTCGAAGACCGATCCATCGAGGTCGTGGGCGGTCAACATGAGGTTTCCACCCTCAATGTCCACCACGAGGTAGCCGTACCGTGCAAACACGATCGCCGAGAAATCCTGCGGCACGAAAGCGGCGAACGTGGCGCCGCCTCCTCCCTCCGTCACGTAGACGATCCCGGGACCGGCGGTGGCGAAGTTGCGAATCGCGACCGTGCGCTCGTACAGGTGCATGTGCCCGGAAAAGACCACGTCCACGCCCGCACTCTCGAAGAGAGGGGTCAGGATGAACCGCACCGCAAGATTGGATTCGGCCGAAGAGTACGGGGGCTCGTGGAGATAGACGAACTTCCAGAGCGCATCGGAATCCCGCAGCGTGCGCTCGAGCCACTGGTATTGAGCGGATCCGGCGCCGAATTCGGAGGATTCCACGTCGACCGACACGAACAGAGCGTCGCCCTGCCGGGCCGCGTAGAAGCGGGAATCGCCGGTGGCATCGTTGGCGGGAAGGACGAACGCGTCGAGGTAGGGCGCACCGCGGTCGGTCAGGATGTCGTGGTTGCCGAGCGTCGGCAGGACGGGAGCCGAAGCGATCAGGGGAGCCATCGGCTGGAAGTACTGCGCGTCGTAGCCGCTCTCCTCGCCGCCGGGGTACACGACGTCGCCCGTGTGCAGGACGAGATCGATGTCGGCGGCCGCGAGACGCGCCGCGATCGCGGCGGGCACGGCGACCCCGTCCGTGTCGCCGATGACGCCGAAGTGGAGCGTGAGATCGGCGGGATCGCGCGGCGCGCGGAAGGCGTGCGTGTCCGAAAGCGGCTGCCCGTCCAGCACCACTCGATACCGGTAGAGCGCGCCGGGGATCAGCGACGAAAGCCGAAGAACATGCTTGCTCGAGACGTTCGGATCCGAGACCGTCGCCCGGGCGCCGTCATCGGCGGCGTACTCGATGGCGGAGGGAGAGTCGCCGTCGGTGAGCCAGACGACGGCCAGCGAAACGTCGTCGGGGCGACCCAGATACGGGCCCCGCGTGATCGAGACGGCCTCGATCGGAATCGCCGCCAGGAATCCCGCCAGAAGCGCACCGGCGATAGACCGGCAGCGACGCGACGCGGGGACGTCCATCGTTCCCTCGCGAGGGACTCTACACGACCGCTTCCGTGAAATAC
Organism: Acidobacteriota bacterium; assembly: GCA_046724475.1. Lineage (GTDB taxonomy): Bacteria > Acidobacteriota > Thermoanaerobaculia > UBA5066 > Gp7-AA6 > DAHUXD01. The sequence continues at coordinate 9,190 of JBKOVK010000365.1, read as the reverse complement.
TTCGCTTCGGTTTACATGCCGTTTAGGTTGCGATCGTGACAGGCTTCCCGCCGTTCCCGATGGCCTTCAACGACTTGCCGGCGAGAAAGCGTCCAGCGGCGGAGAGCCGCGAATGTCATGGCCGCTTCTTCGGATCCCGACGTCGAGTGTGGGGTATTTTCGCTGTGGAGGTTTGAGAATGTCGAAGGAACACGCCGCCGTCACCACTCCCCAGGCATCGCCTCGAGCCAGCCGCCGCGCCGGTCTGTTGGCGGACCGCATCGAGGAAGGAGCCGCATTACTGGCGAAGTTCGCCGAAGGGCTGTCGCCGACGGAGTGGGCAACGCCGTCGAGCGCGACCGACCGCCGTCCCGCCGGTGTCATCGTCCATCACGTGGCCACGATGTATCCGATCGAAGTCGACGCAGCCCGTGGGATCGCGAGCGGCAAGGCCCTCATGGACATCACCTGGGGGGCTGTCGCCGACATCAACGCCAATCATGCGAAAGAGCAGGCGGCAGTCACCAAGGCGGCCGCGCTCGAGTTGCTGCGCAAAAACAGCCGGGAAGCGGCGGCGGCGATCCGCAATTTCTCGGATGCCGAGCTGGATACGGCGGCGGCCTTCGGGCTTTCGTACGGCGCCCCGGTCACCGCGCAGTTCGTGATCGAGGATCACGCGATGCGCCACGCCTGGCACCATCTGGCGAAGCTGAAGAAGGCGTTAGGCCGGTAAGAAGCTCGGTTTCGACTGCGGCGCGGATATCCTTCCGCGCGTGCGGGGGCTCGTCGCCGCGGCGGTTCTCGCCTGGGTTCCGGCCATCGTGTCGGCCCAGGCGAGCGACGCGCAGCCTTCCCAGCCCGGAATCGAAGACAACAGCTTCCTGATTGAGGAGGCCTACAACCAGGATCCCGGCATCATCCAGGAGATCCAGGAGTTCATCTGGAATTGGCGCACGGGATCCTGGACCTACAGCTTCACGAACGAGTGGCCGGTCTGCGGGATCAAGAACCAACTCTCTTACACGCTGCAGGTCGCGCGGGTGCAGCGAGAGGACGGGACGAAGACGTCCGGGTTCGGCGATCTCGCGCTCAACTACCGCTATCAGCTCATCGGGGACGGCGAGGCCGACGTCGCCATGGCGCCCCGCCTTTCGTTGCTGGTGCCGAGCGGATCCTTCCGGCGCGAACTCGGCACCGGCTCCGTAGGGCTGCAGACGCTGATACCGATCAGCATCCGCCTTGGCTCCCATTTCGTGACGCACGGCAACGTCGGGCTGACGTGGATCCCACGGGCGAAGGATCCCGAGGGCGACAAGGCGGACCTTCTCGTGCCGCTGGTCGGCGGGAGCATGATCTGGCTGACGCGGCCGACCTTCAACCTGCTGTGCGAACTGTTGTGGCAGCGGATCGAGACGGTGACCGGACAGGGAAACCACGACTCCGCCTCCATCTTCACCGTCAACCCCGGCGGCCGCTATGCGTGGAACTTCCAAAGCGGTCTCCAGATCGTAGCCGGGGCTTCGACGCCGATCTTTTTTCGCAACGGCCGCGCGAGCCCGTCGCTCCTCCTCTATCTGAGCTTCGAGCACCCCTGGTAGAGCGCTCGCGACGGATCAGCCTGCGTCGCCGAGGATCTCGTCGGCCCCCGCCGAGGCGTGGACGCGTGTGAGCCCGAGGGACAAGTGCGAGTGCAGACGCTTGCGGAAGTAGTCCTGGCTGCCGCGCGGAATCCCGAGACCTCGCGCGGCCTCGGCGAAAGTGGCGCCCTTGCGCACCAGGCGGAGCAGCTCGCACTCCACCGCGGGCAGAGCGCGCTCCATCTCGTCGAGTGACAGCTTCGTGTCGAGATCGATCGCTCCGTCGGACCGGCGCACGGAGTTCGCGATCGCAGCCTGGCTCTCGCGCGAATCTCTCCGAGTACGAGCCCGCCAGTGGCGGCGTACGAAATTCGCCGCAACGCCGCCGAGCCAGGATAGGCTGCGCGCCTCCTCCCAGCGTCCGGTCTTGATCAGCCAGAGCCAGATGTCCTGAGCGATGTCTTCGGCGTCGATGGGGGGAAGGCCGGCGAAAATGCAAATGCGCAGGATCCGCGCGTGGGCCGCGGCCATCGCATCGGGCGCGATCTCGTCCTTCTCCCTTCGGACGGCGCCGACAGCCGGGAAGTCCACGCGAAACCTTTCCCGAGGATGGTCTGCCGATTGGCGAGGCCTGCTCGTTACCTGGCGGAATACTTTTCCCTCGGCATGGTGCGAGTCAAGTCGGCCGCAGCGCTCAACCGTCTGAAACCGACGGAGGGACGGAAACCGGCGCCTCCGGGCCATCGTCTTACGCTGCAATCACTTCAGCCCGCCTCGCGGGCCGGCGGCTCTCCGGCGCCCAGTTCGGATGTGCGAAAAGTCACGCTCTGGCAGTAGGATTGCACATCCCAGACCGAACAAAGGAGGCACCCGATGATCGCCGCCGTCCAGTCCGACGAGCAGGAGCCGACCGCCAAGCGGGAGATCTGCGCACGCTGTGGAAAGCCCGTGATACCGCACGAACACTCGGATCAAGGACCCTTGTGCCGGCCCTGCACGCTCGAGGCCACGGAGATCCGGCTCGAGTACGTGATCGACGGGCGGATTTTCTCCAAGAAACTGAAGGGTAACCTCCGGTCCGTCAAACCCGTGTCCCACTAGTGCCGGGACGGAAACCCACGCCGGGCATGGATCGAGGCCGTCTGACGGCGGCCCTGATCACATGGGCGGTTTTGTCTTCGCCGCGTACACTTTCGGCGGACACGGTGCCGGTGCGCTTCCCGGAAGGAGTGGCCCACGGCTTTTTGCTCCTTTCAACCCTGGATGGGAAAGCGCTCGCCGACGGAGACCTGATCCAGACGGCGTCCGGAGACCGTGTGACGACGCGCCTTCTCCTGCAGTTTCGGGATGGGTCTCTTCACGACGAGACGGTCGTTTTCACGCAGAGGAACCAGTTTCGCGTCGTGCGGGACCACCTCGTGCAGAAGGGACCAAGCTTTCCGCGGCCCCTGGACGTCCTCGTCGACGCACAGAGCGGCGAGGTGCGTGTCCGCTTCACCGACGACGGCAAGGAGAAGGTTGTCTCCGAACGTCCCGAATTGCCTGCGGACCTGGCCAACGGGATGCTCCTCGCGCTGCTCAAGAACGTCCGGCCCGAGGCCGCCCGATCCACGGTGTCGCTGATCGCCGCCACTCCTAAGCCGCGTCTGGTCAAACTCGTGATCGTCCCGAACGGCGAGGATGCCTTCACCCTCGGTTCCACCCCTCGGAAGGCCGTCCACTACGTCGTCAAGGTCGAGATCGGAGGAGTCGCGGGGCTCGTGGCGCCGCTGATCGGCAAACAGCCGGCCGACACTCACGTCTGGATCATGCAGGGAGAGGCCCCGGCCTTCGTCAAGATGGAAGGGCCCATGTACGACGGCGGGCCGCTCTGGCGACTCGAGCTGGCTCGCCCGAGCTGGCCCGCGTCGGCGGCGAAGCCCTGATGCGCGAAGGGAGGACGCATGAACGCACCCGGTTCCTGTCCTGAGCTTCAGGTGGAGCAGATCGAACATCCTCGCGGCGACGGCATGGGCCGCGCGCTGACGCTGGAGTGCAAAGCGTCGGGACTGACGATCGTCATGGACGACCCAGCCGCCGTCCGCGCCCTGATCGACGAGCTGGTGCGGGCGCTCTCGTGGCTCGACGAAAGCGTCGAGTCCTGGACCTGACCAAGGAGATCGCATGCAGTCGCCTCAGCCTCCGACCGAACGCTTCCGATTCGCGAGCCCCGAGGGCCGGCAGACAGACCCGCCCCGCGCGCGGGGCAGGGCCGACGACGGGACCGGGCTCGACTGCCGCGTCCTCGTGGTCGAGGACGACGCTGCGACGTTGGAGGCCGTCGCGGAGCTTCTGGAGGGAGAAGGCGTCTCGGTCTGCAAGGCGCACAATGGCTGGGAGGCCCTCGAGCTGCTCCGGCGGGGCCGTGTCCCGGGTCTGATCATCGTCGACCTCATGATGCCGGTGATGGACGGCTGGGAGCTCTGCCGTCGGATCGCGGATGACGAAGACCTCGCCCCGATTCCCATCGCCATCGTGACGGCCGCCGCGGCCGTCGGGCGAATGCCCGTCCGCCGCAACGACGCGGGCTTCTTCATCAAGCCCGTGGACTACCGGCATTTGCTCGAGGTCGTCCGACGCTATAGCCAATGAGCTCACCGCCGGCCACGACGAGGTCGTGGAGAATCTTCCGACATCCCGGAGCGCGCGCCGCCGGCGTCGTCGCCCTCGTCCTGGCCGCGACCCTGATCCGCTTTCTCGTTCACCCGTGGTTCGGAACGCGTTCTCCGTTCCTGTTTTTTCTTCCCGCGATTCTGGGCGCGGCCTGGCTCTGGGGCGTGTGGGCCGGGGTCCTCGCTCTGATTCTGTCGGCCGTCGGAGCCGATCTCTTCATCGAACCCCTCTTCACGCTCTCCATTCCTCGAGGCGACCAGGCGTTCTCGATGGGAGTCTTTCTCGGGCTCGGCGCCTTTCTCATCTTCGCGGCCGACGTCGCCCGCAGGGCGCGCGGCGAGTCGGAGACCGGGAAGGAGATGCTCGACCAGGCGCTCCGAACGGCGAAGATGGGCTATTGGGACTGGGACGTCTCGTCCGGCCGGGTGCGCTGGTCCGAGAATCTCGAAGCGATCCACGGCTTGCCGCCGGGATCCTTCGGCTCGACCCTCGCGTCTTACCTGGATCGCATCCATCCCGAAGACAGGGCACCGGTGAAGAACGCCATCGACCAGGCCGCGCGCGGTGGCGCGGACTTCGAGGTCGACTACCGGGTTCCGAGGTCCGACGGCGGCTTCGAGTGGATCCACGAACAGGGACACTCGGTCCTCGCGCACCGGCGCGTCGTCCGCGTCACGGCGCTCGCGACCAACATCACCGGACGCCGGGAAGCCGACGAGGCACGCCGGTATCTGGCGGCGATCGTCGCCTCGAGCGAGGACCCGATCATTTCCAAGGACCTCACCGGCCGCATCCTGACCTGGAACGCGGCGGCCGAACGGCTCTTCGGCTACCGTGCGGACGAGGTCGTGGGCCGGTCGATCGAGCTGCTGATGCCTCCGGACCGGATGGAGGACTATCGCGTCGTGATCGAGCGCATCGCCCGCGGCGAGCGCGTCGAGCACTACGAGACAAGGCGGCGGCGCAAGGACGGGACGCTCGTCGAAGTGGCCCTGACCGTTTCTCCCGTGCGCGACGAGACCGGCCGGATCGTCGCGGCGTCGAAGATTGCCCGGGACCTGACCGAATGGCGGGCGATGGAGCGCGAGCGGCAGCGCACGCGGGAGCTGCTGATGGGAACGTTGGGCCACGACCTGCGCAATCCGCTCAACACGATCACGGCGTCGCTGTTCTTTCTGCGTCGCCACGCGCCGGAGGGCGTCCAGCACGTCGTCGACCGCATGACCTCGAGCACCGATCGCATGAACCGGATGATCGGGCAGCTGCTCGACTTCACGCGCGCGCGCCTCGGGGGTGGGATTCCGCTCGAGAAAACGGCCGGCGACCTCGGCGCGATCTGCAATGAGATCGTCGAGGAGTTTAGTGTCCAGTATCCGAACCGCGTTCGACTGGCGGCCGAGGGAGGTTTCCCCGGCGAATGGGACGCCGACCGACTCGCCCAGGCCTTCTCGAATCTGATCGTCAACGCGATCGACTACGGGTCGCCGGAGGACCCGGTGACCGTCACGATGTCGCGGGCCAACGGCTCGGCACGAATCGACGTCCGCAACCGCGGGGAGGGAATCCCCGAGGCCGAGCGCGCGAGTCTCTTCGAGCCGTTCCGGCGTGGAACGGACGCAAAACGCGGCGCGCGGGGTCTGGGGCTGGGTCTCTACATCAGCCGCGAGATCGTCCGCTCGCACGGGGGAGCGATCGACGTCCAGTCTCCTCCGGGCGAGGTCGTCTTCACCGTGACGCTTCCTCTTCCGGAGGAGGCGGCGCCGGCCTCGGGCCGCCCGCCAGCCGGCCCTTCGGATCCATCCAGGCGTAGAGGGACGGAAGGATGAGGAGGACGAGGGGACTCGACAGCACGAATCCTCCGATCACCGCGATCGCCAGCGGCTGCTGGAGCTGAGAGCCTTCGCCCAGGGCCAGCGCCAGCGGCGCCAGCGCGAACGCCGTCGCGAAAATCGTCATCATCACGGCGCGGAGCCTCTTTCGCGACGCCTCGGCCCAAGCCTCGGCGACGGGGAGCCCGCGGCGCAGCTCCTCCCGCGCGTCCTGGATGAGGAAGACGGCTTTCTCGCCGACGATGCCGACCATCATGATCGCGCCTACGAAGCTCGAGATGTTGAGGGTGGTTCCCGTCGCGATCAGCGATCCCAGCACGCTGGTCAGCACCGCCACGGCGACGACGACCGTCAGCAGCGGCGCCCTCCAGTCGCGGAACTCGAAGAGAAGGATGATGGAGACTAAGAGGAGCCCGCCGAAGAGCACTCCGAGCAGCTCCTTGAACGACTTCTGCTGCTGCTCGTAGAGTCCCGCGTAACGGATCGACATCCCGGGCGGCAGCGTGAGCGCGCCGGCGAGGCGGCTCCGGATCTCCTCGATGGCGCCTCCGAGGCTTCGCCCCGAGAGGCGGGCCGTAGCGCCGAGATAGGTCCGCAGGTTCTCGCGGTGGATTTCGGCCTCCGGCGGCCCGGTCGAGATCGTCGCGAGGACGGAGAGAGGCACCAGGCCTCCTCCCGGAGTCAGGATCGGCAGCTCCGCGAGCCGGGACAGGTCGGGCCCTCCGCTCCGCGAAAAGACGCGAACGTCGTAGATGCGTTCGCCCAGGCGCAGATTGCCGGCGACCGTTCCGGTCAGGGACGGCTGCACCTCCCCGTGAAGCGCCTCGGCCGTGAGACCGAACCGGGCCAGCACCTCGGGACGCGCGGCCACCACCAGGTTCGGGCCCGCGATGGTGATGCCGTCGAAGACGTCTTCCACGCCGGAGACACCGTCCAGGACTTTCGCCGCCGCGCGGGCCTTTTCCTGGAGGATGGTCTGATCTTCGCCGTAGATCCGGACGTCGATGGGCTGCGGCTCTCCTCCGGTCAAGTCCCCGATCGCGTCTTCGAGGAGTTGGCCGAAATCGGCGCGCATCGCGGGCTCCGCTGCGGCGATCTTCGCGCGGAGATCGTCGATGACGTCTTCGATGTCCCGGCGCTGGCGCCGCGGCTTCAGGCGAATCACGATGTCGCCCGTGTTGGGCTCGGTCACGAAGAAGCCGAGCTGGGTTCCCGTTCGCCGCGCGTATGTCGCGACGTCCGGGAGTCCCATGATGATGCTCTCGACCCGGCCGAGCATCTGGTCGGTGTCGGTCAGGGACGTTCCGGGGGGCGTCCAGTAATCCAGGACGATCGACCCCTCGTCCATCGCCGGCAGGAAATCCGAGCCGATGCGCCGATAGAGAAGGACTCCTCCGAAAAGAAGCGCCACCGTCAGAAGGAGGGCGACGGAAGGGTGCGCGATGAAGAAACGCGCGATCCGGGGAGGGCGCCGACGCCTCGCCGAGCGCATCCGCGTTCCCACGCGCAATCTCTCGGCGGCCAGAGGCACGGCGAGCGCCGAAAGGACGTAGGACACGGCCAGCGCGAGGCCGATCGTGAACGCGAGGGGTCGGAAGAAGGCACCCGCGACTCCGGTCAAGAGCGCGAACGGGAAGAAGATCACGATCGTCGAGAGGCTGGAGCCCGTCAGTCCCGGCAGGACTTCGGCCAGCCCCGAACGCGACGGGTTCTCGGAGACGCGCTCCTCGGCGTGTCGGGCGATGTTCTCCACAACCACGATGGCGTCGTCGGCGACGAGACCGATGGCCGCCGCGATGCCTCCGAGGGTCATGAGATTGATCGTGTGGCCGCTGATCCCGAGGCCAAGAAGTACGATGGCGACCGTAACCGGGATCGTCGCGACGGCGATGGCCGCGATCTTCAAGTCGCGCAGGTAGACCAGCAGGACGAGGGCGGCGAGCGCCACGCCGATCAGGATCGCGTCGCGCGCGCCGTGGACCGAGGCCCGGACGAACTCGGCCTGGTCGTACGACGTGATCCACCGAACGCCCGGCGGGAGTAGATCCTTTCGTTCGCGAAGAAGCGTCTCGACGGACTCCGCGATGGCGAGCGTGCTCGCGTCCGGCTGGCGGATCACAGAGAGGAGAACCGCGGGCTTCCGGTCCGCGGTCGTGTGGATGTACGTCACCGCATCCGCGGGCGAGACGGTCCCGAGGTCTCCGACCGACACCGGAATTCCGCCGGGAGTCGAGGGGAGCGCGATGCGGCCCAGCGCGTCGAGGTTCGCCGCCTTTCCGGAGACGAGAGTCAAGTAGAGCTCGTGGTTCGCCTCGACCAGGCCGGCCGAGAGAATCTCGTCGTTCTTGCGGATGGCTTCGACGACCTGCGCGGCCGAGAGCTTGCGGCCCGCCAGCCGCTGCGGGTCCAGGCGCACCTGGAACTCCCTGTGCGTGCCGCCCTCGACCTGGACCTGTGAGACGCCGGGGATCTGGGCGAGCTCGGGTTTGAGGCGGAAATCCGCGAGCTCCCGAAGCTCCGACAGCGGCCGGGTGTCGGACGTCAACGCGTAGCCGAGAATCGGAAAGGTCGCCGTGTTCATCCATTCGGCGTCGATGCGCGTGCCGGGCGGGAGATCCGGCCGCACGCGCTCGATCTGCGCCTGAACGCGCGCCAGAGCGACCTGCATATTGGTGCTCCACGAGAACTCCGCCCCCAGCTCGACTTCTCCTCGCGTGGTCGTGGAGGTCACGCGCTCGATGCCCGGCACCCTGAGGATCGCTTCCTCCAGAGGTCGCGTGACCGCCGGAATCATCTGCGCGGCGGGCTCCTCGCCGGCATCCGCGATCACCTTGATCCTCGGGAACGTCACGGCGGGAAAGATTGCGGACGGCAGTCTCCGCGCGATCGCGACACCCGCGGCGCACAGCACGGCCAGGAGCAAGAACAGGGCGCCGGACCGCTCCGGGAGTCGCGAGAGACGAATCATCGCGGCCGCGCCTGGCGATTCACGGCTGGGATGCGACCGCGGAACCCTCCGGAAGGCCGACCAGTCCGTCGACGGCGACGGTCGCTCCCGGCGGAAGCGGCGGCGAGACGATCTCGGTGCCCTCGGCGCCGCGCATTCCGAGGGTTACTTCCTCCCAATGCACTTTTCCGTCGCGCACGACGGCA
>JBKOVK010000085.1:0-14276 GCA_046724475.1 Acidobacteriota bacterium | reverse complement strand
GCCGTGCGCCACTGGGGCCCCGAGTCGGCGGATCGCGTGCTCGACCTTTACGCGCGACTTCCCCTGCCTTCGATCGTGGGATTCGGCATCGGCGGCGACGAGAAGTCCGTGCCTGCGGCGGCCTTCGCGGGTGTCTACCTGCGGGCACGGGCGCTGGGACTGCGCACGTCCATCCACACGGGGGAATGGGACGGCGCTCCCGCGGTCCGCGAGGCGCTCGACGCCCTGAGGCCCGACCGGATCGACCACGGCATCGCCGCCGTGGAGGATCCGCGGCTGCTCGCGCGCCTGGCCGAGGAGGACACGATCCTGTGCGTCGCGCCCACGAGCAACCTGCGAACGGGCGCCGTTGCGCAGATCGCGGAGCACCCGCTCAAGCGAATGCTCGAGGCCGGCGTGCGCGTGGCGTTGTCGGCCGACGATCCGATTCTCTTTGGAACGTCCACGTCCGGCGAGTACCGGTTCGCGAAGGAGGTGCTGGGCCTCGACGAGCGAGACCTCCGGCGCCTCGCCGAGAATTCCTGGCACGGCGCCTTCTGCTCGCGCGAAGAGCGGAACAAGGGGCTGAAGTCCCTGGAGGAATCACACTAGCCGGTTTCGTCGGGGCGGCCCTTGCGGCCGCCCGGGCGGGGACAAGCCCCGCCCCTACGGTCGTACTACAAACGGTATCCGGGCCTCGGTGAGCGTGGCTTCGACCGAAGCCAGCCGCGACCGGCGCACGGCGAGCTCGATTGCCGGGTCCGGGTCGAAACGTTCGGCGACGAGCACGACGTCGGGCGGCCGCACGAGTCGGCGCACAGCGCCGAGGCGTTCGAACGGCGCGCGGACCTCGAGCCGCACGGTGTCGTATACGGTCTGGACGCCGCACGCTTCGAGAGCGCGGGCCGCCGCCTGGCGATAAGCGCGGGCAAGCCCGCCGGTGCCGAGCTTCGTCCCACCGAAATACCGGACCACGGCGACGACCACGTCGGAGAGGCCGGAGGCTTCGATGGCGAGAGCGATCGGCTTTCCGGCCGTGCCCGACGGCTCACCCGCATCCGAGGCGCGCAGGCGCTGGTCCGCTCCGGCTCCGATCTTCCACGCGAAGGCCACGTGCGTAGCGTCGTGGTACTCGCGGCGCACGCGCTCGAGAAAGCTCTCGGCCTCGGGGACGCCGCCGGCCCGGGAGGCCATTCCGAAGAAGCGTGACGCCTTTTCCCGAACCTCGCCGCGCCCTTCCCGGGCGGGAGTGAGCCTCTCGTCGGTCTCGGGCTTCACCCCGCGAGAGTCGCTTCGTACAAGTCGCGGTACCGCTTCACGATCGCGTCCTGCTGGTAGTCGCGCTCGACACGCTCGCGGCACGCCTTCGACATCCGGCGCGCGAGCGATTCGTCCGTCAGGATCGCGAGGGCCGCCTCGGCCATGCCGTCGACGTCCCCGACCGGCCGCAATGCTCCGTGGACCCCGTCCTCGACAACCTCGGGAAGACCTCCCCCCTGCGCGCCGACGACGGGCACCCCGCAGGCCATGGCCTCGAGTGCGGCCAGTCCGAAGGACTCGTACTCGGACGGCAGGAGCATCAGGTGCGCGGCCGGGAGGATCGTCTCGACGGCGGCGACGTTGCCCAGAAAGATGGCGCGGTCCTCGAAGCCCCCGTCCCGGGCCAGGCGCTCGGCGAGCGACCGGTCGGGGCCGTCGCCGATCAGAACGAGCCGCGCCGGGATGCGCTTCCGGATGCGGTCGAAGATCGCGAGGACGTCCGGGATGCGTTTGACCGGCCGGAAGTTCGAGACGTGGACGATGACCTTTTCGCCGTTGAACGCGAGTGAGCGCGCGAACGTCGAGGCGCCGTCGGGGCGGTAGCGCTTCGTGTCCACGAAGTTCGGGATCACGGCGATGTCCCGCCGGACGCCGAACTCGCGCACCGTGACGTCCTTCAGATAACGCGAGACGGCCGTGACGGCGTTGCTCTGGTCGATGCCCCAGCGCGTGATCGGAAGGTACGAGCGGTCCTGGCCCACGATCGTGATGTCGGTGCCGTGAAGCGTCGTGACGACCTTCAGGCGCACGCCGTTGCCGATCGACATCTCGCGCGCCAGGATGGCCGAGATCGCGTGGGGCAGAGCGTAGTGGACGTGCAGCAGGTCCAGGTGCGCGTTCGTCGCGACGTCCGCCATCTTCGTCGCGAGCGCGAGCGTGTAGGGAGGAGAAACGAAGAGGGGATAGGTCGGCGCGACGACTTCGTGGAAGTGGACGCACGGTCGCGGCAGCTCCAGGCGCGACGGGAGAGCGTAGGAGATGAAGTGGACCTCGTGGCCCTGCTCGGCCAGCGCGATCCCGAGCTCCGTCGCGACCACGCCGCTGCCGCCGTATGTCGGATAGCAGGTGATGCCGATCTTCATCATCAGAACCCCGGCTCGTAGCCCTCGAACGCCTTGACCAGGTCGTCCACGTGAGGGGGAACGCGGGAGTGGAAGCCCTCGGCGAATTCGACGCCGATCATGATTCCGTACTCGCGTGCGCGCGCTTCGACCGCTTCGAGAAAGCCTTGCTTGGACAGCACGGTGGTGGGCTCCTTGGAATCGGGATTGTGGAACTGGCTTTCGAACGCGCGCATGGCGGCGCGGCGCGTTTCGATGACCGGCGTGACGTCCACGACGAAGTCCGGGCGGCGCGTGTCGAACGTCGAAAAATAGACCGTCTGTTGCGGCCGGTGCGCGGGATGCCCGGTCTCGAGCTTGCGCAGCCCCGCGTAGAACGCCGCGTCGGTTACGAGCCGCCCGGCGCGCGCGTGGTCGGGGTGCCGGTCCTCGGGATATGGCGTGAGGATCAGGCGCGGCCGGTGGCGCCGGATGACGTCGATCAACGCGAGCTCCTCGTCCCGTCCGCGGCGCAGGGCGCCGTCTCCGAAGTCGAGCGTCTCGCGGAAATCGGCGCCGAGGATCTCGGCCGCGCGTTTGGCCTCGGCGGCCCGGATCACGGCCGAGCCACGCGTTCCCATCTCGCCCCGCGTCAGGTCCACGATCCCGAACCGGTAGCCTCGGTTCTTCAGGACCACCAGCGTGCCGCCGCAGGTCAGCTCCACGTCGTCGGCGTGCGCCGAGATCGCCAGGACGTCAACCGGCATTCGATCCTCCCGTCGCCGCGAGCCCGACGTCGACGACCGCCGCGCCGGCGGCCGGGTCGGTCTCCGCCACGCCGCGCCGCAGGGCATCGCGCACCTCGTCGCCGTACGCCAGCATCGGAGACAGCGGCGGATAGATCCGTTCGGCCGGAACGCCGTCCGGGGCGAGCAGGGTCTGGAGGCGCTTGCGCTTGCCGGCCACGAGGTCCGTCCTCCGCTGCGCCGCCTTGTTCGCGCGGTCGGCGAGCTGCTCGAACTGGTAGGCGATCTTCTTCTTGGCCGTCTCGAGCGCGCCAAGGAGCGTGGCGTCGATCCGCTCGAGCCGGGGCGCAAGCTCGTCGAGAGATTGCTGCGCCGTCCGTGCCCGGTCCTCGAGCGCCTCGGCCTCGGGAACCGCCGGCGGCCTCTCGGCTGTGGCCGCCATGAGCAGATCCTCCTCCGAGATTCCGAGGTATTCGGCGAGCCGGCGTTCGACGGGTCCCCGCAGAACCACGTGCGTCCGCGGCATCAGCACCGGCCGAGGGACGTCGAAGAGGGAAAACAGCGGAAGACTCTGAGCGTGGTAGGCGATCTCCGCGGCCCCGAGGACGCTTACCGCCATGGGGAAGAGATACGACTTGAGGACGGGCCGGGTTATCACGTCGGCCGAGGGAACGATCTCGCCCCGCTCCAGGCGGGCGATCGCCGCGTTGAGGTCCTCGATGCGTTTGCGGCCGTCGGCGTCGATCGCGAAGAACGAGAAGCCTTCCGGCACGGGTGCCGGAACGGGCTTGCCGGCTTTCTCGAGTTTCCGCGCCGTATCCAGCAGTGTGGCGCGAAGCTCGTCGGCCTTGCTCGCGGCGTGGAGGAAGAGGGCGCCCGTCGGTGCGCGCAGCGCGTCGGAGAGCGGATCGAGCACGAGCAGGGGGTCCGGCTCCACGAGATCCAGGAGCCTCTCGATGAACGCGTCGCCGTAGCGGATGCCCGGGGCGCTGCGGCGCGCGAACGCATCGAGGATCGCGTCGGCGCGCTCCGCCTTCGCGTCGGGGCGGAAGGCCTCGACGATCGTGGAGATCCCGGGCGGGATCGTCAATCGGCCCACCGGCTGGCGGTTCTGCCGGTCCGCTCCTGCGAGGACCAGCTCCTGCGGGCCCTCCTCCGTGGGCCGCGCGGTGCGCGCCACTTCCTGGAGGTCGTGGTCGTCGGTCAACGCCCAGAAGACCGGCACGGCGGGCACGCCGCGCCGCGACAGGGCGCGCGCGAGGTGAATGGCGTCGAGCGCCTTGACGATCTCGTAGAGCGGGCCGGTGAAGAGACCGACCTGGTGTCCCGCCGAGACCGCCACGGCGCGGCCTTCGATGAGCTCCTCCGCCATCCCCGCCGCCTCGTCTCCCCGGAAGCGCAACGCCGACACCGGGAATCGGGCGCGGGCCGCGGAGGCGAGCAGCTCCCGTCCGCGCTGTTCCGCGGCGTCGAGGGACGGCGGATCCGGGTAGAACTCGGGCAGCCCCCCGAGGAAGTCGAGAAAGAGAGGATGGAGCCCGGGGTATTTCGCGTACGGAATCAAGCCGGAAGCCCTCCGGGCTTGCGGGCGAGGACGATCAAACGCGGCGCCTTGGGCCCCGCCGGGCTCTCGTCGAATCCACCCCAGGCCGACTCCACCCACAAGCCCGCGCCGCAGAAGAGCTCGACGAGCTCGTCGGTGGTGTAGGCGCGGACGCTCTCGCGGAAGATTTCCGTCGAGCCTTCGCGCCGGACCTCGATCTCCTTCTCGATGCGCTGTGTCTGCGGGTTCCAGGAGCGCCGGATCCGGTAGTCCTTCTCGCCGCAACATCGGTGCTCTTCCGGGACCAGCCGCGCGAGCACGTAGTCGCGGCCGAAGGTGTCGCACAGGAACGCGCCTCCGGGCTTGAGCACCCGCTCGATCTCGGCGATGACCGCGCGGTTCTCGCCTTCACGCACGAAGTAGCCGAAGCTCGTGAAGAAGTTCACGACTGCCGCGAAGGTTCCGTCGCCGAAGGGGAGGGCGCGCATGTCTCCGCGCACGAGGCGGCGGCAGTCGCGCCGGCGCGCCAGATCGAGCAGAGGCGCCGAGTAGTCCAGGCCCACGGGCGCAATCCCCGACTCGGCCAGCGGGAGCGCGTGCCTTCCCGAGCCGCAGCAGAGGTCCAGCAGGGGAACGGGCCGCGGAGGCAGGTGCGCGAGAGCGAAGGCCGCTTCGCGGCGGGCGGAATCGAGGTCCCGGTGCGGGTAGAGATCCAGATACTCCTCGCCGAACCACGATTCCCACCACGTCATACGGCGGGCGATTATGGCAGAGGGATTCGAAGGGGAACGGTCCCGCGCCGCATGCATTCTCCGGCCTGCTAGAGTTCTCGCCGATGAAGCTGGCCGTGCTGCTTCTCGCCGCGCTTTCGATACTCCCCGCGCAACGGCCGCCGCGGCCGCGCACGCCGACTCCGTCGCCGCCTCCACCCCCGGGGACGCTGAAGGAGCACAGCCGCAAGGAACGAATGGACCGCCACCTGCTGTCCGCCATGCGCCGCGCCGGCGTGGACGCCTGGCTCGTGGTGACGCGGGAGGGCACGCGCGACCCGGTTTCCTTCGACGTCGCGGCCGACGACGTCGTCGGGCGGGCTATCTGCCTCTTCGTGGACAAGGGAGACCACCTCGAGAAAGTCGCGATCGTGGCGAGCTTCGACACCGAGCCGTTCGAGAAGTCCGGGATCTATCTTCGCGTGACGCCCTACGGCAAGGAGGGCGCGGGCCCCGCGCTCAAGAACGAGCTCGACACGCTCACACCCAAGGCCATCGCGGTCGACCAGTCGAAGGAGGAGCCGCTCGCCGACGGCCTGACTGCCGGCAACCTCCAGTGGCTTCGCGAGGCGATCGGGCCCGAGTACTCCCGGCGGCTCATGTCCGCGGAGGGCCTGCTGATCTCGTTTCGCAGCCGCAAGACCGCCGCGGAGATCGCGAAGATGCGCGACGCGGTGAAGAAGACCAACCAGATCCTGACGGAAGCGTTGTCGCCCGACGTCATCAAGCCGGGCAAGACGACGGAGAAGGACGTGGCGGACTTCATCCGCAAGCGCCGCCGCGAGATGGGCCTGGGCCCGTCGTGGGAAGAAGACCAGGATCCCAACGTCATGGCGGGGCTCGCGCGCGGCCACTCGGGGGCCACGGATGCCTTGATCGTCCCCGGCGCGGTCGTCCGGATCGACGCCGGCGTGGACGACGAGGGCTACAAGACCGACCTGCAACGCATGGCCTACGTGCTGCGGCCCGGGGAGACCGCGCCGCCGCTCGAGGTGCAGAAGGCGTTCGACACGGTCAAGGCGGCGAACCGTGCGGCCGCCTCGGCGCTGAAGCCGGGCGTGAAGGGCGTGGATGTGGACGGCGCGGGCCGGCGTGTCGTGACGGGCGCCGGATATCCGGAGTACATGCACGCAACCGGGCATCCGATCGGATTCTTCACGCACGACCTGGGGCCGGGTCTCGCGCCGGACTGGCCCGACCGCTACGGCAAGTCGGGAACCTACGTGGTCGAGAAGGACCAGACGTTTGCGATCGAGCCGTCGCTGGAGACCGAGCTTCCGTGGATGCTCGGCGGCGCGACGGGCTTCGGCCTCGAGGAGGATTACGTGGTCACCGAAACGGGAGCCGAGCCCCTGGGTCCGTTGCAGGAATCGTTGATCCTGATCCCGAGCGCTCCGTGACACCGGCGCGCGGGAGACTCCTCGCGTGCCTGGTGCTCCTGGCTGCGGGGTGCGGCGGAGGTCTGAAGACCGTCACGAAGGATGGCTACACCGGGATCCTCTCGTTTTCCAAGGACGAGAAGTTCGACGTCGCGGTACGCGGCGAGTGGAAACGGGTCGAGGGCAAGGTGGACGGGGGCACGCTCGTGAAGATCGTGCGTCCGGAGCAGAAGAAGGCCTGGGAGCTCCGGCCCGAGAAGAAGACGATTCGCGAGATCGCCTGGGGACCCACGGACGAGATCGTGCCGGGCTATCCACTGGAGCCCGGTTTCGATCCCCGTTCCTACGCCGACCGGTTCGGGGGAGTGATCTCCCGGATCGGCGACGACACGCACGGACTCCACCCGTGCGACCGCTGGCGGCTGGCGCTTCCCTCCGGGGACCTCGTCACGCTCTGGGTCGCCCGCGATCTCGACAAGCTCGTCGTGAAGATCGAGCACATGAAGAAGGACCGGGGCGACGAATACCAGCCGTTCACCACGACCGAGCTCCTCGACGTCCGCGTGGGCGCGGACCTGGATCTCTTCGAGCCGCCGAAGGGGTACAGGAAGGTCCAGACCTACGAAGACCTAGCGAAATAGCCTGTCATCCCGAGCGCAGCGAGGGATCCCGGACTCGATTCGCGAAAATGGTAGTCAAGCACGGGATCCCTCGTCGCTCACGCTCCTCGGGATGACAGCGGAATCTACGCGGCGACGCGCTCTCTTCCCCGGATCGGCTGGAGCGGCTCGAAGTCGCGGAAGACGATGTGGTCGTAGAAGTAGTGCACCAGGAGGAACGACAGCACGACCACGTAGTAGCTCTTGTCCTGCGGGAAATGCAGACCCTTCCAGAGAATGAGATAGATGACGCCGGCCGACAGCGTCGCGCCGATCATCGAGAGGTAGAACTTCTTGGTGTTCTCGCGGCCGGCCAGAGCGCGCGCGAGGCCGCTCCCGATCCGTCCCGAGTCGGCCTCGCGGCCGAGCATGAACCAGGTCAGCGCCAGGTACTGGAGCGAGTGCCACGTGTTGAAGCCCTGGAACGACATGTCGAGGTTGTCGAAGATCGGCACGACGAAGGCCATGGCCACGGTCATGATCATGAAGAGCAGGCGGGGCCAGGAGGTCTCGCCGCGGCGGATCTCGCCGAACGTCCGGACGACGTAGAAGAGGAAGAAGATCGCGTAGCCGGCGGTGAACGCCACGGCGACCCACCGGTACTTCAGGAAGTTCGGGAACAGCAGGACGGCGTCGCCGAGGGCGAATTTGTCGGCCACGAACTTGTACATCGCCATCACGTAGAGCGCGCCGAGGATCACGGCGCCGTCGAGCCACCGGTCGAGCGCACGCACCGGTCCTCCGGCGCGCATCCGATAGGTCTCCGAGATGAATTGCGCCTGATGCGTGACGTGCAGCGACGCCCACAGAAAAAAGGCCGTCAGGAGCAGGATGAAGGCGTAGAGGGACCCGATGACGACCAGCGTCGGGATGAGGATCAGGGGCAGGTAGGCGAGGAGTCCCCAGCGCTTCCGGAATCGCGGCTCGAACGCCGTGCGCAGGTAAGTCGAATACATGTGGGGCCCGCCCACGAGCAGCGTCACCGAGAGGCCGACGATCAGGCTCGATGTGGCCTCGGACACGCCCAGCTTCTGCAGGAGCCCGTAGGACAGATACGGGAAAAAGACCAGACACCCCGACAGGGTCAGGAAAATCAGATCGAAACGGCGGTCGCGAATCCAGAGGGCGGAGTCATCGGCGGGTCCCGCCATGGTCGTGGACGACATTTCAAACTCCTCCGGAACGAAACGAAAAAGCCCGGCTCCCCGGCCGCCCGGGGTGATCGGTAAGATTATCAGCCGGATGCTCTCTCTGGGAACCCTCCGGATCGATCCGCCCCTGGTGCTCGCTCCCATGGCGGGCATCACGGACCACGTGTATCGGTTGATGTTGCGCCGGATCGGCGGGGTGGGTCTTGTGACGATGGAGTTCATCTCCTCCGAGGCGATCTCGCGGGGCAACGCCCGTCAGCTTCGCAAAATGATCTTCACCGACGAGGAGCGCCCGCTCTCGATCCAGATCTACGGCTCGGATCCCGAGCGCATGTCCGCCGCGGCCGACATCGTCGAGGAGCTTGCCCCCGACGCCTGCGACATCAACATGGGCTGCCCCGCCAACAAGGTGCTCAAGGGATGCGCGGGAGCGGCGCTGATGGGCGATCTTCCTCTGGCGCGCGCGATCGTGCGCCAGGTCAAGTCGCGGCTGTCGATTCCGCTGACCGTGAAGTTCCGGCTGGGCCTCGACGGCGGGCGGATGAGTTTCCTGGATCTCGGAAAGATGTGCGAGGACGAGGGCGTCGCCGCCGTGGCGATGCACGCCCGCACCGCGCGGCAGATGTACACCGGCGCCGCGGATTACACCAAGATCGCGCAGCTGAAATGCCGCCTCGCGATTCCGGTCATCGGCAACGGCGACGTGCTCACCGCCGACGACGCCGAGAGGCTCTTCGCGGAGACCGGTTGCGACGCCGTGATGATCGGCCGCGCGACGATGAAGAATCCGTGGATCTTCCGGCAGATCGCGGCGCGCCGCGCTGGAGGCTCCGTGGCCGAGGCCACGCTCGCCGAACGGCGGGACCTGATGCTGGCGCATTTCGAGGCGATCGAGGCGTCGGCCGCGGAGCCGAAGGAGGCTCTGCACAAGCTGCGCACGATGACGGGCTGGTACACCCACGGCCTGCCCCGCGGCCGCGACCTGCGGGTGCGGATCTCGAGCCTCCAGACCCCCGCGGATTTCCGGACGGCGGTCGAAGAGTTCTTCGAAGGATGTCATTCCGAGGGCCGCCGGCCCGAGGAACCCCTTTCGAACCTGGCCATCGCCTAAATAGGGATCCCTCACTCCGCTCAGGATTGACAGAAGTGGGAATTCCTTCCAGCCTCGCCGCGGTTCGGGTTTTCCGCATGGCTCTGCGCAGCCGAACCCGGACTCTGATTTCCCTGGCACTCCTCCTCGGCGCCGCTCGCGTTCCTGCGCAGACGCGGCAGACCCAGGTCGACACCCCCGGAGGTCAGTTTCCGCTCTACGTGACCGCGGAGTACCTCGGGATGGCCGGTGTGAAGACGGTGGTGCGAATCCGCCTGCGCGCTCCCGAGCTCTCCATGGCCGCCGCCAAGCGCGGGCTGACGAGCTTCTCCGGGGAGCTTCAGGGATCGTTCCTCCGGGGCGAGGACATCGTCCAGTCCTTCAAGTACCCCGTCTCCGGAGAGATCGGCGATCGAAACACGTTCCAGTACGCGTTCCTGCGCTCGATCGAACCGGGTTCATACAAGCTCAAGCTGATCCTCGCCGCCCCCGGCGGCCGCCAGGTCGGCGAGGCCACGACCGAGATCTCGGTGCCGGAGGTCGGGACGCAGTTCACGCCCGACATGGCGCCCGGAGAGGCTTCGACGATGCCCGCGGCGGAAGCCGTCGTGATCGCCGACGAAGCCGGTTCGACGACGGCCGAGACCGCGGGATCGAAGCTGAAGATCCTTCCGCCCGATCGGGAGGCTCCCGTCGGCCTGCTTCGCCTCGAGGCGGATGCCCAGCCTCCGATCACGAAAGTCGAGTTCTATCTCGAGGACAAGCTCCTCGTGCGCCGCGCCCGTCCGCCCTACACCGTCGAGATCGACCTCGGTGAAGTGCCCCGCAAGCAGACGGTCCGCGCCGTCGGCTACGACGCATCGGGCAGGGTCATCGACGAAGACGCGTGGTCCATCAATCAGGGCTCCGCGCGGCTGGCCGTGAAGATCCTGCCGCAGGTGGATCCCCAGGCGGGCAAAGTGAAGGTCAAGGTTGCCGTCCAGTCGATCTCGGGCGGGGTGGCCAAGCAGGTGGATCTCTTCCTCGACGAAAAGAAGCTCAAGAGCTGGCCCGGAGGCCCGGGTCCGTTCGAGGTCACGCTGCCGATGACCGAGTACACGCGCTCGGATTTCCTGCGCGCGACCGCGATCACCGAGGACGGCAAGGAAGCCAACGACATCCGGATGCTGAAGGGCCCCAACACGACGGTCGAGAGCGTGCGGGTCGACGTCGTGCAGCTCCACATCTCGGCGATCGACAAGGACAACCGCTTCGTGAAGGGCCTGACCGAAACCGACTTCTCCGTCCAGGAGGACGGGCGGCCGCAGAAGGTCACCGGCTTCGAGGTCGCCGAGAAGCTGCCCTTGACGATCGGCCTCGTCGTGGACGGCTCGGGCTCGATGGAGAAATCCATGCCCTTCGTCCACGAGGCGTCGGCCGAGCTCTTCAAGGGACTGATCCGCGAGAAGGACCAGGGTTTCGTCATCGAGTTCCGCGAACAGCCGCGAATGCTGCAGGCCCTGACCAGCGATTCTGGAGAGCTCCAGCGCGCCGCGCGCGAGCCGACCGCCCGGGGCGCGACCGCCCTCTACGATTCGATCGTCCTGGGCCTCTACCAGTTCCGCACGCTGCAGGGCCGCAAGGCCCTCGTCGTCGTCACCGACGGCGCCGACAACCACTCCCACGTGGACTACACGACCCTGCTGCGTTACGCGCGCTCGGCCGGCGCCCCGATCTACTTCATCGCCGTCAACATCTCGATCACCGACTTCGGGATTCGCAAGGAGGTCAACGAGATCGCGCGCGAGTCCGGCGGCGCCGTCTTCCACATTTCCAACGCCTCGAAGGTCGGCGAGGTCACCAAACGGATCGAAGAGGAGCTGCGCTCCCAGTACATCCTCGCCTTCCGCACCGACTCGCAGAAGCCCGACGGCGAGTACCGGGCGGTCTCCGTCGCGGTCGGGAAGCCGGGCGTGACCGCTCGGACGATCAAAGGCTACATCCCGTAAGTCGGCCGTTTCCTTCCCTCGGGATCTACTCCGGAAAATTCGCCACGATCGCGTAACGGCCCGAGTACCGCAAGACGCGGGCGGGCGGGGCGGCGGTCATCAGCGGGACGAGATCCTTCAGTCTCACCAGGGCGATGACGGGCCGGCGGCGCCACTGTGACCCGAACTTCTCCTGGCTCCAGAAGAGAGCCTCCCGAACGTCGGGCCGCGTCTCGAACTCGGGCTCCAGCTCGCCGCGGAAGTCGACCACGGGAATCGGAGCCTTCAGCTCCCACGACAGGCCGTTGAGGTAGGTCCGGTACGCCACGACCGGAAGTCGCCCGGCGCCGGCGGAGCGCGCCGCCTCGGCCAGTTCCGTCGACAGTCGCGCCTGCGGCGTTTTCGGCCAGCCCAGCGCGACGGCCGCGAAGAAGCTCGTCCAGGCGACCGCGAGCGCGGTCAGCGCGGCCGCCCGCGACTTCGCGGCCAGCAGCACCGCCAGCCAGGACGCCACGACGAGAAGCGCCAGGGCCGGAGCGACGACGCCCTGAAGACCCAGCGTGCGCGCGGCGTCGCGTAGCTCGGGCACCGCCAGCAGGCCCGCCGCAAGGGCGGTCGCCAGGCACGCCTGGACGATCCAGAGGCGTCGGGCGTGCCCGTTCTCCTCCGCTCCGCGAGCGGCAAGCAGCGCCGCCGCCGGAATCGCCGGGAGAAGGTACGGCGGCAGCTTGCTCTGCGAGAGCGAGAAGAAGACGAAGACGACGCCGAACCAGAGAAGAAAGAACAGGCCGCCTTCGTCCTCTCTTCGCCGGCGGAGCCCCCGCGCCACGCCCGCGACGAAAAAGGGAAGCCCGGGCAGAAAGCCGAGAAGGAAGACCGGGACGAAGTACTGGATTCCGCCCGGACGCTTCGCAGCGCCGGTGGCGAAGCGGCGAAGATGCTCGCCGACGAAAAAGAAGTCGAGGAAACCCGGGTGCCGCCGCTCGACCGCCAGGAACCAGGGAGCCGCGAGAACGGCGAAGACGATCGGAGCGGGCGAGAGAACGAGTGTCCGCAGAAGCATCGGGATCCGCCGCGTGGCGAGGGCCCAGAGAAAGAGGATCGCGCCGGGCAGGACGATCGCGACGAGGCCCTTCGTGAGGAATCCGCCGGCGGCGGCCCCTCCGGCGATCGCCGAGAGCCCCAGCCAGGCCCGCCCGCTTTCGCGGCGAAGGAGCGCCGCGCGCGCCGCGAGCAGCGTGGCCGTGAAGCACAGCGTCAGAAGGCCGTCGGTCAGGTTCGCGCGGGAGAAGAGGAATCCCATCGGCGCGGCGAGAAAGAAGATTCCGGCCGGCAGTCCTCCTCCCGGGCGCCGGCGCGCCGCGAAGATGATGAGCAGGACCGTCCCCATGCCCGCCAGGCGCGTGGGCAGTCTCGCGGCCCACGGCGTCTCTCCGAAGAGGCGCAGAGACGCGGCGTTGACCCAGTAGAGAAGAGGCGGCTTCTCGAAGTACGGAACGCCGTTCAAGCGCGGCACGACGAGATCGCCCGCGGCGAGCATCGCGCGCGGGATCTCGGCATAGCGGGTCTCGTCGGGTTCGGCCAGTCCGGAGCCCGCGGGCTCCAGCCAGACCATCGCCGCGAGAAGCAGGAGCGCGGCGGCGAGGGTCCGCGTCGCGCCGCCCTGCGGCTCCGCCTCCAGCGCCTCCGCCACGGCGATGGAGTGTACTAAGATCCCCCCGCTTTGACCGCCGAGACGCGCACTCGCTGGGCCGTCGTCCTGGGCGCCTCGTCCGGATTCGGCGAGGCCTGCTCGATCGCCCTGGCGAAGGCCGGGTGGAACATCTTCGGCGTCCACCTCGACCGCAAGGCCACGCAGTCCAACGTCGACCGGATCGTCGGCGAGATCCGGGGCACGGGGCGCCGCGCCGAGTTCTTCAACGTCAACGCGGCCGACGACGCCAAACGCGGCGAAGTCGTGGCCGCGATCACCTCGACCTGCGGCAACGAGCCGCCGGAGTCGCGCGTCTCCGTCCTGCTCCATTCTCTGGCCTTCGGCACGCTGAAGCCGTTCTTCGCCCAGCCGCGCGATGGCGCGATCGCCAAGCCCCAGATCGAGATGACGCTCGACGTCATGGCCAACTCCCTCGTGTACTGGACGCAGGATCTCTTCTTCGGAAATCTGCTCTCTCCGGGCGCCCGGATCTTCGCGATGACGTCGGCCGGCGATCACATCGTCTGGCCGGCCTACGGAGCCGTATCCGCGGCCAAGTCGGCGCTGGAGTCCTACATCCGGCAGATCGCGGTGGAGCTGGCGCCGCACGGAATCGCCGCCAACGCCCTGCGCGCCGGGGTCACCGACACGCCGGCGCTGCGCAAGATCCCGGGCAACGAGGCCATGATCGAGCGCGTCCAGTCGATGCACCCGGCCGGCCGCCTCACCCGGCCGCCCGACGTGGCGCGGGCGCTGGTCGCTCTGTGCGGCGACGGCGGCGCGTGGGTCTCGGGAAACGTCATCGGCGTCGACGGCGCCGAGGACATCGCGGGCGGAAGGTAGTCGGGGCTTGTCCGGCGGCCCCTTCGAGCTCGTCAAGGAGAAGGCCGGCTTTCGCGAGTTCCGGCTCTCCTCCAACGGCCTCCGCGTCCTGCTGCT
>JBKOVK010000024.1:0-12516 GCA_046724475.1 Acidobacteriota bacterium | reverse complement strand
CGCCCTCCTCCGCAGAAGAACCGGTCCCCGCCGTCGGACTCGAGGCCGGAGACCCCGACTCCGCGCGGCATCTCGAGACGCTCGAGGACTTTTCCGGTCTCCGGGTCGATGCGGCGCACGTCGCTCTCGTCGCCTTCCCAGGTGCCATGCCAGAGCTCTCCGTCGACCCAGGTGACGCCCGTGACGAAGCGGTTGGACTCGATTGTTCGGAGAATCGCGCCCGTCTCGGGATCCAGCTGATGGATCTTCCGGTCCCGGTACTGTCCGACCCAGAGAGCCCCTTCGCCCCATGCGAGTCCGGAGGCGCCGCCGGCGGGAGCCGGAATCGTGGAGAGCACGCGGCCGGTCTTCGGGTCGATCTTCTGGATGCGATCTCCGGCGAGCTGGAACAGGTGCCGGCCGTCGAAAGCCGTTCCGGCGTCGGCGGAGATCTCGATCGAGCGCACCGTCTTCCCGCTCTCGGGATCGAAGGCGTTCAACGTGCCTCCCGCAGCAAACCAGACGTGCCGCCCGTCGTACGTGACCCCATGCACGTGGTCCACACCCGGGAAGGTGTACTCGCGAAGGATTTCGGCTGCGGATCGTTTCATGCCTTCATCCTAGTCACCCGGAAGCGGTGCGGGGAGTAACAACACGGTCGTGAATCCCGGCAGGGGTGGGGTCATCCAACGACGCGCCCGCCCGCGCCCGTACGACTGCGCCTTGCCCGCCGCCGCGAGCGAGTCGAGCGCCCGCTGCACGGTGCGCTGGCTCGCCCCCAGCGCCAGGGCCAGGGCCGAGCTCGACCAGGACTCGCCATCGGCGAGGAACGCGAGCACAGACGCATGCTCCTCGTCCACTTCATTCGGCCGCGCCAGCACGACGACTTCGCGTGCCCGGCGCGGCGCCAGGACGAACCCTCGCTCCGTCGCGCGCACGCCGGCCAGCGTCCGAAGCATCCTCCGAAGCCGGCCGACTTCGACCCGCAGCCGCGCGCGGTGGGATTCGTCGGCGCGCCGGCCGCCGAACGCGCGCGCCACGAGCGCGTCTCTCGAGACGTCGTCCGGCCAGGCCTCGCCGAGCGCCCGTGCGATCGCGAACAGCACCGGACGCCTCGCGAGCGAGACCAGCATGCTCTCGGCGCGCACGACGTGGCGGCACGCGTCCACGACGAGCGTTTTCGACGCCAGCAACGCTTCAACCTCCGCCAGCCGCAGAGACTGCTCCTCGCCTCGGGCGATCCGGCGCGCCGCGGGCTGGCTCAGGACGAGCGATGCGCTCTCGACCTCCGCCATCAGCGCCGGGATGCGCGCCTGCCGCGCAGCGCGCCCGGCTCGATCGAGCGCCGCGCGCGCGGCCTTCGTCCGGAGGCGCCGCATCGCGATTCCCGCGACCACGAGCTCGTGCGCCGTCCTCGACGCGGGAGAGAAGGCGGAGGGATCCAGCGCGGCGAGTGTGCGCTCGGCCTCGTCGAGGCGCCCCATGAGGAGGAGGCGGCGGACTTCGAGGTGCCGCGCATGCGCGGCGTTGACGTGATCGCCGTGCTCTTCGAGCGCCGCCCGCGCCGCGTCGAGCGCCCTGGCAGGCCAGCCCAGATCCCGAGAGACCAGGGCGATCTCGGCATCGGCGACGACACAACGAGCGCGGGCGACCGCCTCCCTCGGGCCGAAGGCACGCGCCGCACGCCGCAGAAGCCCTTTCGCTCGAACGAGATCGCCGAGTTGCGCCATCGCGATCCCCCGGAGCGCGAGGCCGGGCGCGTCGTCGCGCAGGGCGACCCGTTTCAATGCCCCGAGGGGATCCCCTGCGGCGAGAGCGCGCGCCGCGGCCGTGATCAGCGAGTCCATGGGATTCCCGCCACGCTTGTCACTCCCACTCGTTCGATGTCCGGCGCTAAAAGTACTTCATGAGCGAAGACGGGCGCGGAATTTGCGAGTTGCGGCATGACGAAGTGGTCTGGTCGTCGCGGCACCGAGTGGCACTACCCGTGACCGTCGTCAATTTCTATGCTCGGGTGGTGACGGTCGAATGTCACGGGGCGCGATGAAGGGAGAGGGCACATGACAAAGCACAAGACGGCGACACGCAAAGAGTGGCTCGCCTCGCGGCTCGAGCTGCTGAAGGCCGAGAAAGAACACACGCGGAAGGGCGACGAGCTCACTCGGCAGCGGCAGGAGCTGCCGTGGGTGCGGATCGACAAGGAGTACCGCTTCGACACGGACGAGGGGAGCGCCTCGCTGGCGGATCTCTTCCGAGGCCGCTCGCAGCTGCTCGTCTATCACTTCATGTTCGGCCCCGACTACACGGCCGGCTGCCCGGCCTGCTCGGCGATCGCGGACGGCTTCAACGGGATCGCCGTGCACCTGGCCAACCACGACGTCATGCTCTGGGCGGTGTCTCGGGCGCCGCTGGCGAAGCTGCAGGGCTACAAGAAGCGAATGGGTTGGTCGTTCCCCTGGGCGTCCTCGTTCGGCAGCGACTTCAATCCGGACTTCAGCGTCGGGTTCACCAAGGAGCAACAGCGTGAAGGAGGCATCCAATACAACTACCGGCGCGAGGAAGCGTGGCATGAGCCGCCGAAGAGCAGCGGCGAAGTCACGTTCGCGACCATGTCCGGAACCGATCCGGCCACTTACACGCGCGAGAGGCCCGGCATGAGCGCGTTCGTGGTCGACGACGGCGTCGTCTACCACACCTACTCGGCCTACGCGCGCGGGTTGGACGGACTCTGGAACATGTACCAGTGGCTCGATCGCGCTCCCCTGGGGCGCAACGAGAAGGATCTCTGGTTCCGCCGCCACGACGAGTACGGCAAGCACTGACCGGCGCAAATAAAAAGAACAAGGAGAGAGAAATGGAAAAGAACAAGGAAAAGGCTGGAGAGCATCGAACCAAGCGTCTTCCGAAGAACACACCGCCGGTCGTATCGGCGCAGGAGTGGGAGGCTGCGCGCCAGCAGCTCCTCGTCAAGGAGAAGGAGTTGACCCGCGCCCGTGACGCGCTGGCCGCCGAGCGTCGGCGGATGCCGTGGCTGACTGTGGACAAGGCGTACGGGTTCGTCGGCCCGAAGGGCAAGGCGAGCCTGCTCGATCTGTTCGACGGTCGCCGTCAACTGATCCTCTACCGCGCCTTCTTCGAGCCCGGCGTGTTCGGCTGGCCCGAACATGCCTGCCGTGGCTGCTCGTTCGTCGCCGATCAGGTCGCCCATCTCGCGCATCTGAACGCTCGCGACACCACGCTCGCCTTCGCCTCGCGTGCGCCACAGGCCGACATCGCGCGGCTGAAGGCCCGAATGGGGTGGGAGATACCCTGGTACACCATCACCGACAGTTTCGACGTGGACTTCGGCGTGGACGAGTGGCACGGGACGAATGCCTTCATCCGGGACGATGGCAACAAAGTGTTCCGCACGTATTTCGTGAACAATCGGGGTGACGAACAGATGGGAAGCACCTGGAACTACCTCGACATCACCCCGCTCGGGCGCCAGGAGGAATGGGAGGACTCGCCGGAGGGCTACCCCCAGACCCCGCCGTACAAGTGGTGGAACTGGCACGACAACTACGGCGCCGAGGCCTCGCCGGATCCGAAGTGGGTCGAGATATCCGACGCCGGGGAAGCCGCCTTCCGAAAGCGCGACGCCGAGGCGTAAGCCGGACCAGTTGAAACACGGAGCGCTGCAGCATGGCTGACGTGACATCCCTCGCGAACGGTTTCGAACCCGGAGTTCCGGTCGTGTCCGATCGAACTTCCGAGCGTGCCTTCCTCGGCGCCTCGGCATTGATCTTCGCCGCCAGCACGGCGATCACGATCGTCTGGTGCGCGTCGATGTCGGCGATGGAGGGGATGCCGATGCCCGGCGGCTGGACGATGTCGATGGCGTGGATGCGCATGCCCAGCCAGACGTGGCCCGAGGCTGCGGCGATGTTCCTGGGCATGTGGATCGCGATGATGGTGGCGATGATGCTGCCTTCCCTGGTCCCCATGCTGCGGCGCTACCGCGAGGCGGTCCTTATCTCCCTCTCCCCCGCTGGGGGAGAGGGAGTGGTGAGGGGGCTCGGTCGGCTGACCGCGCTCGTGGGCGTCGGCTACTTCTTCGTCTGGACTCTGTTCGGAATGGCCGCGTATCCGCTGGGCGTCGCGCTCGCGGCGATCGAGATGCGGCACCCGGCGGTGGCGCGCGCCGTACCGGTCGCCGTCGCGGTCGTCGTCCTGTTCGCCGGCGCTCTCCAGTTCACTCGGTGGAAGGCATGTCATCTCGCCTGTTGCCGGCCCGGACGCGGCGGCTCGCTGCGAGCCGACGCCGGCACGGCCTGGCGGCACGGCGTGCACCTCGGCGTCCACTGTGTCCGTTGCTGTGCCGGTCTCATGGCGATTCTCTTGGTCATCGGTGTCATGGACCTTCTCGCGATGGCGGTCGTGGCGGCCGCCATCACCGCGGAACGTCTTGCACCCTCCGGCGAGCGCGTCGCGCGAGCCGTCGGAGCGGCCCTTATTGGAGCGGGACTCCTTCTGCTCGCGCGCGCCGCCGGCCTGGGTTAGGGCTCAGGTCGCCGTCCCGGCGGCGACGTCGAGCCGATCAGATCGACGCCGCGAACAGGCGCGCGAGCCACGCGTCGATCCCCGGCGCGAGTGCCGCGCTCGCGCATGCGACCCAGAGTGCCGTGATCGCTCCCGCGAAGACGTCCATCGTGTAGTGCGCCCGCAGGACGAGCACCGTCGCCGCTTCGACGAGCGCGATCGCAGCGCCGATGACCGCGGCAGGAGTGCCGCCCCAGCGCGCGAGCTCGATCGAGCCGTAGACTGCGATCGCGGTGTGCCCGGAGAAGAAGAGATCCGTGCTGGTCCCGTAGGTGACCAGCAGCGAGGGGAAGCCGGGGTTGCGCCAGATCATCCGCTCGGGAGCGGGCAGCGAGCAAAGGCCCTGGCACACCTGCCGCAGCGCGAAGAGGATCCCGAGCCCGAGGAGCGGCCGGATCGTCGGCCCGAATATCCCGACGGCGAGAAGAAAGATCCCGAGCAGGTCGATGACCGCCGAGGTCGCGATCAGGAGCGCGTTGGCCTGGCCGGGGTTTTCCCAGAGGCGCCGATTCAGCGGCTCGGTGAGCTCGAGAAGGCGGTCTCCGATACGCCCCTCCGGAAACTTGCGCCGCGCGATGAGCGCCTGCGTGTAGAACCAGCCGGCCAGACCCGCGACGACCAGGATCGCGCGCAACGCCCACGGCGGCAGCGTCACGTGGTCTCTCCGAGCCGGGCCAGCGCGCGAAGCTCGCGGGCGAGGTCTTCGCGCCGCTCGCGCATCCGCCGGACGAGATCGCGGTCCTTGAGGAAACGCAGGAACGCGCGGGCCTCCTTGCGCACGTGCTCCAGGCGCTCGTACCAGGACAATGCGAAGAATCCCGTCACCGGCAGAGCGAGGAGAAAGAGCGCGAGCCACCTCCCTCCGCCGAGGGCGTAGACAGCCCAACCCTCGAGAGCCCACGCGACCGGGTAGAGGACGAGTCCCGCCGCGATCTTGTCAGTCGCCTCCTCTTCGTCGGTGTGAGGAATCTTGCGCACGGCAAACGCGGTCAGCCGGTAGGGAATCCCGTGCAGGAGCAAACCCAAGAGCGCCAGAGGGGTCGCGAGCAGGAGCGAGGCTCCCTCGGTCGCGGTGAAACGGGCGACTGTCGGAAACGAATAGATGCGCGAGAGTCTGGCGCCGCCGAGGCCGAACGCTTCCGCCTCGGCGTCGAAGGCTTCGAGCGCCCGGCGGAAGGCCTCGACCTTCTCGGGGTCGCTCCGCAGGAGCGACCGATACGTCTGCATGGCGCCCTGCAGCCACCGCACGCGAGCGGCTTCCTCCGGGACCGGCTCGCCTTCCGCGCCGTGCCAGAGCTCCTCGACCAGCTTGAGGAGGCGAAGCGTCTCTCGATCGTCCGCCTCGATGATCTGGGCTCGCAACGCGTCGCCGAGGCGATCCGTGAGCGCGCGCGCGGTCGGAACCGATCGGGCCGGAGCGGTGTCCATACAGTCCGACGTATCGACCCGGGAGCCGATCTGCACGAGCGCGCGGCCGCCCCGGAAAGTGCCCGGCTGATCGAAGACGAGGCCGACGGGCAGCAGCGTCACGTGAGGTCCGTTTCGTCGTCCCGCCTCTGCGGCGAGAAGCATGCGCGCCGCGCCCGTCCGGACCGGCAGCAGTGCGGGTTCGGGCTGTGTCCGGCCCTCCGGGAAGATCGCGATCGCCGCCTCGGCGTGGAGCGCCTCGGTCGTCGCGTCGAAGAGCGCCGCGTTCTTGGCGGGGTCGTCACCGGCCTCCTGGCGGCGATGCACCGGCAGAGCACGGATGAGCCGGAGGAACGGTCCGATGAGCGGGTGCCGGAACAGCGGCGCGTTCGCCAGGATGCGGAGTGGGCGAGGGATCGTCGCAATCAGCAGCATCGCGTCCACGACCGAGTTGTGATGGTTGGCCGCGATGATGACCGGTCCGCTGTCCGGCACGTTCTCCTTCCCGACGACCTGGATGCGGGCGTAGAAGAGCCCGAGCAGGAATCGCGTCAGGCCGCGCACCAGGACGTAGCCGGCGGACGGGCGGTCCGTCATTTCGCTCCGTCCGCGAGGCGCGTCGCTGCGAGCGCCGTGTCGCGCTCGAGGTACCGCGCGCCGAGGAGCCACAGGATTCCGGCCACGAGGAACATCGCCCCGACGACGACGAATGCGAAGTGCATGTTGTAGCGATCGCTCAGCACGCCGATGACGACAGGGGAGAGGACGTCGCCGAAGGCGTGGATGAGGAGGATGTTGAGCGCGAAGCTCGCCGCGCGGATCGATGGGTGGCTGACATTGGCGAGGATCGTGTTCGTCGGCCCGGTGTTGAAGAACAGGCAGAAGCTCGCGACGGAGAG
The DNA here is from genome assembly GCA_046724475.1 of Acidobacteriota bacterium. Taxonomy (GTDB): domain Bacteria; phylum Acidobacteriota; class Thermoanaerobaculia; order UBA5066; family Gp7-AA6; genus DAHUXD01. The sequence goes on along the minus strand of JBKOVK010000024.1, from coordinate 5,650 downwards.
CCAGATCCAGATCCGAGGAAAGGGCGCGTCGAGCGTCAGCAGAAGAAAAGGGAACCCCGCGATCATGGCGACGCCCGAAACCAGGAAGTACGATCCGGAGAAGCGCGCGCGCAGCCGGTCTCCGGCCATGCCCCCGGCAAGCGTCGCCACGAGTCCCGCGACGCACGTGATGCCGCCGAAGATCACCGTCGCCGAAGGCGGAGCGCCCGGCCGCTGGGCGAGGTAATACGGCATCCAGAACGCAATGCCTCCGATGGCGAACGTCATCGCCGTCATCCCGAGCGTGCAGATGACCCAGGACGGCGTGCGCAGCAGGACTCCGTAGTCGCGCAGTCGGACGCGCCCGTGGGGCGCATCCGCGAGTCCGTCGGAGGCGCCGCGCGGAGGCTCCTTCATGAAGAAGGACAAGATTCCGAGAAGCAGGCCGGGCGGAACGACCAGGAAAAACGCCCACCGCCAGCTCTCCGCATGAATTCCGAGAATCGGCCGGTCGCCGAGCGACGAATTCGCAACGGCGCCGCCGAGCACGTAGCCCAGAGCGCTCCCGACCGGGATGGCCATGTAGAACCAGGCGAGGATTTTTCCCCGGACCTTCACGTCGTAGAGGTCCGACAGGATCGTCGGCGCGACCGGCCCGTAGGCCGCCTCGCCGATGCCGACGAAGCAGCGCGTCAGGAGGAGACCGCCGAAAGTCGTCGCGAGGCCGGAAGCGCCGCTCGCGAGGCTCCAGGCGATGACCCCGATGCCGACCAACGTCCAGCGCGGATAGCGTTCGGCGAGCCGGCCGAAGATGGGCGCGCCGATCATGTAAAGGACCATGAAGGCCATCGAAAGGACGCCGATGAACGCGAGCTCGGGCTGGAATCCGAGGTGTTTCCGGCACCATTCCTGCAAAGCTTCGAGCCCCGACGAATGCGCTTGACCCGATCCTCCGAAGAAACTTCGTTCGATCGACGGGACGACCGCCGCGAGGACCTGTCGATCGACGAAGTTGAAGAGATTGATGAGGAGAAGCAGGACCAGCGCCGTTCGGGCACGGCCGGCCGCCGGAGACGACGCCTTTGGAGTTTCTTTCACGGCCTTTTTCGTGTCTTGCCCGTGATAGTTACTCCCACGGGGATTGTCGCATGAGGGCCTTCACGATCGTCGCTGCGTGTGTTCTGACGATCGCCGCCGGCGACGCAAATGCGCAATCCTGTCCGCCCCCGCCGGCCGGGATCATCGGATGGTGGACGGGCGACGGATCCACCGAGGACGTCGCCAACGGCAACGACGGAACCAACGACGGCGCGACGTTCGTTCCGGGAGTCGTCAACGACGCCTACCGGTTCGACGGTTCCACGAGCTCGGTCGTGGTCGGGAACCCGGCGGTTCTGCAGCTCCAGACCTTCAGCCTCGTCATGTGGGTGACGCGCGCCGACGCCATCGTCGCCGGCAACGCCAACCTCCCGTCGCCGAACACGGGAGAGCTGTTCTGCTACGGGAGCGGCGGGTACTGCCTGGGTCTGGAAGGGAACGGGACGCTGTTCCTTTCGAAGGTGGGAACCAGCCTCGTCGAATCGACCGGGGCGAAGATCACCGATACCACGCCCCATCTGGTGGCCGTCACCGCCGATGCGGCCGGCGGAGACGTGATCTTCTATGTGGATTCGGTCGCGAGCCCCACGGCGTCCTACGCTCCGGGTTTCACCTTCACCACCAGTGCGGCGATCGGCGTCGTGGGAGATTTCCAGCCGCCCGGGGCCGCCGGGAACTTCTTCGGAGACATCGACGAGCTCCAGGTCTACGACGACGCGCTCGATGCCTCCCAGATCCTGTCGATCTTCAACGCCGGCAATCTCGGCACGTGCCGGATCATCCCGCACCCTCTTGCCGTCGACGCGAACGCGGTGGCGGGATCGAACTCCAACGTCAACGGAGTCTTCGAGGCCGGCGAGACGGTCCAGATCTCGCCGGAGTGGCTGAACGAGTTTCCAATCACGCAGGGACTGACCGGGACCGCGTCGGACCTGACGGGCCCGGCCGGACCGACCTACACGATCGACGACGACAAGGCCTCGTACGGCAACATCACTTCGGGAGGCCAGAAAGACTGCAACGGCGCCACGGGCAACTGCTTCCTGATGACGATCTCGGGGACGCGTCCGGCCCAGCACTGGGACGCGACCTTCAAGGAAACATTGGCGGGCACCAACCCCCCGCGGCCGTTCGCCAACAACTGGCCGCTGCACGTGGGCGAGAGCTTCGCGGACGTGGCGACGTCGCACCAGTTCTACGCGTTCGTCGAAAATCTGTTTCACAACGGGGTCACGGGCGGGTGCGGAGGCGGAGACTTCTGTCCCTCCGACCCCGTGACGCGCGCGCAAATGGCGGTGTTCCTTCTGAAAGGCGAGCACGGCGGAACGTATGCGCCTCCGGCCTGTTCGTCGACGATGTTCGCGGACGTGCCGTGTCCGGGGGGAACGTTCGTGGACTGGATCAACCAGCTCGCGACCGAGGGCATCACCGGCGGCTGCGGCAACGGCAACTATTGTCCGGACAACTCCGTCACGCGCGGCCAGATGGCGGTCTTCCTGCTGAAGGGCGAGCACGGCGGCGACTACGTGCCTCCGTTGTGCGCGGCCACGATGTTCGCCGACGTCGAGTGCCCCGATGCGCAGTTCGTGGACTGGATCAACCAGCTCGCCACCGAGGGCATCACCGGCGGCTGCGGCGGCGGCGACTACTGCCCGGGCGAATCGGTAAACCGCGGACAGATGGCCGCCTTCCTGGTGAAGACGTTCGGACTCGTTCTCTACGGGCCCTAATCTTGAGTTGTCATCCCGAGCGGAGCGAGGGATCCCGTGCTTTTCGAGTCCGGGACGTCGAGATTATCTTCCGGTTCGAGCCCGCGGCTCGGCGCGCATGCGGTGCACGTCGAGGAGGAACTGCTCGATGCGGCGGTCCCAGGTGTGCTCGCGCAGCGCGCGCTGCCGCGCCCGTCGTCCCATCGCGGTGCGCGCCGGCTCGTCTTCGAGGATCTTCGCCGCGGCGGCGACGACGGCGTCCTTCTCGGGAAAGACCGCGATCTCCACGCCCGGCTGGAAGGAGTCCGACAATCCCGGGAAGGATTCGACGAGCGTCGGCACGCCGCAGGAGGCCGCGAACAGTGCGCGCGGCGTCAGTCGAAAGGTTCCGCGGTGCTTGCCACGTACGTCGTCCACGAGCGAGGTTTCCAGCGCCAGCCGGGTCCGGTTGAGGGCCGCGCAGAGCGCGTCCGGCGTCTCCAGCGGCGGCAGAGACGGAATGCTCCACCGCGTGTCGCCGGCGTAGGCGTGAATGCGGACGCGAAACCGCCGGGACAGCGCGGACAGGAGATCGTCGCGGTACGGCGTCCACTTGCCGTAGAACAGAATGTCGCACTCGGGCGTCGCGCGCTGCGGCCGGTAGAGCTCCGGATCCGTGGCGGGGTCGCACCTCCGAGCCTCGATGCCTCGCGCGGCGTAGTCGGCGACGCACTGGGGATCCTGGGTGTAGAAGAGATCGAACTGCGGTGCGATGGCAATCGACGCGTCGAGGCCGTAGGGATCCGAAAGCGCGAAACCGGCGAGCACCGTGTCTCGCGGAAAGCTCCTCAGCGCCCGCGGCGAGAGGTGGAGTGCTCCGCCCAGACAGACGATGACCTGGGGCGGCGGGTCGGTGTGATCGATGACGGCTTCGTCGGGAACGAGCGCCGGCTTGGACCCTCCCGTCGGCGTGAACTTGGGAAACGCCAGCGGTTCGATCAGGGTCGTACGGAACATCTTCTGCAACGCCCGCAACGGCGGAAAAAGGTTGTTGCAGTAAGGCGGCTGGCTGACGTTGCCGAAGACCAGGAGGTCGAGCGCGCTCAAGAAGATCTCCCGTCCGCCCGACCCGGCCCGGTTCGGGGGAGTGCCGGCATGCGCATGGCATAAATGTATGCTGGACTACCCCATTCGTCTGTGACGCTGTCCTAGAATCGCGCCATGAAGACCACCGGACTCCGGATACCCATTCGCGCCTTCGTTCTTTTCCTGTTCGTTTCCGCGCTGGGCGCGGACTCCGCGATCGGTGCCGCTTCGCTGCGCTTCTACGGCAACGGCTCGGGAGACATCGATCGCGTCAAGATCCCGATCGACGATCCCTCCAACTCGAACCCCGGCCCGCCCGCGGACGTCGGCGCCACGGACTTCACGATCGAGTTCTGGATGAAGGCCGTCGCGGCCGACAATCCCACTCCTTCGGTTCCCTGCGGGGCGAACCAGAACTGGAAAAACGGCAACGTCATCGTCGATCGGGACCGGCTCGGCCAGGACCGCAAATTCGGCGTCTCGGTGGCCGCCGGCAAGATCGTGTTCGGCGTCAGCGGCGACGGCACCGGCGACCGGACCATCTGCGGTTCCCGCAGCGTTCTCGACGATGTGTGGCACCACGTCGCCGTCGAACGCCGCCTCTCCGACGGCCATCTCTGGATCTTCGTCGACGGCGTGCTCGAGGCCGAGGGCGACGGACCCAACGGCGACGTCTCGTATCCCGACGACGCGACGCCCGCGGATCCCAACGACCCCTTCCTCGTCATCGGCGCCGAAAAGTTCGACACCGGATCCCCCTACGGCGGAACGATCGACGAGCTTCGGATCTCCACGGTCCTGCGCTACACGGCCGCCTTCACGCGGCCCAACACGGCCTTCGCGGCCGACGCGAACACGGCCGCGCTCTACCACTTCGATGAAGCCGCGGGCGCGGTCGCGGCCGACTCCTCGGGCGCTGCCGGCGGACCGTCCGATGGGAATCTCGCGGTTGGCGGATCACCATCGGGTCCCGAATGGTCCTCGACAGTGGCGCCTCTCGGGGGGAATCCGTCGATCGCACTGACTCTGCTGACCCAGGCGGTGAGCGCTCCGGTGCACGTCACGCACGCCCCGGACGGATCGGGACGCCTCTTCATCGTCGAGAAGGGCGGCTACATCCGCATCTTCAAGAACGGCGGACTGCTTCCGACTCCGTTCCTGGACATACACACCCTCGTATCGAACGACTCCGAACAGGGTCTGCTGTCCGTGGCGTTCCACCCGGACTACGCCGCCAACGGCACGTTCTTCGTCTACTACACTGACAACATCGCCAGCCCCGGCGACATCACCCTGGCCCGCTACCAGGTGTCGGCGGATCCCGACGTCGCCGACCCCGCATCGGCGCAGATCGTCCTGGTCGTGCCCCACCCCGTCAACGCCAACCACAACGGCGGCCAACTCTTCTTCGGTCCGGACGGCTTCCTCTATATGGGCACCGGCGACGGGGGAGGGGGCGGCGACGTGCCCAACAACGCCCAGAACAAGGACATCCTGCTGGGCAAGATCCTGCGCCTGGACATCGACGGCTCGGGCGCCGTGCCGTGCGGCCAGACCACGGCGATGCCCTATGGAATCCCGAACTCCAACCCGTTCGTCGGGCAGGCCGGCTGCGACGAGATCTGGGCTTACGGCGTGCGCAACCCCTGGCGGTTCAGCTTCGATCAGGCCAACGGCGATCTCCTGATCGGGGACGTCGGCCAGAACGCGTGGGAGGAAGTCGATTACCAGCTGTCCTCCAGCGCCGGAGGGGAGAACTACGGGTGGCACAAGATGGAGGGGAACCACTGCTACAACCC
>JBKOVK010000351.1:0-44398 GCA_046724475.1 Acidobacteriota bacterium | reverse complement strand
CCGTGGTCGCGCCCTCTCTGACGTTCGAATCGGGGCTCGACGTGCACCTGGGGCGGCGCAACGTCCGCGTGCTCTTTCTGGGTAAAGGCAACACCGCCGGCGACGCGGTCGTGGTCGTGCCGGACGCGCGCGTGGTCGTCACGGGAGACCTCCTCGTCTCACCCGTGCCGTACGGCTATGGTTGCCATCCCGCGGCGTGGATCCAGACGCTCGAGCGCCTGATCACTCTCGATGCCGCTGCCATCGTCCCGGGCCATGGTCCGGTCCAGCACGACTGGGAGTACGCGAAGAGAGTCTCGGCTCTGCTCCAGGCGCTGCGCGCGCAGGTCGCGGAAGCCGTCGCGCAGGGCGCCACGCTGGAACAAGTCCGCGAGCGCGTGGACCTGTCGCAATTCCGGAAGTTCTTCGCCGAGAGCCGCCCCGACCGCGGCGCCGCGTTCGACGAGTACTTCGAGTACTCGGCGGTGGATCGCGCGTATCAGGAGGCGACCGGCGCGATGGCGGAGGAGTAGCCGAGCAGGGCTACGCCGTTTCCTGCATCCGCGAGGAAGCGCGACGGCCTTTGCGGGCCGCGATGCGTGCGGCGATCCGGCGGACCGACTGCGAGAAGCGGTCGATCTCGGCGACCAGCGGATCGTCGCCGCCGTCGGCCGGGCGTTCGAGCGGGTGGCGATACGCGATGCGCAGGCGTGCGTCCGCGCCCAGGAGCGCCCTCGAGAGACTCGAACCTCCCGCCGCCGGCATGGGTCGTTCGCACAGGACGTGCTTGCCGGCCTGCGCCGCCCGCATCGCGTACTCGACGTGCAGGGCCTCGGGCAGCACGACGTAGACGATCTCGACCTCGGGGTTGTGCGCGATGCGATCGTACGTGTCGAACCCGTAGACTGCCGTGGCCGGAATTCCGTAGCGTCGCGCCAGCGTCTGCATCGACGGGGGATCTCCGCCGACGAGGGCGACCGGCCGGGAATCCCGACACCGGGAGAATGCGCGGAGAACCTGGGAGATTGTCAGAGGACCGAGTCCGACGAGCGCCCAGCCCACGCGACCTTCGCGGACCGGGCGCTCCGGCTCGGCTTTACTCACCGTGATCCGGCCGGTGCGCCGGCGGGAGGCATCGAGCACCGATAGGCCGTGCCCTGCCGCGCGTTGTCGCTCGAGATCAGGAGGTAGTTGGCTCCCTTATCCCGGGCCATGATCGTCAGGTGCTGCTGCGCCTCGACGTCCGAAAGCTTCTCATCGGCCTTGACGTCCTCGATCTTGAGGTCATCAATTTTCTGGCAGCTCGCCACGACCGCGGGGTCCTTCGTCACCGCGATCGGCTGGAAGCCGTTCTGGGCGCACGCGCCCACCACCATCGTCAGCGCTGCCGCCATCACACACCAAAGTATCAGGGAATACCGTTTCATTTCCTTTGATCCTCCACGGGGATTTCCTGCAAGAGCCGCGCCCGGCGACAAACCGTACAAAACCGCCTAACGCAGGAGTCTCGCGATGGCTGTTTCGGCCTCGGAGTGGAGAGTCGGGGGCGCGCCGTAAAAGGCTTCGGCCGCGCGGCCCTGGCGGTCGAAGAGAAGCAGGGTGGGCACCGCGCTGACGTCGCCGAAGGCACGAGCGATCTCGGGAGTGCCCATGGCCCAGAAGATCGGCAGTCGAAGCTCGCCGGCGAGCTTTCGGACGTCGTTCTCCCGGGACTCCACCGCAAGCGCGAGGATTTCGAGCGAATCGCCGTGACTTTTCTTCACATCGCCGAGCCAGCCCAGCGTGCCGCGGCACGGCGGGCACCACGTCGCCCACAGCTCCACGAGCACGACTTTTCCAAGAAGTTCCTTGCCGGCGACGCTTCGGCCATCGAGGCCCTGGATCGTGACCGCCGGGAACGCGGCGACGCCCGCGGACGCGCGCGGCGCAACCACTGTCCGCGCGTCTTCTTTGCGGCCCGCGAGCACGAGGCCGATCATGCGCGAGAGATCGTCGTGGAAGCGTCGGTGGGCCTCGGCGCTCTTCAAGGGAGCGTAGCGGCCTCCTTCCTCCTTCGAATCTTTTCCGTAGAAGCCGAAGTCGTTGGGCGTGGCGACGAGAACGTCGTCGACGAAGATCGCGGGATAGCGCGTGACGCCGAAGCGTTTCGCCAGCTCCGAGTCGCCGTAGTTCTCCGAGACGAAGCGCGCCTGTCCCCCGAACTCGGCCACCGCGCGCTGAGCCAGCAAACTTGCCGGGTCGGAGATGTTTCAGGTGTACGGCCAGCGCACCAGCGTGACCGTGACCCGCGCCGGTGGGCGCGGCGGCGCGGAGCGGGCGGGCGACAGGGCCGCGAAGTACGCCGGCAGGACCTCGGAGACGATCACCGGGGTCCGCTCGAGCGCCGACTTTTTTTCGTCGATCTCCGCCTGCGCGCTCTCGAGGAAGGTCCGGCCGATCGTGTGATCGACGCCCGGCACGGAGAGCGCGCGGTCGAGCTCGGCAAGCCGCGCCGGCAGAGCCTCGGGCGTGACCGAAGGCGAAACCGGGGAGAGCATGGCGACCGCCTGGACCGCCTGGAGGTAGCGAAGCATCGTGCCGTACCGAAGGCCCGCGGCGTCGAGCTCGCGCGCTTCCTTCAGGCGCGAGCTCGCTCCGATGAAATCCGGATGGCGATCGATCGAAGCCGGCGGCTGATAGGCGGCGAGAAGGCGCGCCTCGAGCGCGTCGAGCTCGGGACCCAGAGCTCGCAGGGGAGGCGCTTTGCCCGGCGCTGCTTCGGAAAGCCGGCGGCACAGCTCGACCAGCTCCCGCTGGGCGCGCGCCTCTCCGATGTAGAAGAGGCCGGCGTCCGGCATCGTGTTGCGCGCGTACTCGAGGCTGGTGTCGTAGTAGAGCTTGACCTGAGGCAGCGAGGCTTCCGCGGTGGCGCGAACGGCCGCGGGCCGCACCCCGTCGACGGCCGACGCCGCGGGCGTCACGAGGTTCGCGCGGAGAACGCCGCCCATGCGTTCGCGCTCGCGCTCGAACGCCGCTTCGTCCTTGCGCTCGTTTTCGGGGCGCTCGCCGACGTAGGCCGAGGCGGAAAGGAGCACCCGCGCGGCGGAGAGACGCTGGAGAGCGAAGTAACGGCGCCCGGATGCGAGTGCGGCGCGCGCCTCGGCGAGCGCCGGCTCGGTGGCTTTCCGGACGTGCTCCCAGTTTTCGTCGTTCGACCTGTGGTCCTTGACGAAGCGGGACCATAGGTCGATTTCCTCCGCGAGCAAGTCGGCAGACCTCTTCGAAGAGGGGCGCGAGGAAGCCTGTGTGGCAAGCGTCGCGGCCGATATCGCGAGGGCCGCCGCGAAGAAAAACGCTCGACGGATGCGCATGTCTGCAGGCGACTTAAGCACAATTCCCTCGCGGGCTCGGGCCGTCCGTTCGATCCGGCCTTTCGTCCGCGCCATCGAGCTGATCGTGTCGGACGATCCGACCGGGCGTAGGATCCCGCGGTGCCCCGGCCGCCGGACGCGACGTCGAACCGAGTCGTTCTCGTGACGGGAGCGACGTCGGGAATCGGCCTCGAGACGGCGCGCGCCCTCGGGCGCGAAGACTCTCTCGTCGTCCTGGGCGTGCGCGACCCCGTCCGCGGCCAGGCCGTCGCCGACGAGATCGCGCGCGGCGGAGGCCGGGCCGAAGTCCTGCGGATCGACCTCGCGTCCTTCGAGTCGGTGCGGGAGGCCGCGCGGCGGTTCCTCGAGAAGCACCAACGGCTCGACGTGCTCGTCAACAACGCCGGCGTCGCCATTCGCACGCGACAGGTCACGGCGGACGGTCACGAACGGACCTGGCAGACGAACTTTCTCGGCGGTTTTCTCCTGACGCGCCTGCTGCTGCCGGCGCTGAAGGCCGCACCGCGGCCCCGCGTCGTCAACGTCAGCTCGGAGGCCCACCGCACCGGACGGATCGACTGGAGCAATCTCGAGCTCGAGAAAGGCTACGGCGCCTACCAGGCCTATGCGAACACGAAGCTCGGTCAGGTTCTTTTCACGCGCGAGCTCGCGCGGCGCGAGCCACGGATCCAAGTCAACGCCGTCCATCCCGGCGTCATCGCCACGAACATCTGGCGCGAGGTCCCCGCGGTTCTGCGCTGGATACCGCGCCTCTTCTTCGCGTCGGCGGCCAAGGGCGCCGCGCCCGTGGTCCGCCTGGCTTCCGCGCCGGAGGTCGACACCGTGACCGGACGTTTTTTCAAACGATTTCGGGAGACCGATCCCTCCTATGCCGGCCGCAACGACGCGGACGCGGCCCGGCTGTGGGATGTCGCGGAGAGGTCCACGGGCACTCCGTAACCCTCACGGTGGCCCGGGTCTTGCTCCGGAACGGTGTGAGTGGAGATGCGCCCTGTTGCGGTGCGCCCGCACGAGAAAGGAGGTCGCATGGCTGCCGTACCTCGCCGTGCTTCCGAGTTCGTCTACGCGCTCACACGCGTCGTCGTGGGCTTGCTCTTCACTTGCCACGGCGCACAGAAGCTCTTCGGGGCGTTTGGAGGAGAGCGTGCCACCCAGCCCCTCATGATCTTCGGCGGCGCGATCGAATTCTTTGGGGGCTTATTGATTGCCGTTGGCCTCGCGACGCGAATCGCCGCTCTCCTGGCCTCCGGTGAAATGGCCGTGGCGTATTTCATGGCCCACGCGCCGGGCGGGTTCTGGCCGATCGTGAACAAGGGCGAACTCGCCGTGGTCTACTGCTTCCTCTTCCTCCTGATCGCGACACTGGGCGGCGGCCGCTACTCGATCGACGCGCTGATCCGTTCTCGCCGGCCGCCCGAGCACGGCCTCGGGGAGGCGGCGCTCCGGATGGCGAATCGCTGACGACTCGAGCGGCGGCGCGCGGTCCCCGCTATTCCAGCTTCGCCTCCATGGTGATGCGGGCCTTCAACAGTCGGGAGATCGGGCAGTTCTTCTCGGCCGACTCGGCGGCCTGCCGGAATGCGTCGCTCGAAGCTCCCGGGACCTTTCCGACAAGCTCGAGATGCGACTCGGTGACGGTCCAGCCGGCGCCGTCCTTGTCGAGCGAAACTGTCGCCGTCGTGTGCAGGCTCTCGGCTACCAGATTCGCTTTCCCGAGCTCGGCCGAGAGCGCCATCGTGAAGCACCCGGCATGGGCGGCCGCGACCAGCTCCTCGGGGTTGGTTCCCTTTCCGTCTTCGAAGCGCGTGGTGAACGAATAGGGCGTCTCCTGGAGAATTCCGCTGTCCGTCGAAAGCGATCCCTTGCCCGTCTTCAGGTCCCCGCGCCATTGCGCCGTTGCTCGCCGCTTCATTGCCGTCCTCCTGTCTGGAAGGCGCCTTTATTCAAGAATTGCGCCGGCAGGAAAACGCCAGCCGGGACGTTTCGTCACGGTTGACCGCGCGGATTCGGCGCCGATAGATTCGTCGGCGTGAACCGTCCCCTGGTTCTCGCCCGCGGCGGTCGACGCTGTTGCTGTAGCGGCGTCGCGGGCGCCAAGCGCGCGTAGCCGGAACCGCGCCGGTTTCCGTTCTTGCCCGCGACGGCCCTTCCCGGCGCGTTCGTGTCGATCTCGAATCGAAACACCGAATCGAAAAGGACCAATCATGAGCAAGATCCTCGACGAAGTTCTCGCCGCCAATGCGCGCTACACTGCCGACTTCGGCGACCGCGCGCAGCTGGCGATGCCTCCCGCGCGAAGGTTCGCGATCCTGACCTGCATGGATGCGCGGCTGGATCCGGCGAAGTTCGCCGGATCCTCCGAAGGCGACGCGCACGTGATCCGCAACGCCGGCGGCCGCGCCAGCGACGACGCGATCCGGTCGCTCGTCATCTCCTACAAGCTGCTCGGAACCCGCGAGTGGTTCGTCATCCACCACACGGGCTGCGGCATGGAGACCTTCAAGGACGACGACATGCGGCGGCTGCTCGCCAGCAGCCTGAAGACGGCGAGCCTCGGGTCGGACGGCTGGAAGGATCCCGGGGGCGGCGGAGGGTCCGACGAAGCCGACTTCGTGGACTGGCTGACGATCGGCGATCGGGACATGAGCGTCGCGTCCGACGTCCGGCGCATCCGAAGCCATCCACTGGTGCCGAAGAAGATTCCGATCTACGGCTTCCTCTTCGACGTGAAGACCGGAAAGCTCGAACCGGTCGAGACCGGCGAGCAGCGTCCGGCGAGCGCCGCGTAGGGCTCCGCGCTCGCGACGTCTTATTCCGCGCGCAAGGCGGCCGCCGGGTCGATCCGCGCGGCCCGCCGAGCGGGCAGATAGCTCGCGACGAACGCGATCGAGAGAAGGCCCGCGGCCACGGCGGCGTACGTCGTGGGGTCCGTGGGCGGCACACCGTAGAGGAGGCTCCGCATCAGCCGCGTCAGCACCAGTGCCGCCGCGAGACCCCCGCCGGCGCCCGCAGCCGCCACGGCCATGCCCTGCCCGACGACCAGCCGGAGCACTTCGGCCGGTCGGGCGCCCAACGCCATGCGCACGCCGATCTCCCGCGAGCGTTTCGAGACCGCGTAGCTCAAGACGCCGTAAATGCCCACCGCGGCCAGGAGAGCCGCGGCCGCCGCGAAGACCGCGAGCAGCCACGTCTGGAAGCGCACGCGGCCGTTGGCCTGAGCCACGATCTCGGGCATCGTCTGGACCGCAGAGACCGGCAGCGTGGGATCGAGGCTTCGGACGGCGGCGCGAAGCGACGGCGCCAATGCGGCCGGATCGCCGTCGGTCCGTACGACGAACGTGGCGTACGCTTCCTGCGGGTGCCGCGAATTCATCAGCGCCGGACGCTGCGGCAGCGCCAGGTAGGCTTCGTCCTCCGGCTCGTCGCTCCACTCCGCGCGCACGACGTTCCGGACGACGCCGATGACCGTGAGCCAGGAGGGGTCGTCGTCGGGACCGTCGAACGCGATGCGCTTTCCGATCGGATCCTCGCCCGGCCATGTGCGCCTGGCCAGGAACTCGTTGACCAGCACGACGCCCGGCGCAGCCGCCGTGTCGCCGGGCGAGACGTCGCGGCCGCGCAGAATCGGGATCCGCATCGTCTCGAAGTAACCCGGCATCACCGCCCGATACGTCGCCGTCGGCGTCTCGCCGGGTCGGGGAATCGGACGCCCCTCCACGAGGTAGGGCAGACCCCAGATGTCCCCGGCGATCGGGATGTGATTGATCGCGCCGGCCGTGCGGACGCCGGGAAGGGCGCGGAAGCGCTCCAGGATCTGCGGGTAGAGAACGGCGCGGCGGCCGGGCTCGGCCTGCGCGGTTCCGGCGACGGAAACTTCGAGCGTGACGACGCCGCGAGGATCGAAGCCCGGATCGATCTTCTGGAGCGCGACGAAGCTGCGCGTCATCAAGCCCGCGCCGACCAGCAGAACCAGAGCGACGGCGACCTCGAGAGCGGCGAACACGCGCCGCATCCGGCCGCCCTCGCGTCCCGCTCCCGCGGCGCCGCCTTCCTTCAGCGCCCGCGCGATGCGCGTGGCCGATGCCTGGAGCGCGGGAGCGAGGCCGAACGCGATGCCCGTGAGCAGAGAGACGCCGAGTGTGGCGAAGAGGACCCGCAAATCCAGGCGGACGTCGTGGAGGCGCGGGATCGACTCGGGCGCGACGGCGAGCAGCGCCTTCAGTCCCCAAGCGCCGAGCGCGATTCCGGCCGCACCTCCGACGCACGCGAGAACCACCGATTCGGTCAGGAGCTGCCGGATGAGCCGGCCCCGGCCGGCGCCGATCGCCGCCCGGAGCGCGATCTCGCGCTGGCGCGCCGAGGAGCGCGCCAGGAGCATGTTGGCGACGTTGGCGCACGCAATGAGGAGCACGAGCCCGACCGCTCCCAGGAGAACGAGGAGAGCGGGCCGCACGTTGCCGACGACTTTCTCCAGCAGCGGTATCACCCGCACGTCGCGGTTGGTTCCCGGGAACTCGCGCTCGAGGACGGCCGTGACGGCCGCGACCTCGCGCCCCGCCGAGGCTGCCGAGACTCCTTTTCGCAGACACGCGAAGACGCGCAGGCTGGAGCCTTCCCGGTTGCCCGCGCGCTTGGAGAGGTCGAGTGGCGCCCACATCTCGGCGTCCGTGGCCCAGAAAGGGGCGAAAGCGAAATCCGGCGGCATCACGCCGATGACGGCGTAACTCTCGCCGTTCAGGGTGACGGTCGAGCCGACGGCGTTCGGATCGGAGCCGAAACGCCGTTTCCACAGACCGTGCGAGAGCAGAACGACGTGGTCGCGCCCGGCGCTCGCTTCGTCCCCCGAGAAGAAGCGGCCGGCGAGCGGAGGCACGCCCAGCATCGGCAGGATCTCCGGCGTCATACGGAGCGCCGAGAGCTTCTCGGGCGTGTCGCCGCTGGTGAGGTTGGCCGACCAGGCTTCCGCGGCCCCCATGGTCTCGAAGGAACGGGCGCGGGACTTCCAGTCGAGAAAGTTGGCCGGAGCAACCGGGTTGTATCCCCGATGGAGCAGCACCACCAGCCGCCCGGGGTCGGCGTAGCCGAGGGGACGCAACAGAATCGCGTTGACGACCGAGAGGATCGCGGTGTTCGCGCCGATCCCCAGCGCCAGCGTCAGGATCGCCACCGCCGCGAAACCGGGGGAGCGGCGCAGCATGCGCAAGCCGTAGCGCGCGTCCCGAGCGACCTCCGACAGCCGCGGGAACCTCCACTGCGCACGCGTGACCTCCTTGACGAGCGCTTCGTTGCCGAGCTCGCGCCGGGCCGCGGCGAGGGCCTCCTCGGGATCCTCACCCCGGGCCACGCGCTCGGCCGCCGCCATGCGAACGTGCATCCGGATCTCCTCGTCGAGCTCGCGTTCGCGCCGCTTCCGGAAAAGGTCGAGCATGGAGACATCCTACAGCCATGGATGTAGACTGTCTACATCCTTGGCCGCCCCTGAGGGATACGCCCGCCTCGCGGCGAGGTTTCGAGACCGGGTTGACGCGTCCCCGGTCTCGGGCGTAGCCTTTTCGTCGCGCCGCACTCCGGCCGTCACCCGCCCGATCCGACCCCTCTTCGGATCCTCGGCGCGGGGAAAAGGGGGATGTCCCCGGAGATGGGTTGGTTTGTCTTTGACCGCGGCTGGCGCGGAGAGGGGACGCGGCAACCGCCGTCGAGGACGACATGCCGACCAACCTGAAGAGAATCGTTCGAGCCCGGATGCAGAAGACCGGGGAGAGCTACGCCACGGCGCTGCGCTACGTGCGCCGGCGCGCCGCGAGGCTTCGACCTGCCGACGCTCCCGGGAGGGGCCCGGTCCGTCCACATCGCATTCGATATGACGGCGCCGTTCGCCGCGACCCGGCGATCGACGCCTACGTGCGTTCCGTCGACGGGCCGCTCGGAGCCACGCTCTCGCGGCTCGTCTCACTCGTCCGCTCGTCGGTCCCCGGGCACGACGAGGTCCAGTTTCGGGGCGCGCCTTCGTTCTGCCTCCAGGGCGAGCCGTTCTGCTATCTCGTCGGCTACGCCGGGCACGTGAAGCTCGGCTTCTGCGACGGGGCGGCGCTTTCGGATCCCGCCGGATTGCTCAAAGGCAGGGGCAAGTACATGCGACACGTGCCGCTGTCCCCCGATGGTCCCTTTCCTTCGGCCGCGCTCGCGGAGCTTGTCGCGCAGTCCGCGCGCCGGGTGCGCGCCCGCCAGCGGAAGGATCTTCGCGGGTCCCGGGAGGTGCGCGATGCGCGCCGCTAAGACGCGGGTCCGCCGTCCGCTGAAGGGAAAGGTCGCGCTCGTGGCCGGGGCCACGCGCGGGGCCGGCCGCGGGATCGCGTGCATGCTGGGAGAAGCGGGCGCCACCGTCTACTGCTCGGGCCGGAGCACCCGCGGACATCCACCCCGCGAGGGTCCCTACGCGGGCCGCCCAGAGACGATCGAGGAAACGGCCGAGATGGTGACGGCGCGTGGAGGAATTGGAATCCCCTCGCGCACCGACCATCTCGTGATCGAGGAGGTCCGGAAGCTCGTCGCCCGCATCCGACGCGAGCAGGGACGTCTCGACATCCTGGTCAACGACATCTCCGAAGGCGTGATGCACGACTGGAAGCCGTTCTGGAAGGTCGATCTGGAGAAGGGATTCCGGGCGCTCAAGCAGGGAGTCGAGTCCCACATCGTCACGAGCCACTGCGCGGCGCCTTTGATGATCGAGAAAAAGGGCGGCCTGATCGTGGAGATCACCGACGGTGACTTCCTCGGTTACCACTCGACGCTGTTCTACGACCTGGTCAAGACCAACGTGAACCGCCTCGCTTTCGCGATGGCCAACGAGCTCAAGCGCCACGGAGTGTCGGCGATCGCGGTCACGCCGGGATTCATGCGCACCGAGGCGATCCTCGACCGCATGGGCGTCACCGAGGCGAACTGGAGAAAGGGCGTCCGGAAGAACAAGCACTTCGCGATGTCCGAGACGCCGTTCTTCGTGGGACGGGCCGTCGCGGCGCTGGCCGCAGATCCGAAGGTCATGGAGAAGTCCGGCGGCGTATTCGCATCGTGGACGCTGTCGGACGAGTACGGCTTCACGGACGTCGACGGCGCGCGGCCGCACTGGGGCAAGTACGCGAAAGGGCGCTTCGACGACATGATCCGGTCGAAGGTGGCTTTCGACTGGACATTAACGCGGAAGGCGGTGAAAGCGCCGAAGGCCTGACCCCGCCCTGTCATCCCGAGCGCCGAAGGCGCGAGGGACCCCTTTTGAGCCGCCGCAAGGCTTGAAAGGGGTCCCTCGTCGCTGCGCTCCTCGGGATGACACCGGTCCGAAACCTTCCATCGGTCGCTTCGTCTCTCCCTCGTATGGACGTGTTCCTCCAGGACGTCCGCTACGCGTTGCGAGGGCTGCGGCGGTCTCCCGGGTTCGCCGCCGCGGCGATCCTGACGCTGGCCCTGGGGATCGGCGCCACGACCGCGATCTTCTCGGTCATGCGGGCGGTGCTCTTCTCGCCGCTGCCGTACGCGGATCCCGGCCGCCGCGTCATGATCTGGAGCCGCTGGAAAGACTTCGACAAGACCTGGGTCGCCAACGGCGAGATCGTCGATTACCGCAAAGCGTCCACGACCCTCGAGAAGATCACGATGTGGGATCTCGACGAGGCGAACCTGACGGGCGGCGGTTCGGAGCCGGTCCGCATCGGTGTGGGCTCCGTGGAAGCGCACACCTTCGAGACCCTGGGATCCGGTCCGATGCTGGGGCGCACGTTCACGCTTGAGGAAGACCGCCCCGGCGGACCGCCCGTCGCCGTCCTGGGATACGGCCTGTGGCAGAACCGCTACGGCGGAGATCCCCGCGTTGTCGGTGAGTCCGTCGAGCTCGACGGCGTGTCGCGCCGTGTCGTCGGTGTGATGCCCCGGGGATTCGCTCTTCCGACCGACTACACGGTGTCGTCGTCGTCTCCGACCCAGCTCTGGATTCCTCTTCAGGTGGATCCGAAGGATCTGACGCACGGCAATCATGGCTACTTCGGTGCGGCCACGCTCGCACGCGGCGCCACAGCGGCGAAAGCCACGCTGGAGCTGAAGACGATCACGTCGAACTGGACGCGGGACGGCCTCTATCCGCCCGAGATGCGGTTCGAAGCCTTCGCGGTTCCTCTCGAGGATGAAATCCGCGGCACCGCCCGCAAGGCGCTCACACTGGTCTTCGGCGCGGTGGGGTTCCTGCTTCTGATGGCCTGCGGCAACGTCGCCAATCTCCTCCTCGCGCGGTCGGAGGGGAGACAGCGGGAGATCTCCGTGCGCGCCGCGATCGGGGCCGGCCAGGCGCGCCTGACGCGGCAGCTCCTGACCGAGAGCTTCGTGCTCGCCGCCTGTGGCGCGCTCGCGGGTGTCGGCCTCGCGTGGGCCGGTGTGCGCGCGATCGCGGCTCACGGCGCGGCAGGTCTTCCGGTGCTCGCGCCGATCCGCGTCGAGCCCGGGATTCTCCTGTTCGCCGGAGTCCTCTCCGTCCTGACGACGTTTCTCTTCGGGCTCGGTCCGGCCATCCAGATGCTCCGACTGAACCTTTCCCAGTCTCTCCGCGAGGATGCCCGCGGCTCCTCGGCGGGGCTGCGCCGCCAGAGCCTGAGAGGCATCCTGGCCAGCGTGCAGATGGGACTGGCCCTCGTCCTCCTGCTCGGCGCCGGCCTGCTGCTTCGAAGTCTGGGCGCCCTCCTGCGCGTCGACCTCGGCTTCGAACCTGGCCACGTCGTGACCCTGCAGCTGCGGCCGCCCGAGGCCGGCTATGCGAAGCCCGAGGCGGTCACGGCTCTCTATCGGACGCTGCTCGAGCGCGTGCGCGGGTTGCCCGGCGTCAAGTCCGCCGGAATCGTGCGGTCGCTGCCCCTGGCCGCGTCAATCGGCGACTGGGGTCTCGACGTCGAGGGCTTCGTCGAGACGCCCGGCCACAA
This sequence comes from Acidobacteriota bacterium, assembly GCA_046724475.1. GTDB lineage: Bacteria > Acidobacteriota > Thermoanaerobaculia > UBA5066 > Gp7-AA6 > DAHUXD01. The sequence continues at coordinate 32,088 of JBKOVK010000351.1, read as the reverse complement.
CGCCAAGGGAGACTGGCAGGTCGTCTCCGACGGGGCGCTCGAGGCTCTCGGGGAGCGCGTTCTGCGCGGCCGTTCCTTCGCCGAATCCGACACGGCGACCTCGCTCCCGGTGGCCCTGGTCAACGAGACGTTCGCGCAGATCTACTGGCCGGGCCAGGACCCCATCGGCCGGCGAATCCGCATGGGGTCGGACCGAAGCGAGCGCCCGTGGATGACCGTCGTCGGCCTGGTCCGCAACGTGCGGCACAACGGGATCACCGAGATCATCAAGGAAAAGTTCTACGTGCCCCACTCGCAGTTCGCCCTCCAGACGGGCAACGCGCCCCGCAACATGACCCTCATCGTGCGGGCCGACGGGGACCCGCTCTCGCTGGTGGGCCCAATACGGTCGGAGGTCCGGCGTCTGGATCCCAACCTGCCGCTCGCCAACGTGCGGACGATGACCCAGGTCGTCGACGCATCGCTCGCCACGCCGAGGCTGACGTCTTCGCTGCTCTCCCTTTTCGCCGCCGTGGCTCTGGTGCTCGCGGCGGTCGGCGTGTCGGGTGTCCTGGCGTACCTGGTCAGCCGGAGACGCCGGGAGATCGGGATCCGCCTGGCCCTCGGCGCGTCGCGCGCCAGTGTCCTGAATCTGATCCTTCAGCGGGGAATGCTCACGGCCGGTACAGGAATCGCCGCCGGCCTCGTCACCGCGCTTCTTCTCTCGCGCCTCATGGAAGGTCTTCTCTACGGGGTGCCGGCGCGCGATCCCGCGACCTTCGGGGGCGCGGCGCTGCTTCTGCTGGCCGTCGCGCTCGCGGCCAGTGCCGTTCCCGCCCTCCGGGCGTCCCGCGTGGACCCACTCGAAGCGCTTCGCGCCGAGTAGACGCGTCACCGCGTCCCACCGCGAAGAAAAGCTCGGAAAAACGACTCGGACGAAACTCTTTCGCGAGGATTTCGTCTTAAGAAATGGACGCGGCGATTCGCCGAATTGAAAAAGGCTCCAAAGTCCGGATGCCGCCAGGGTCACGGACTTCTTCCCTCAGCGCGGGCGGGTCACACCGCCCGCGCCTCCTTTTTTTGAAAAGCCTCACGTGACCGGCAGTCTCGAGAGAATTTGTGGCGCCCGAAAAAAATTTGTGGCGCTCGAATCGCGACGGCGATATAAGGCGTTCAAGAACGCGGGACCGCGCCCGCGAAAAGAAACCGGCGATCGCCGGATCGAGGTGAACAAACTGGTCGGCTGTCTCGAGGCCCGGTCGGAGATTTGAGCGAGGGGCGCCGTAGGCGCCCGTTTCTATTTTTGCCGGTAACGGCATTCGGTGGAACGGAGACTCGTATGAAGCTGACGATCGCGGGCGAAGCCTTGCTGCGGAGGGGACGACGTTTCGTCCAGACCGCCGGACTGATCTTCTACGGTCTGGCGGCGCAGGGCCTTCTCACCGCGGGAGTCGGGGTCTATCTCTATTTCGACGGAGAAAGCCGGGGAGACCTCCTCCTCCCCGCGACCGGGGCGATTCTCGCCGTCTGCTACGCCTTCGTCGGTTACCAGTTGCGGCGCCACCGCCTCTGGGCGCGCAACTTCGGCTTCGCCTTCGCCGGGATCAGCCTGTTCGCCTTCCCCGTCGGCACGATCCTCGGTGCCGTGATTGCCCTCTGCCTCGACCGCGGAAACCGGGCCGGGATCTTTCCCCGACAGCGGCGGCCGATTCCCGCCGTTGCCGTGCCGGCCACCGAGGAAAGCGCGCCTCGGCCGCTCGAGCCCGGCCTGGCGCTCCCGAGCGAACAGGCCGGCTGAGGCGCTCGCCGCGCCGCCTGAACTAGGATTCAGGCGTGCCGCTTCTCTCGACCGTCCGGATCCCGGGCGGATCACCGGGCGCGACGGCCTCCGGTGCGACGGCCATCCGCCCGTTCGACATCGGCCGGACCGCGGTGACCAACCGCGACTACTCCGGGTTCCTGGCCGGCGGGAGGGCCGCGGCGCCGCCCTGGTGGGACGATCCGGCCTTTCGCGGGCCGGCGAGACCGGTCGTGGGCGTGACGTGGCACGAAGCCGCGGACTTCGCCGCGTGGCTCTGCGAGCGCGACGGCGGGCGGTGGCGTCTGCCGACGGAGGCGGAGTGGGAGCTCGCGATGAGCGGCGGCCTGGTGAGTCCGAAGACCCCGTGGGGAGACGCGATTCCGCCGGGCGAGATCCCGGAAGGCCCTCTCTCGGGTCCGTGGGAGGCGGGCCGCGGCACGCCCAACGGCTACGGCGTCTGCGACCCCGGCACCATCGTCCACGAGTGGTGCCTGGACCGCCGCGAGCCGGTTCGACCCGGCGCTCCGTCGCGCATGGGAAGCCGCGGTGGCTCGTGGCGCCATCGCATCCGCTGGTCGCCGCCGTCGGCTTCCAGCAGTCTGCCGCCGGAATACCGCTATTCCGACTACGGCTTCCGGGTTCTGCGAGAGGACTAGTCCTCGACGAGACGACAGGAGGTTTGCGTGCTCAATCGCGCTTTCGTGACTACGGCCCAGGAGCTCCCCGGGTATCGCATCGTGCGCAATCTCGGCGTCGTGCGTGGGATCGTGGTGCGCTCGCGGAGCATCGTCGGTACGGTGGGCGCCGGAATCCAGAGCCTCTTCGGAGGCAACATCACGCTCTGGACCGAGATGTGCGAGCGCGCGCGCCAGGAGGCTTTCGACCTGATGGCGCGGCACGCCGAGGAGATGGGCGCGAACGCGGTCGTGGTCGTGCGCTACGACGCCAACGAGGTCTCCGCCGGAGTGACCGAGGTGCTGGCGTACGGATCGGCGTGCGTGGTGGAAACGCAGCGGTAGGAGGTCGCGATGAAGGGAATCCTGATCTGGGTCCTGGCGGGAGCGCTCGTGGGAATCGCCGCCGCTTCGGTCATCGTGCCCCCGATGCTGTCCTGGTACAACGAGGCGGGCTATCTCTCCAATGCCGGCCAGCCGGCGGCGATGGTGAATCTGCCCGATGTCGTGAAGTACTCGACGACGCGCCTGATTCGCGGACAGGCGATCGGGGCGGCCGTCGGCGCGGTCGTGTTTTTCGTGCTCGGCCTGGCTCTGGGAAGAAAGCGCACGCGCCAGACCGTCACGACGCCGGCTCCCTGACTCCCGAAAAAAAGGCGCCGGCGGCGCGAGGCCGCCGGCGTACGGAGGAAGGGTCAGTGGTGACCGGAGGGATCGTCGTCGCCGCTGCCGTTGTCGTCTTCCTTGTGGATGCGCGTGGCCGTCAGCGTTCCGTCGGACGCGACGTCGGCGCGCACCTCGACGAGGTCGCCGACGCCGGGGTTGCCTTCGATCTCGGTGGACGCGTTGACGAGGACGACGGTCTGGCCGATCGTCCAGCTCGTATCGCCGATCGCCTCGACCGTTCCGGTGAACTCGCGTTCGTCGGCCTCCTCGGCGTCCTCCTTGTGGATCTTGGTGGCCTTGAGGCTTCCGTCCGCGGCCCGGTCGGCCCGCACCTCGACCTCGTCGCCGATCTGCGGGTTGCCGATGATCTCGGTCGCCGAGTCTACGGCGACGACGCGGCCGGAGATCGTCCAGCTCTTCTCGCCGATCGCCTCGACGATCCCGCGGAACTCGAGCTCGTCGTCGATGGCGTCTTCCTTCTGGATGCGGTCGGCGACGGCGTTGCCGCCGGCGTCGAGATGGAAGCGGACCTCGGCGAAATCGCCCACTCCCGGATCCCCGATGAACGCCGTCGTGTCGTCGACCAGGATGGCACGGCCGTCGATCGTCCACGTGTTGTCGTTGATGGCCGAGACCGTTCCCTTGAATTCCTGGTCCTCGCCCGGCTCGCGAGAGACCACGCGCGTGGAGCGGGTCACGATACCGGTGACGCGGATTCGGGACGCCTCGACGGCGCCTCCCGCCTTCGCCGTCAGGGTGACCTCCGCCGTCATGTCGGTCGAGAGGTCGTGGACCGACTGGACGCGGCCCCAGACGCCGCGGCCCGAGAACGCGGTCTTCGCGTCGATCCCGATCGGGACGCCGAGGACCGAGAGGCTGCGGCCGTCGGTGCCCACGCCCGTGATGCGGCCTTCGATCGTCAGCGGGTTCTTGGGCTGGACGAGGACGGCGTCCACGCGAAACCGGCCGTCGGCTTCGCGCTCTCCGATGCGAAGCGTCACCGCGCTGCCCGGGGCGAGGTCCTGCACCGACAGGCTTCGTCCGGACACGAGCTCGGTCACGCCTCCCGCCAGGCGGAAGCGCTCCGACACGCCGGCCAGAGCGACGTCGTCGCCGGCGACGTGGACGATCGTGCCGGACCACTGCCCGCCGCCGGGGAGAGCCGCGAGCGAGGTACGGGTCGAGAGAACCGAGAGCGCCAGGAACAGAATCGGGATTACCTTCTTCGGGATCATCTCCACCTCCTTCCGGCCGGAGTCGAATCGGCCGTTTGAAGGAGGTTAGGATTCGAGACGGAGCGCGCGGCGGAAATTCATCGGACGCTCACGAAACGCTGAGGAGCCACTAACTTGGCGCAAATCGCTCGAACGGACTATCGCGTCGACGGGCCCGAGGACGCGGCCGCCACGATCGCGCTGGCGCACGGCGCCGGCGCTCCGATGGATTCGCCCTTCATGAATCGCGTCGCGGCGGGCCTGTCGGAGCGCGGATTCCGCGTCGTGCGGTTCGAGTTTCCGTACATGGCCAGGCGCCGCGAGGGGGGCAAGCGCGGCGCGCCGGATCGACCGCCCGTGCTGCTCGAGAGCTGGAAGGACGTCGTCGCGTCTCTGGGCGGCGGCGCGAGACTCATCGTCGGCGGCAAGTCCCTCGGAGGGCGGATCGCCAGCATGATCGCCGACGAGGTGGGCGCTCGCGGTCTCGTCTGCTTCGGGTATCCGTTTCATCCGCCCGGAGACCCGTCGCGCCTGCGCACGGAGCACCTGGAGACTCTCGCCACGCCGGCGCTGATTCTCCAGGGGACCCGCGACGCGTTCGGAAACCGGGAAGACGTTGCGGGTTACCGCCTGTCGCCCGCGATCCGGATCCACTGGCTCGAGGGCGGCGATCACTCTTTCAAGCCGCCCTCAGGCTCGGGACGCACCGAGAAGCAGAACGTCGAAGAGGCGATCGGGGCGGCGGCGGACTTCGTGGACGGTCTTTTCGGGACCCGTTCGGGCTGACCGCTGCAACCCGGGACGGTGATCCCGGGTTCTGGGTCTGCAGGAGGGACTATGCGGAAGCTCCGGCGCGGAATCTTTTTCTCCTGCGTGAGGACGACCGGGATCTACTGTCTTCAGACCTGCGGGGCCCGGCCCAGACCCGAGAACGTGGTCTTTCATCCGACTCGGGCGGCCGCGAAGCGGGCGGGCTTCCGTCCCTGCAAGCGTTGTCGGCCGGATCAGTTCCGGGGCAAGAGAGCGGCATGAAGACAGCCGTCGCGGCGGGCGTGGATGCCTCATCGGGAATCGCCGATCGCGTCGCGGCGCGGGACTGGCGGAGCGCCGCCGAGCAGCTCGACCGGCGGGGCTGGACGATTCTGGAAGGACTCCTGACGGCCGGCGAGTGCGCCGGCCTGGCCGATCTCTATGGCGAGGATGCCCGTTTCCGAAGTCGCATCGAGATGGCGCGGCACGGTTTCGGGAGCGGCGAGTACAAGTACTTCGCCTATCCGCTGCCGGAGACCGTGGCGGAGCTGCGCAAGTCTCTCTATCCGCGTCTCGCTCCGATCGCGGACCGCTGGAACCAGGCGCTGCGAATCCCGGTCCGTCATCCGGACACGCTCGATGAGTATCTCCAGCGCTGCCATGCCGCGGGCCAGAAGCGGCCGACGCCGCTCGTGCTGCGTTACGGCGCCGGCGACTACAACCGCCTCCATCAGGATCTCTACGGCGAGCACGTCTTCCCGATCCAGGTCACGGTTCTGCTCTCACAGCCCGGGGAGGACTTTGCGGGCGGGGAATTCGTGTTGACGGAGCAAAAGCCGCGCACCCAGTCCCGCGCGACGGTCGTGCCGTTGCGCCGCGGCGACGCGGTCGCGTTCGCGGTCAACGACCGGCCGGTCGAGGGCCGCCGCGGGTTCTTCCGCGTCAAGATGCGCCACGGCGTAAGCGAGCTGAGATCCGGCGAGCGATACACCCTCGGCGTCATCTTTCACGACGCGAGGTGAACGTCCGCCCTTTCCTTCCCGAGGCTCCCGAGTCCGCGCTGGCGGACCTGCGTGAGCGTCTGGCCCGGACGCGCTGGCCAGACGGTGTGGAGGACGGGGATTGGAGTCGGGGAACGCCCCTGCCGATCCTGCGCGAGCTCGCCGAGCACTGGCGCACGCAATTCGACTGGAGAAAAGTCGAAGCGCGCATCGCGGCGCTTCCGAATTTCGTCGCGGACGTGGACGGGTTCCAGATCCACTTCCTTCACCTGCGCGGAGAGGGTGCGGCTCCGTTTCCCCTGATCGTCACGCACGGCTGGCCGGGCTCGTTTCTGGAGATGCTGGAGCTTGCACCGCGGCTGGCGAATCCCTCGAAGGAGGGTGCGGACCCGGCTGACGGCTTCGACGTGATCGTGCCGTCGCTTCCCGGCTACGGCTACTCGCAGAAGCCGCGCGCGCCGGGGATGCACACGAAGAGGATCGCCGAGCTCTTCGGGTGCCTGATGTCGGGGCTCAAATACGAGCGCTTCGGCGCTCAGGGTGGGGATTGGGGCGCGACGATCTCGACGCGTCTGGCGATGCTCTTTCCCGACCGGGTCGCGGGCATTCACCTCAACTACATCCCCGGCTCGTACGCGCCGCACACGGCTGAGGGCGCGCGTCCGCTGTCGCCCGGCGAGGAGAAGTTCCTGGCGGACCGGAACCGCTGGCTCGAGGAGGAGGGCGCGTACGGCCACCTCCAGGCGACGCGGCCGCAGACGCTCGCCTACGGCTTGAACGACTCTCCGGTCGGACTGCTCGCCTGGATCCTCGAGAAGCTGCGCAACTGGAGCGACTGCGGCGGCGACGTCTTCGCGCGCTTCTCGGCCGACACGCTGCTGGCTCACGTCACTCTCTACTGGTTGACGGGCACGATCGGATCCTCGGCCGCGCTCTACGCCGAGGCCAGCGCCGTGCCCCTCCGGTTCGGCCCCGGCGAAAGAGTGCCGGCGCCCTGCGGCGTCGCGCGCTTTCCGAAGGAGGAGCCGATGCCGCCGCGAGACTGGGCCGAGCGCGCTTACGACGTCGTGCGCTGGACCGAGATGCCCCGCGGCGGGCACTTCGCCGCGATGGAGGAGCCGTCGCTCCTGGCGGCCGACGTGCGCGAATTCTTCCGGCTGCTGCGTCCCCGCTCGTAGCGCGGGTTTCACTGGCGGCCCTCGTTGGGTGTAGCGTTGGGGCGTGGCTCGCGGCTGGGGTAAGAGCGAAGAAGACCTCGGCGCGGAGAAAGAGCACGCGCGCGAGGCCAACGAAAAAGCCGCGGCGCGCCCGTCGCGCGCGCACGCCGAAGAGGCCGCCCGCCGCCGCGGCCTGGAGCTCTCGCTCGCCCGCATCGAGGAGCTGCTCGCCATGACCGAGAATCCGGCGCGCCGGCGAGCCCTCGAAGCCGCGAAGGCCGAGCTGACCGAACGGCTGGAACCGTCCTCGAAGTGTCCGTGAAAATCGCGACCTGGAACGTCAACGGGATCCGCGCCCGCGAGGCCCAGCTGCGCGAGTGGCTGGCCGCCGAACGGCCCGATGCCGTCTGCCTGCAGGAGATCAAGGCCAAGCCCGAGCAGATTCCGGAGCTGCTCTTCGAGTCGGAAGGCTACTGGTGCTACTGGCACGGCGCCGGAGGCTACTCGGGCGTGGCGCTGCATCTCTCCAAGCAGCTCTGCGAAGCGAGGCCCGTCTTCGGCCATCCCGCGTTCGACCTCGAGACCCGCATCGTCACCGCGGACGTCGGAGATCTGACGCTCGCGTCCGTGTACGTGCCCAACGGCGGAAAGGACTACGGAGCGAAGCTCCGGTTCCTCGAAGCGCTCGGGAGCTGGGCCGGCGGGCTCTCGCAGGCGGGACGTCGTCTCGTTCTGTGCGGCGACCTGAACGTGGCGCTCACCGACCGCGACGTGCATCCCAAGGAGCTCAAGGCGGGCGTCGTCGGCCAGCGAGAGGACGAGCGCGCGCTGATGCACCGGCTCATCGGGAACGGGCTCGTCGACGTGGGGCGGGCGTTGGACCCGGACAACGACGGTCTCTTCACCTGGTGGGCGCCCTGGCGCAATCTCCGGCAGCGCAACATCGGCTGGAGGATCGACTACATCCTGGCGAGCGCGTCGCTGAAGCCCACGGAGTGCGTCGTGCGCGCCGCCGTCGGCACGAGCGACCACGCGCCCGTCGTCGCGACGTTCGGATAGGATCTCCCGATCTTTCCACGGAACGGATGACGGGAGGTCAACGACCGATGCGAACGAGGTGGATTTCCTTCGGCACGCTGCTGCTTTCGAGCCTCATTCCGGTCGGCGCGAGCGGAGCGGACGCGAACGGGCGAATCGAGCGCGTCGAGAAGGGGCTTCGGCCGCCGGTGCTGGTCGAAGGGGACGCGACCTGGACGCTGGAGGAGCGGCTGAAGAAGTTCGCTGTGCCGGGACTGAGCATCGCCGTCGTCCAGGACGGCCGGATCGTCTGGGCCAAAGGCTACGGGCTCGCCGACGTCGAAGCGAAGAAACCCGTGACCGCGTCGACGCTCTTCCAGGCGGGATCGATCAGCAAGCCGGTCGCCGCGATGGGAGCGCTCACCCTCGTCGAGGAGGGAAAGCTCTCGCTCGACCACGACATCAACGCGTCGCTCAAGAGCTGGAAGGTTCCGTCCAACTCTTTCACGCAGAAGACACCGGTGACACTCGAGGAGCTGCTCTCGCACACCGCCGGCCTGACCGTCCACGGCTTCCCCGGCTACGCGGCGGGCACTCCGGTTCCCACGGTCGTGCAGGTGCTCGACGGCACGCCGCCCGCAAACACCGCGGCCATCCGCGTGGATCTCGCTCCCGCAACGCAGTATCGCTACTCGGGAGGCGGCTACACCGTCGCGCAGCTCGCGATGACCGACGTCACGGGCCAGACGTTTCCGAAGCTCATGGCGGACGCCGTGCTGCGTCCCGTCGGCATGACCGCGAGCACGTACGAACAGCCGCTTCCGGAAGCGCGCGTGGCCGAGGCCGCGGCGGGATACCGCGAAGGCGGCAAACCCGTCGAGGGCAAGCGCCACGTCTATCCCGAGATGGCGGCGGCCGGACTCTGGACGACGCCGTCGGACCTGGCGCGCTTCGCGATCGCGATGCAGAAGATGCTCCGCGGCGAGAAGGGTCCGCTCTCGAAGGCGATGGCGCAGAACATGGTGACGCCGCGCCGGGACGGCTACGGTCTCGGATTCGCGATCGAAGACAAAGGCGGAACGACGTACTTCACCCATGGTGGCTCTGACGAGGGATTCCAGGCGCTTCTCTATGCGAGCGAGGATCGGGGATACGGAGCGGCGATCATGACCAACTCCGACGCGGGCTTCCGGGTCATGCCGGAGGTCCTGCGCGCGATCGCGGCCGAGTACAACTGGGAGGGCTTCCAGAAAGAGCCGATGGCGCTGGCAAAGCTTTCGCCCGAAGAGCTCGCGCGTTTCGCCGGGCGCTACAAACTCGCCTCGGACACGGTGCTCGTCGTCACGCCGCAGGCATCGGGTCTCGAAGTCCAGGAGCCGCTCGGCGAGACGTTCGTGCTTCTGCCGGTCTCGAAGGACGCGTTCGTCCGGCGCGACGAGGACGTCCGCTACACGTTCGGCCGCCGGGCCGACGGCGGCGCGGAGCTGCGGATCGACCGAGAGAAGTCGCAGACCGCGCCGCGCGTCGACAAGAGCGCTCGGGTTCCTTCCGAAGACCTCGAGGCCGGCCGTGTCGACGAGGCGGTGGCGGCCTATAAGAAGCTGAAGGCGGCGAACCCGTCGGACCCGGCCGTGGCCGAAGCGCGGTTCAACCAGATGGGGTACACCTTCCTCCAGAAGCAGGATGTCGCGAAGGCCATCGCGGTTTTTCGCCTCAACACCGAGCTCTATCCCGAGTCCGCGAATACGTACGACAGTCTCGCGGAGGCGACGGAGGCGAGCGGGGACAAGACCGCGGCCGTGACGCTGTACAAGAAGGCCCTCGACGTCGCGAGTCGGGGCAAGGGAGGCGGGGCATCGCCCGACGAGTCGGTGCGGGCACACGCGACAGCCCGGCTCCAGGCCCTCGGCGCGCAGCCCTGAAGATGCGATCTCGGATCTCGGAGGTTCGATGACGGTATCCGTGCGTTTCGCGTCGTGTCTGTTCCTGTGCGCCGCCGGGCTCCTCGCCGCGGAGCCGGCGCCGGTGCGGGTCGCCGTGAAGGCCGGCCGGCTCATCGACGGCCGAGGCGGTCCGCCGGTATCGCCGGTGGTGGTTCTCGTCGAAAACGGAAAGATCGTGGCCGTGGGTCCGACCGTGACGGTTCCGCCGGACGCAAAGGTCGTGGACCTGGGGAGCGCGACGCTTCTTCCGGGGCTCATCGAGATGCACGACCACCTGACGGGAACCCCAGCCAACCAAGGCTATCAGGCCCTCGCCTATTCGACCGCGCGCGAGGCGATCGACGGCGTGGCCAACGCCGAGAAGACGCTGCTCGCCGGGTTCACGACGGTGCGCAACGTCGGCGCCGGCGGTTTCGCCGACGTCGCGCTGCGCGATGCGATCGCCTCAGGCGAGATTTCCGGCCCGCGCCTGGTCGTCTCGGGCCCGGCGCTCGGCATCACCGGAGGGCATTGCGACAGCAACCTCCTGCCCGCGGACTTCCACTACAAGCGCGAGGGCGTCGCCGACGGGCCCTGGGAAGCGCGCGCGAAAGTGCGGGAAGTCGTCAAGTACGGCGCGGACGTCATCAAGATCTGCGCGAGCGGGGGAGTCCTGTCCAAGGGCGATCTGCCCGGCACTCCGCAGTACACGCCCGAGGAGATGAAAGCCATCGTCGAAGAAGCGCACCGGCTGGGGCGCAAGGTTGCCGCCCACGCTCACGGGACGCAGTCCATCAAGGAGGCGATCCAGGCGGGCGTGGATTCGATCGAGCACGCCAGCCTGATCGACGACGAGGGCATCCGCCTCGCGAAGGAGCGCGGCGCCTACCTCGTCATGGACATCTACAACGACGACTTCATCCTGAAGGATGGCCTTAAGGTCGGCATGCTCCCGGAGTCCATCGAGAAGGAGAAGCAGCTCGGCCAGGTCCAGCGCGACAACTTCCGCAGGGCGTTCCAGGCCGGCGCGAAGATGGCGTTCGGCACCGACGGAGGCGTCTACCCGCACGGCGACAACGCGAAGCAGTTCGCCTACATGGTTCAGTACGGCATGACGCCAATGCAGGCGATCCAGGCCGCCACGGTCAACGCGGCCGACCTGCTCGGCTGGAAGGACCGGGTCGGCTCGGTCGAGCCGGGCAAGTACGCCGATCTGATCGCGGTCGCGGGGGATCCGCTGGCGGACATCCGGGCGCTCGAGACGGTCGGCTTCGTGATGAAAGGCGGCGAGGTCGTCAAGAACGAGCTGAAATAGCCGTCATCCCTGGCTCTCGCTCGGGATGACGGCTACTTCCCGCCGGCACGCGCCACTTCGTAGTGGAGGACGACCGGCTCGGGCTCGATCAGGAACTCGCGGTCCCGCGCCAGGACGTGGGGCTTCTGCCACTCCGGGCCGGCGAACTTCCGAATCGCGGCGACCGACTCCCAGTAGGAGATCACGACGAACTCGGTCTGCGCGCCGTCGCTGCGCCGGAGGACCTCGACGCCATGATTGCCCTGGGTCTTGAGGATCTGCGGCACGCCCGTGGCATTGAGGTATTTCTCGTATTCGTCGGCCTTCGCGGTCAGGGTGCGGCCCTGCCAGATCCGCGCGATCATCCGCTTGGGGTTGAGCTGCGGGCTGGCGCTCGCGGAGGGCTGCGGAAGCAGGGAAGCGTCGGATCCCAGGGCGCCCGCCGCGGCGGCGAGAGCGAGAATCGAGAACAGAAGAAAACATCGGCGCATCGGCAGTCTCCTTTTGAATCCGACGTGAGCATAGCCCGAAGAGGCCGGCGGGCTAAGATCGCGCCATGATCCCCATCGAGGCCATCCGCGCCGCCGACGAGCGGACCCGCGGAAAGGTGCACCGCACGCCGCTCCTGTCGGCCTCGTCGCTCGGCGCCCGGGCGGGAGTACGTCTATTCTTGAAGTGCGAGAGCTTCCAGAAGACCGGTTCCTTCAAGGCGCGCGGCGCACTGAACAAGGTGATGTCGCTGTCGAACGAGGACCGCACCTGCGGCCTCGTAACGGTCTCGGCCGGCAACCACGCCGCGGCGGTGGCGTGGGCCGCGGGGATCGCGGGCTGCGGGGCGGTGGTCGTGATGCCGGACGGAGCGCCCCGGTCGAAGATCGAGGCGGTCCGATCCTACGGCGCCGAGATCGTGTTCCACGCCGACCGCTCCACGCTCTTCGACCGCCTGAACGAAGTGCGCGAGGCCCGCGGACTGACGTTCGTCCATCCATTCGACGATCCGACGGTTCTCGCCGGCGCGGCGACGGCGGGGCTCGAGATCGTCGCCGATATGCCGGACGTCCAGGTCGTCGTCGTCCCGGTCGGAGGAGGCGGGCTGCTCGGCGGCGTCGCCTCGGCCGTCAAACAGCTGAGGCCTTCGGTCCGCGTCGTCGCTGTCGAGCTCGCGGATGGACCCGGTCTTGCTCCCGCCCTCGCCGCCGGCAAGCCGGTACCTGTCAAGCGTCCGGACACGCTCGCGGACGGCATGACGCCGCCCTTCGTCGGCGCGCTGCCGCTGGAGATCGCGCGCGAGGCGGTGGACGAGATCGTAACCGTGACGGAGGAAGAGATCCGCGAGGCCATGCGCCTTCTGATGACGCGCGCCAAGCTCGTCGTCGAAGGCGCGGGAGCGGCCGCCACCGCTGCCGTCCTCGCCGGCAAGACCGGAGCGTCCAACGGAGCGCTGGTCGTCGCGCTCGCTTCCGGCGGCAACCTGGATCTCGGGAAGGTCGCGGCGATCGTCTAGGTGCGCGCCATGCGCGTGGCGCGGTACTTCTGCGTGGCGTAGCCGACGATCGCGCCGACGATCGCGCCGGGCAGCATGATCTCGAAGTAGTAATGCTGGCCGTTGGGCTGGGGCATCGCGGCCACGAGGTAGGCGAGCAGGAGGCCGACGCCGAGGCCGAAGAGGATCCCGAGCGGGAGCGAATGGACCTTGTTCGCGAAGAACCCGATCGCGAGCCCCGCGATCAGGCCCTTGACCGTCGAGCCGACGACGATCATGAGCATCTGATCGCGCACCTCGGGCGTGAACCAGGCCGTCAGTCCGTCGAAGATCCCGAGGATTCCGCCGAGCAGCAGTCCGAATACCGGTTTGGCCATCGTGCCTCCTGCTCTATCTATTCAACGCTCCCGCCAATTCCTTTACGGATCAGCGGCGGTAAAAGATCAGCAGCAGCGAGCGCATCAATATATAGGCGGCGATCAGGAGGATCGCCGTGCGGTAGCGCCCGAAGAAACGGGCCCCCTTTTCCCAGACGCTTTCGCGGTACGCGGTCACGGGCTCGCCGTCGAGGTGGTTCGCGACGTCCGCGGCCAGGTCCTGGGCCGAGAGGTAGCGCCGCGCGGGGTCGATCGCCATGGCTTTCGCCGCAATCGCCGCCAGTGGCCGGGGCGTCGAAGGCGTCCGCTGGTTTGCCGGAAGCGGCGCCGACCCCGAGGAGCCCCGCGCGCGCGCCAGGGCCGCATCTCCCTCGAAGGGCGGATGCAGCGTCAGCAGGAAGTAGAGAATCGCGCCCAGCGCGTACACATCGCTGGCGATCCCGACGCGGTCGGCGAGACCTTCGGCCTGCTCCGGCGCCATGTAGGCGAGCGTGCCCAAGACCATCCCTTCGGCCGTCGCCGCGGGGGTCGCCGGTCCGCCGTCGCGCGGCGGGTCTTCTTCGGGCAGCTCCAGGATCTTCGCGACGCCCCAGTCCAGAACGAGGACCTCGCCGAAGCTCCCGACCATGACGTTCTCGGGCTTCAGATCCCGGTGCAGCACGCCATGCGCGTGCGCGAAGGCGACGGTTTCGCAGATCCTCTGGAAGACGCGGAGGCGCTCGGGAAGCGGCGTCTCCGTCGCCAGCTCGTCCAGCCGGCGCCCGTCCACTCGCTTCATCGCGTAGAACATCCGGCCGTCGGGCAGCGTGCCGGCGTCGTGCACGGGCACGATCCCGGGGTGCTCGAGTCGCGCGATGATCCGCGCCTCCCGCAGGGTCCGCGCTGCGATCTCGGGGCTAGCGGCTCCGGGGCCGACGACCTTGAGGGCGACCTTGCGGCCGAGGACCCGGTCTTCGGCGAGGTAGACCGTTCCCATTCCTCCGGAGCCGAGCTCCTCGAGCACACGGTACTTCGTGTCGCCGAGGTCGGGCCATTCGGCGACTCGCCGCAGATGCGCGACGGTCTCGTCGGAGAGCCACCTCACCGGGACACCCCGAGAAGGCTGCGCGCTTCCTCGCGGAACTCGCGGTCGCTGGCCGTGATCTCACGCAGCATCTCGAGCACGATGCGCCGGAACTCGCGCCGCGCAAACGCCAGGAAATTGGTCACCTGCGTGGCGGGGATGCCGAACTCGTCGGCCAGACGCTCGTACGTGAGCTTCTCCTCGGGATCGCGGTCGAGCTCGTAGCGCTCGAACAGTCGATAGGGCAGATCCTTGCCGCGCAGCGCGCACTCCTCGCGCAACTTGTCGACGGCCAGGGCGAAGAGGCTCCGCACCCACTCGGCGTGGAAGTACTGCTCCATCGTCAGATGGTCGGGCGGTTCCTTCATGGCGAGCTCACCCTCGGCGCTGTCGAAGTCCAGAGGCAGGAGCGCCGAGCCCGGCGAGCGCTTCGCCCGCGCTGCGGCCTTCTTCTCGTTTGCGACGAATCGGTCCAGGCAGACGCGCAGGTAAGTCCGGAAGCTGCCCTTGGCCGGGTCGTACCCCGCGAAGAACTCCTTCTCGAGAGCGCGCGTGAAGAAACCCTGCGTCAGGTCTTTCGCATCCTCGTTGGATTCGCCGAAACGCGCGCGCAGGTACTTGTAGACCGGCTTCCAGTACGACTCGACGATGGTCGCGAGGCCGCGCTCGCGCTCGACGAGGTCCTCGCTCTGCGCCGCGAGGACGGCCGATCGCCGCGTGGCGGGGAACCGGTCCCCGCCCGGACCGCCGATGTCGGTGTCCGGAGGCATGCTCGGTATATGGTAAGAGGGTGACGTCCGACGCGACAGCGGTCGCCGCCGCCAACGTGGCCTTCTACAAGGCCCTGGAGGCCCGGGACGTGGAAACCATGGCGGAAATCTGGCTCCACGACGAGTCCGCCAGCTGCGTCCACCCCGGCTGGCACCGCCTCGACGGCTGGGAAGAAATCGAGCGCTCGTGGGAAAACATCTTCACGAACTCGAGGCCGTGGACCGTCGCCTGTGAGGACGTCCGCATCGCGGTGGCGGGGGACCTGGCCTGGGTCACGTGCGTCGAGGTCATCACGCCTTTCGGCGGCAACGGCACCGCCGACGCGGCGCGCATGCAGGCCACGAACCTCTTCGGGCGCGTGGACGGTGAGTGGCGGCTGGTCCATCACCACGCCTCCCCGTCGCCGACGGAAGACTCCGAAGAGGACGAGACCGTCAATTAGCGCCGACCCATGAAGGCGGTTCGTGTCCACGCGCGGGGTGGTCCCGAAGCCCTCGTCTCCGAGGACGTTCCCGAACCCACTCCGAAGTCCGGCGACGTGCTCGTCCGTGTCGAGGCGGCCGGCGTCAACTTCATCGACGTGTACCACCGCACGGGTCTCTACGAGATGGCGATGCCCGCGATTCTCGGCCGGGAGGGAGCCGGTACGGTCGAAGCGGTCGGGCCCGACGTCGCGGACCTTTCTCCCGGCGACCGCGTGGCCTGGGCGATGGAGCCGGGGGCCTACGCCGAAATGACGGTCGTTCCGTCGTCGCGCCTCGTGAAAATTCCCGATGGCGTGCCGACCCGCGTCGCCGCGGCGGCGATGCTCCAGGGAATGACGGCGCACTACCTCGCCTGTTCGACGTACCCGCTGAAGCCCGGCGACACGTGTCTGGTGCACGCGGCGGCCGGAGGTGTGGGACTGCTCCTGACGCAGATCGCGAAGATGCGCGGCGCCCGCGTGTTCGGCACGGTCTCCAATCCCGCGAAGGCGGCTCTCTCGAAAGAAGCCGGCGCCGACGCCACGATCAACTACACGAAAGAGGACTTCGAGGCCGAGGTCAAACGATTGACCTCGGGCCGTGGGGTCGAGGTCGTGTACGACTCGGTCGGAAAGACGACCTTCGAGAAGAGCCTGGGGAGCCTCGCACGCCGCGGCATGCTGGCGTTGTTCGGACAATCGAGCGGCCCGGTGCCTCCTCTGGATCCGCAGGTCCTCTCCCAGCGCGGCTCGCTCTTTCTGACCCGTCCGACCCTGGCCCACTACATCGCGACGCGGGAGGAGCTGCTGTGGCGCGCGGGCGACGTCCTGGGTTGGATTCGCGACAAGCGACTCACCGTGCGGATCGACCGGGAGTTCCCGCTCTCCGAGGCCGCCGCCGCGCACCGCGCCCTGGAGTCGCGAGCCACGTCCGGCAAGGTGCTGCTCGTCATCTAGTCGATTCACTCCGGCTGTGAAATGATTCCGCCACGCATCGCACGCCTCTGACTCGCTCGAGGAGGAGGAAATCGTGATCCTGGTGACGGGCGCCACGGGCAAGGTCGGGCGCGAAGTCGTCCGTCAGCTGGCGTCGGACAGCGTACCGGTCCGCGCGTTCGTCCGCGATCCGGCGCACGCGTCCAGCCTGCGCCTGCCCGGCGTGGACATCGCGGTGGGAGACCTCGGCCGTCCGGACACGCTCGATCGCGCGTTGTCGGGCGTGAATCGCGTTTTTCTTCTCTCGCCGGCCGACCCGGAGCAGGTCACGCTGCAGGGCAACGTCGTCCAGGCGTGCAAGCGGGCGGGCGTGGCGCGCATCGTCAAGATCTCCGTCGCGGGAGGTCCCGACGCCGCCACGCAGATCGGGAGGTGGCACTGGACCACCGAGAAGCAGATCGAGGCGTCGGGTCTGGGATTCACGTTTCTTCGCCCGGTGCTCTACATGCAGCAGACGCTGTCCTTCGCGCCATCCGTCGCGACGAGCGGCAGCTTCTCGGCGCCCATGGGAACCGGCGAGGTCGCGATGGTAGACACGCGCGACGTCGCGGCCGTGGCGGTTCGCGCGCTGACCGAGGACGGCCACGAGCACAAGATCTATGACCTGACGGGGCCCGAGGCGCTGTCGTTCGACGCCGTCGCCGACGCGATCTCCAAGGCGATCGGCCGAAAGATCTCCTACGTCCACGTTCCCCCCGAATACGCGAAGAAGCAGATGCTCGGGGGAGGCGTGCCGCGCTGGCTGGTCGACGACATGCTGCTGCTCTTCGCCTCCTTCCGGGAAGGGTACGGCTCCGCCGTGTCCGACGCCGTGCAGAGCGTGACCGGCCTGCGCCCGAGGTCCTTTCAGCAGTTTGCACGCGACAACGCCTCCGCCTTCCTTGAGGGGAAGGCGTGATTTCCGCCGCGATGGTTCTCGCGCTGCCTTCGTTCGCTCCCACTCCGCTGCCGCCACGACAACCGTTCCGGGCTCCGGTTCACATTCCGATGGGGTCGGCGAGCTCGCCACAGGCCGTCGCAGCCGCGGACTTCGACGGCGACGGAAAGAAAGACGTCGCGGTCGCGAGCGACGGTAGCAACGACGTCACAATCCTGCGGGGCGACGGCGCCGGAGGATTGCGCGTCGCCGGTCGCTTTCCCTCGGGCCAGCAGCCCGCCGAGGTCCTCGCGGTCGATCTCGACCGGGACGGGGCGATCGACCTCGCGATCCCCAACCACGAGACGAGCGGCGTGACGCTGCTGAAGGGCGACGGGCACGGCGGCTTCCGTCCCTTCCCGCAATCTCCGCTGACGGTGCATTCCAAACCCCACCCCCACACGATCGACGCATGCGACGCCAACGGCGACGGCTGGCTGGACCTGATCGTCGACGACTGGGGCGAGAATCGGCTCACGCTCGTCCTCTCCGACGGGAAGGGCGGCTTCCGCGGTCCCGGCACGCCGATCGAGGTGGGGCGCAAGCCCTACCGGAATCTGCGAACGCGGGATCTCGACGGCGACGGCCGATGCGACATCGTCGCGCCGAGCTACGAGCTCGGTGTGGTCACGGTGCTGATCGGTGACGGGCGCGGAGGTTTCCGCGCGCAGCCGCCGATCGCGGCCGGACCCGCGCCGTTCGTGGTGGCGATCGCGGACCTCAACCGCGACGGCAAGCTCGACCTGGCGATCAACAACTACTCGGGCCAGATCACGGACGCGAGCGACGACGCGCTGACGTTCCTGCTCGGCGACGGCCGCGGCGGTTTCCGTCTCGGCACCCGGATCGCCACGGGCCGCGGACCTTTCGACGTCGCCGCCGGCGACATCGACGGCGACGGTTATGCCGACGCCGCGACGGCCAACCACGCGTCCGCGGACCTGACCGTGTCGTTCGGCGGGCCCGACGGCCTTTCGCCCTCGCGCACGGTCCAGGTGCCTGTCGGCAGCAAGGTCGACCGCGTTCTCCTCACCGATTTGAACGGCGACGGGAAGGCCGATGCCGTGACGGTCGCAAGGGAGGACCACGACGTGGCGGTTCTGATCGCCCGATGACGAACGCATACAGAAAGGAGCGCCCATGACGCCCAACGCAGCTCTGGCAAGACGATGGTTCCAGGAGGTCTGGAATGACCGCAAGGACGCGACCGTGCGCGAGCTGATGGCGGAGGTGTGCGACGGCCACATGGAAGGCGGCGAGGTGCGCAGCCCAGCCGACTTTCTCGCCGCGCGCGCGGCCCTGCTGGCGGCGTTCCCCGACATCGCCGTGAGGGTCGAAGACGTGATCTCCGAGGGCGACAAGGTCGTCGTGCGCTGGTCGGCGACCGGCACGCACCGGGGCGGCGAGCTCGGTATCCCGGCCAGCGGGAAGAAGGCGACATTTCGCGGAATGAGCTGGATTCGATTCGCGAACGGGAAGATCGTGGAGGGCTGGGATAGCTGGAATATGGGCCGGCTGCTGCAGGAGCTCGAGGCTCGGCCCGCCGCGGCCTTGCGCTGAGATCCGCGCCGTCGCGCGGCCGCCCGCGGGAGCGGCCGCGTCGGATGCGGAAACCGCCGGTTTACTTGGTCAGGTTCAGGAACGGGGTGGCCTGGCCCGAGACCTGCGGCAGCTGGCCGTTCCACTTGTCGATGCGCCGGTACTCGACGAGCGGCGCGGTCAGCGAGGCCGCGAGCAGCTGGTTGGACTCGGCCTGTGCGCGGGCGCGCGTCAGCGTCGACTTGGCGTCGCCCTCGGCTTCGATGATCTTCTGCTGCGCCTCGAACTGTTTCTTCTGAAGCTCGTTCTGCGCGCGTAGAGCCTCCTGCGCCATCGTGTTCTTGGCCTCGATCGCCCGTACGATGGACTCGGGGGCGCGGACCTCGTTCAGCGTGAACTGCTTGACCAGGAATCCGTAGGGCCCCAGCCGCTTCTGCAGATCCTCCTGCGTCGTGCGGACGGCCTGGGCCTTCTCCTTGCCGAGGAAGTTGACGATCTCGGAACGGCCGACCGTCTCCTGGAGCGCCTGCCGAATCGCCTGCTTGACGAAGCCGTGCGTGATCAGCCGGATCTCCGTCCGGAAGGAGCTGTAGAGAAAGGGCACCTTGGAGGGGTCGAGCTCGAAGGACAGCGAGACGTCGCAGCTGATGGGCTGGCCCTCGACCGAGTTGACGTTGATCTCTTCGTTGTAGGCGTTGCCCTCCCGCTCCGACCGTGTCAGGACGAGGGTCTGCATGTAGACCGGGTATTCCACGATCTCCTCGAGGATCGGCCACCGGAAGCGATAGCCGACGGGCAGCGGCCTCGGGTCGACGCCGCCGCCGGTCCGGTGAATCAGGACGCCCACGTTGCCGGGATTGATGAACACGATGGCCGACGTCAGAAACAGCACGACCGCCAGGCCCAGAGCGATCCGGAAGATCCATCGACCGAGATGGGCGGGGCGGGGAATCGTCACGAGTTCCACAGGGGCTCCTTTCTCCTCGGAGCGGCCGCCGGGCGCCGCCCGCGCGACATCGCGGCGGCGCGTCCTCTGGAAGGGGTTGTTGGACTGGATGGCGGGCCGACAGGGCCCGGTGTGCTCTACATTCGAAGCTTCTTCGACTCCAATTATACCCCTCGCGTCGGCGCGGTAGGATTCGCATGCTCGGAGCGATGGAGGCTGCGATGTCCGCTCGAATCCCCCCGACCTACGACGATGCGGCTCTCGTGCTGCGGCTGTACGAGCTGCGTCGCGAGGAGAAGTTGCGGGCCGCGCGCGAGTGGTTCCGCACCCAGTTCTTTCCGCGCTCCTTCGACGACGTGCGGACGGTGGCGAGCACGAACGGGCCCGAGAACACGAGCTACCGAATGGTCACCGGCTACTGGGACATGGCTTGCGCGTTCGTGGCGCACGGCGTGCTCCACCCGAACCTCTTCTTCGAGTCGGGCGGAGAAGCGCTCTTCGTCTGGGCGAAGTTTTCGCCGTTCATCGAGGACCTGCGTCGCGATCAGCAGAATCCGAGGATCCTCGCCAACGTCGAGAAGGCGATCGCGATGACGCCCGGGGCGGCCGAGAGGGTCGCCGGCATTCGCGGACGCCTCGACGCGATGCGCGAGCGCTACAGCCGCAGGTAGATTCCGCGCTTCAGAAGCCGAGGTCGCCCAGGCCGGGGTGTCCGTCGGGCCGCCGCCCGAGCGGCCAGTGGTACTTGCGGTCCGCCTCCTTGATCGGAAGGTCGTTGATGCTGGCATGCCGCGCGCGCATGTAGCCGCGCTCGTCGAACTCCCAGTTCTCGTTTCCGTACGAGCGGAACCAGCTTCCCGAGTCGTCGTGCCACTCGTACGCGAACCGCACGGCGATGCGGTTGTCCGCGAACGTCCAGAGCTCCTTGATGAGCCGGTAGTCGAGCTCCTTCGCCCACTTGCGTTTCAGGAACGCCACGATCTCCGGGCGGCCGCTGAAGAACTCGGCGCGGTTTCTCCAGCGCGAGTCGGGCGAGTAGGCCATCGAGACCTTCTCCGGGTCGTGCGTGTTCCAGGCGTCTTCGGCCAGCCGCACTTTCTGGATGGCGGTCTCGCGGGTGAACGGGGGGACGGGAGGGCGGGGCGCTTCGGCGGATCCGGGGGATGCGTCTTTCATGAAGGGCTCCTTCGTCAGTCGTTCGACCGGTGGCCCATGCAATGGACGCGCCCGACGGTCATCGCGCGGCATCGCAGGCCTCGGCGAGAATCTGCCGGATCCGCGGCTCCCATTCCCGGTGCTCGGGTTTCATGAGGACCGAGCGCAGGCACGTCACGCGCTCGGTGTCGAGGCCGAAGAAGATACCCGGAAGCTCCGCCAGGGCCAGGTGGAGATCCCGCTTCGCGGCTTCCTGGAAGACGCGCCGTGCGCGGGCGGAGGATTCGGCGGGACTCTTTTCGCAGACGGCCCACACCACGATGTCCAACTCGGGCTCGAACGCCGGCGTCCACCGCCCATCGGCCGCAAGATCCGCATGAAGCGCGCGCGCCGCCTCGCGCGAGGCTTCCAGGCCTCTCGCGAACGTTCCACCGCGCATCAATGGAAACAGACGCTGGGTCGCCCACAGCGCGACGGCGGAAGCGCCGGGGCGCGAGCACTCGAGACTGATCTCGCCGAGGTGGAGCTCGGCGGAGGAGAAGTAGGTGTACGGCGAGTCGTGCTTGTAGAAGCGGCCCACGGAGGGATCGCGGAAGAGCACGCAGCCGCATCCGTAGGGCTGGAGACCGTGCTTGTGAGGATCGATGACGATCGAGTCGGCTTGCCCGATCGCGTCGAACGCCCGGCGGGCCGGAGGCTCGAGGTTGCCGGCGAGCGTGAAGTAGCCGCCGTACGCGGCGTCGGCGTGCACCCGCGCGCCGTGGAGGCGAGCCAGCCCCAGGATCTCCGGGAGCGGATCGACCGACCCGGTGGCGGTGGTTCCCAGGGTCGCGACGATCGTGCCGACGCCGCCGCGCGCCAGTCGCGCCTCCAGAGCGTCGGCGTCCATGCGGCCGCGCCGATCGCATTCCACGGGCTCGAACGGCATGCCCAGGACCGCGCTGATCCGCGAGTGCGTGTAGTGCGCCTGGGACGATGCCACGACGACCGCGCCCGGATGGAGCTCCCGCGCGACCCAGAGGGCCTCGAGGTTGGCCATCGTCCCGCCGCCGCAGAGATGGCCGAGGTGAGTGTCCCAGCCGAACATCGTCGCGAGAGCGGCCACCGCCTCGCGTTCCATCGCCGAGCTCGCGCGTCCGCCGTCGAGCGCGTGGTTGTTGGGATTGATCCAGAGCGAGAGCGCGTACGCGAGGCGGGCCACGGGGTGGGGAGGCTTGAGCATCTGGCCCGCATAGAGCGGGTGGAAGTACGGGAAGTTGTCGTGGAGGCGCGACGCCGTCTCGTCGAGGATGCGCCGGATCTCTCCGGAGTCCACGGAACGCGCATCCGCGGAAGGAAGGCTCTCGAAGCCGTCGGCGAGACGTTCGACCGCGGCGCGAAGCTGCGCCGCCGACTCTTCCGCGCCGAGGTCGGCGCCGCTCATGCCGCGCGCGTCCCGAATGCGGCCCGTACGTCGGCGCGCCGCAGGAGGTAGATGGTGCCGCCGAAGAGGAGGAGCCCGACGATGCCGATCACGCCCGCGGCCGCGAGGCCCGCCACCCTGGCCTCAGCCGCGCCCGAGATGGCTTCGCGGGCGGCCGCGAGGGTCACCGCGGCGACGAATGCGGAGATGGCGAGTGTCGCCAGGACTCCGAGGCAAGCCACGGCGATCATCACTCTTCGCGCCCACGGCTTCATCCGCAGCAGCGACCAGGCGAGGTACGCGACCGACGACGCGACGACGATCTGGATCGCGAAAATCGTCGAGCCGTGGCGCAGCACCTCGTCGGCGCCCAATGCGCGGGCGGCCTTGAAGGAGTCCAACGGAAGAAACGGGATCCCCTGATCGAGGCCGCCGAAATGCCACACGAAGCAGCCCAGCAACCCGTTGCCGAGGCGGAGCAAGGCGATGACGAGCCACGTCCATCCGATGACCGTCACCGCGCGGGGGCGCTCTCGGGCTGGCGCGTCCATCGTTCTCGTTCCGGAATCATATGGCGGCGGGCGCCGGGAACCTTCCGCGACGCGCGGGTTCCCACCTTCCGGAGGACTTGCGAGGATGGACCGTACCTGTCTGCCGCGACGCCTTGCCGCCGCGGCCATGCTCGTCGTCGCCGTCATCGGCGGTCTCGTCGTGACCAGCCGCGCGTATCGCTCGGAGAGTGAAACCGTCGACGCAGCGGCCGCGCGCCTGCCTGCGCTCGCCGTGCGCGAGGCGCGACCGCGAGCCTCCGGCGTTGCGGGCGAAGCGCTGGCGGCGATGTTCGAAGCCCACCGCCTCGTCCGAACGGCCTCACTCTCCGTCGAGGTGGCCTCGTATCCCGATGCGGCGGAAAGGGCGGTGGCGATTGCGCAAGCCCACGGTGGTTATCTCGCGGACTCCCGCGTGGCGCGGGATCCCGGCGGACGCCAGAGGGGCACGCTGACGCTGCGCATTCCTGCGGGCCGCTTCGACGCGGCGTTTCGCGAGCTCAAGGCACTCGGCCGCGTCGGGGCGGCGAACGTCGAGACCCGCGACGTCACGAAGGAATACGCGGACCTCGCGGCGAGGCTGTCGGCCAAACGCGAGGCCCGGCAGAGACTGACCGACATTCTCCGGACGAAGACCGCCGACCTCGCCGATCTCGTCGCCGCGGAAAAGGAGCTCTCGCGCCTCATCGAGGAGATCGAGGCGCTCGAAGGACAGAGGCTTTACTACGAGCGGCAGACGGCGCTGTCTACGATCGCGGTGGAACTGGCCGAGCCCGCAGTCTTCCTGCGCGACGGGGCGCTCGCGCCGCTTTCGAAGGCGCTGCGCGATGCGCTGCCGCTTCTGGCGGGCTCGGCGGCGGCGATGGTCTATGCCGCGGCGGCGGCGCTGCCCTGGGCGATCGCCGCGCTGGTGATCTGGAAGATGCGCCGGAAAACCGGAGCTCGGCTCAGGGTCCTGGCGCAGGGGTGACGCGAGGATCCGCGCGCGCCAGCCATCCGCGGAAGGCGGGCGTGGATCGGATCGGCTCGAAGTCGCTGTCTTTCTCGAGGAAGTCGAAGCGGCGGAAGCCCTTGGCGACGGCGCGATCGAGATCTTTGCACGCCTGCGAGGCGTCCCCGAACCGCGCAGCGGCGGCCGCGAGGTTGTAGTCCACGTTCGGGTTTTCGGGGTCGATCTCGCCGGCCACGGAATAGAGCATCCGGGCCTTCGCGAGCTCGCGCTTGTCGAGCATCTGCTGCGGGAGATAGAAGCCGGTCTGGGCCCGCAGGTTCGCCAGGATCCTCTCGGCCGAGAGCCGCTCCTCGGGAGACGGATCGGACGCCGCCTTCTTCCGAAGCGCCGGAATTCCGAGTTGGGCCGCGACGAATCCCGGCGCCGGGACTTCCGACGGTTCCGCCGCGTGGCGAACGATTCCCGCCAGGCGCGAGAGCGTCGCGCGATCGCGCTCGTCGCGCGCGCGGGCCTCCTTCACGGCCTTCCGGACCTCCGGCGAATCGGCCAGGCGTTTCGCGGCGGACTCGACCTCGGCGGTGTCGATGAGTCCCCGGAAGTCCTCGGCCGTGTGCGCGTACAGCGCCGCCGCCTCCGCCTCCCGTCCTCCGGTCTCGGCGGCGCGGGCCGCGGACGAGGCGTCGGCGTAGAGCGACGCGATCCGCTCGGCGTCGCGGGGTCGCGTGCCGGCTTTCATCGCCTCGAGCTCCATCCAGACGATCGCCGCGCGGGCGACGGGCTCCGGCGCCCACTGGTGCGGCCCGTCGAAAAACGCGATGCGATGGGGAGCCTTGATCGCCGAGAGCTTCTCGTCGAGGGAGCGCATCTCGTAGTAGTTCATGTCGCGGTCGCCGACCGTTCCGAAGAATCCGAACGAGGGGGCCTGGCGGACCGGCGCCGAGGCGTCGGGGAAGCCTGCGCCGCAGCCGATGACGCCGGCAAACACCTTTGGGAGAGCCAGCGCCATCCCGACGGAGGCGCGGCCCCCTCCCGAGAAACCGCCGACGTAGGTGCGGCGCTCGTCGAGGGCGAGTGTCGCGTGCGTGTCCTTCCACATCGCGCGTATCGCCGGCGTGTTCGGATCGTCCTTCGTGTCGCTCTGCGAGTTGTACGAGGAGACCAGGATCCAGCCGAACTCCTCGGCCGCGGGGCGAAAGCGCTCGATCGGCGCGAGGGCGTTGCCGCGGGCGTCGAGCAGATACAGGACGGGCCAAGCCCGCGATGCGGAGTAGCCGGAAGGAAGGTAGAGCGCGTAGCTCTGGTCCGGGGTTTCCTTGCAGACGATCTTTTCGGTCACCTGGCCGGGCGTCAGCGCGGCCGCGAGGACGAAGGCGGCGATCACGATCCCAGGGCGGCGAGCCGATCCAGCAGGTCGACGACGCGGCACGAGTAGCCCCACTCGTTGTCGTACCACGCGACGACCTTGACGTAGCCGTCGCGTTCGGCCCGGGTCGAGAGCGCGTCGAAGATCGAGGAGTGCGGGTTGCCGATGATGTCCGAAGAGACCAGCGGCACCTCGCTGTACTCGACGATTCCGGTCAGCGGACCGTCGGCCGCCTTCTTCACGGCAGCGTTGACGTCGGCGGCGGACGGTTTGGCGCGGACCCGGCAGGTCAGGTCCACAATCGAGCCGTCGGGCACGGGCACGCGCATCGCCATCCCGTCGAGCTTGCCCGCGAGATTGGGCAGGACCTTACCGACGGCGCGCGCGGCTCCCGTCGTCGTCGGGATGATGTTCTCGGCGGCGGCGCGGCTGCGCCGCAGGTCCTTGTGCGGGACGTCGGCGAGGCGCTGGTCGTTGGTGTAGGCGTGGATCGTAGTCATCAGGCCCTCTTCGATGCCGAACGCGTCGTCGAGGATCTTCGCGAGCGGAGCCAGGCAGTTGGTCGTGCAGGACGCGTTGGAGACCAGACGGTGCGACGGGGAGAGCGTGCCGTCGTTGACGCCGACGACGATCATCGCGTCGATCTCGTCCTTGGCCGGAACGGTGAGAATCACCTTTCTGGCACCGGCCGCGAGATGTTTCTCGAGGTCCTTTCGCGTGAGGAGCTTGCCCGTGGACTCGATGACGATGTCCACTCCGTGCTTCTTCCACGGGATCTTCGACGGGTCCTTCTCGGAGGTCATCTCGGTGCGGCGGCCGTCGACGGTCATGCTCTCGGCATCGGTCTTCACGTCTCCGGGAAAGACACCCATCACCGTGTCGTACTTCAAGAGGTAGGCAAGGTGGTCGTTGTCGTAGAGATCGTTGATGACGGCAACGGCGACATCCCGGCGGTCGGCGAGGATGCGAAAGACGGTCCGGCCGATCCGGCCGAATCCGTTGATTCCGACGCGCGCCGTCACGCCTTTGCCTCCGCGGCGGCGAAACGCGCCACGAGCTCGACTGCGCGGTGCGCGTAGCCGTAACCCGAATCGAACCAGGAGAGCGTCTTGGAGACGCGATCCCCCAGCGCCATGGTGGCGAGCGAGTCGAACGTGGCGGAGAAGGGCGTGCGTGCGACGTCGGAGGACACGATCGGCTCGGTCTCGAATCGGAGGATGCGGTTCCAGCGCGGGTCCTGGGAGGCAGACCTCAACGCGTCGTTGATGGCGGCGGCGGTCACGGGTTTCTCGTGCCACGTCACGAGGTCCACGACCGAGCCGTTGGACACGGGCACGTTCATCGCGTATCCGGTCAGGCGCGGAGCGAGCGCCGGCAGCAGTTCCGCGATCATCGCCGGCGAGCGGGACTCCTGCGGAATGATGTTCTCGGCCGCCGCGCGTCCGCGCCTTTTGTCCTCCGCCGGCACGTCCGCGAGGTGGTGGGCGCTCGTGTAGGAGTGGATCGTGGTGAAGATCGCCCGACGCGTCGTGAATGCGTCGTCGAGGATTTTGAGGACCGGGGCGAGGCAGTGCACCGTCGAGGACGCATTGGAGACGATCCGCTGCTTCGCCGATAGGGCGTCGTCGTTGACGCCGGCGACGAGCGTGACGTCCGCGGGCTCGAGCGGCGGCGCCATTAGGATCACCCTCCGGGCACCGGCCTTCAGGTGCGCCTCCGCCTCGGCGCGCGTGCGGCCGCGCGACGTCGCCTCGAAGACCGTGTGGACGCCGAGGGCGGCCCAGTCCGGTACTGAAGGCTGATCCTTGCCGGTGATGAGCGCGATCCTCCGGCCGTCCACGACGAGGCTGCCGTCCTTCGCGGCGACTTCGCCGGGGAAGCGGCCGAGGAGGGTATCGAGCTTGAGGAGATACGCGAGCCCCGCCGGCTCCGCCAGATCCGCTACGGCGGCCACACGCATGTCCTCCCGCTCGTGAAGGACGCGGAAGAGATTTCGGCCGATCCGCCCGAACCCGAAGATGCCGACCGCCGTCATGCCTGCTTTCTCTACCACACCGAGGAAAAGCCGAAGACGGGGATCGGGATCCTCACCGATAATTCGGGGCCGGAAAGGAGGCGCGGCATGCGGGTTGGACGGCTTGGGTGCGTGGTGTGGACGATGCTGACGGCCGCAGCAGCGTTTGCTTCGGCGGCGGAGCAAGGTTCGGCGAAAGACAGGGCCGATTTGATGCGAACCGACGCCGGGTTTTCCGACGCGGCGCAGAAGATCGGCATCGCCGCGGCGTTCGTCAAGTACGCCGATCCCGACGCCGTGATGCTGCCCGCCAACGAGAATCCCGTGACCGGCGCCGACGGAATCCGCAAACAGTTCGCCGGCCTGTCGCCGGGCACGACGCTCACCTGGAAGCCGAACAAGGCGGAGGCCGCCGCATCCGGCGACCTGGGGTACACCCTCGGCAGTTACGAGCTGCGCTCGAAGGACAAAGACGGAAATCCCATCACGCGCTACGGCAAGTACTGCTCGGTCTGGAAAAAGCAGCCCGACGGAAGCTGGAAGTGGGTCGTGGACGTCGGCACGCCGTCGCCGGCGCCGCAGTAAGTGGCAGGTCCCAAGTCCGAGGTCCCAGGTCCGGGGCGATTAGACTCTCGGCCATGCGAAAGACTGTCTACGCCACCTTAGCTCTTGGACTGCTCGCTCTGAATCTCCGCGCGGCGAATAAGCCTCGGGCACGCGACCTCGGCGTGCCCTTCGACGGAACGCCGGGGCCCCTCAACGCGATCACCGACGTCAAGGGCGTCGAGGTCGGGGAGAGCACAATCATCCGCGGAGAGGGCAAGCTCGTGGTCGGCAAGGGCCCCGTCCGCACCGGCGTGACCGCGGTGCTTCCGCGCGGCGAACGTTCCAACGACGATCCGGTCTTCGCGGGCTGGTTCTCGCAGAACGGGAACGGCGAGATGACCGGAACGACCTGGGTCGAAGAGTCCGGATTCCTCGAAGGTCCGGTGATGATCACCAACACGCACAGCGTCGGCACGGTGCGCGACGCCGTGATCGCCTGGCGCGTGCGCCACGGGGGAGCGGACCAGAGCGGCTACTGGTGGTCGCTTCCCGTCGTGGCCGAAACCTGGGACGGCGAGCTGAACGACGTCAACGGATTCCACGTGAAGGCCGAGAATGTCGACGAAGCCCTGGGCTCGGCGCGCGAAGGGGTCGTCGCCGAGGGCAACGTCGGCGGCGGCACCGGGATGGTCTGCTACGGATTCAAGGGAGGCATCGGCACCGCCTCGCGCCGCCTTGCGGAGGCGGCCGGTGGCTACACGGTCGGCGCCCTCGTCCAGTGCAACTGCGGCCGCAAGGCGGATCTCCTGATCGCGGGCGTGCCCGTCGGGCGC
This sequence comes from Acidobacteriota bacterium, assembly GCA_046724475.1. Classification (GTDB taxonomy): domain Bacteria; phylum Acidobacteriota; class Thermoanaerobaculia; order UBA5066; family Gp7-AA6; genus DAHUXD01. The sequence goes on along the minus strand of JBKOVK010000351.1, from coordinate 3,246 downwards.
GAGATCGCCGGCAAAGGAACTCGCGACGAAGATTCCGGATCCATCATCATCGTCGTCGCGACCGACGCGCCGCTTCTACCCCATCAATTGAAGCGCCTCGCACGCCGCGCGACGATGGGGCTCGCGCGGACGGGCTCGAGCTCCGGGAACGGATCCGGGGACATCTTCATCGCCTTCTCCACGGCCAACCCCGGTGCGGCGGCGACCAAGGGGACAGTGACGCCGACGATGCTGCCCAACGACCGCATGAATCCACTCTTTTCGGCGACGGTGCAGGCGGTCGAGGAGGCCATCGTCAACGCAATGGTCGGTGCCGAGACGATGACGGGCGCCAACGGGGTCACGGTTCGCGCCCTGCCGCACGACGAGCTGCAGAAAGCGTTGAAGAAATACAACCGGCTGGCGGAGAAGCCCTAGTCGAGCGAGGACAGGAACCTCTCCCACTCGCGCCAGTACGCTTCGCCGCCGGTGACATACGTGTCGTTGTGGCCGGCGCCGGGGATGACGAAAAGCGTCTTGGGCTGCGGCGCGCGCTCGTAGAGCTCGCGCCCCTGCGTCGCCGGAGCGATCTCGTCGCGCTCCGCGACGAGAAACAGCTTGGGCGCCGGGATCGCGCCGATCTTCGCGGCGTTGTCGAAGCGGCTCCGAACCAGGAAGCGCGGCACGAACGGGTAGTGCACGCGGGCCATCGCGAGGATCGAATAGAACGGCGTCTCGAGTATGACGGCGCCACAGGGTTTTTCGGAGGCGAGATCGATCCCGACGGCGGAGCCGAGCGACTCGCCGAAGACGAGGACCCGTTCCGGCGGAAACCCGCGCTGGAGCGCCGCGGCGTATACGGCGCGCGCGTCCCGGTACAGGCCCTCTTCGTCGGGGGAGCCGGACGATCGGCCGTAGCCTCGGTAGTCCACGAGAAAAACGTCGAGCCCGAAGCGGCGGTTCAGGGTCCGCGCGCGGTCGAGACGATCGGAGACGTTGCCGGCGTTTCCCTGGAAGAAGAGCAGCGCGCGCTTTCCATCGCCTCGAATACGCCAGCCGCGGAGAGCCACTCCGTCGCCGGATGTGAGTGCGAGCTCCTCGGAGGTCAGGCCGAAGGCTTCGGGCGTCGCCGACAGAGCCCGGCTCGGAAAGTAGAGGAGCTGGTTCTCCAAACCCCAGAGGATCGCCAGAAGTCCCCCCGCCGCCGTCAGGATCCACACCGCGGCTTTGGTGCGGCGCCGCACGTTCTCAATATACTTTGACGCTCCAGGAAGGAGAGGACATGAAGCGAACGATCTCGATCGTCGGTCTAGCGGCGTGGGCTTGCGCGTCGCTCGTTCTCGCGCAGGCGCCCGCGACGACCAGCACTCAGGTTTCGGCGCGGCCTCCGGCGGCGATGGCTGCGCCCGCGGCGGGATTCCGTGCCGAGTATGCCGCCGAAGTGGACGCGGTCGGCAAGAAGCTCGTCGAGCTCGCCGAGGCTTTTCCCGCCGACAAGTACGGGTGGCGCCCGGCGCCGGACGTCCGCTCCGTCGGCCAAGTGTTCGTGCACGTGGCGAACAGCGCCGCCACGAGTCCGACCTTTCTCGGCATGAAGCGCATGGAAGGGATCTCGCGCGAGTCCGAGAACACCCTTACGGACAAGGCTCAGATCGTCGAACTTCTGAAGAAGGCAATCGCGAACGCGAAAAGCGCGGCTTCCGCGATCACCGACGCCGACCTCGACCGGAAGTACAAGGCGTACGGTCAGGAGATGACCGGGCGACAGATCCTGGTGCGCATCGAGAACCATATGCACGAGCACCTGGGCCAGGCCATCGCCTATGCCCGAATGAACGGCATCGTGCCGCCCTGGTCCAAAGCCGACTAGCGAACTTTCCTTCCCTTTTTTCGTTTCCACGATCGATGGGCGAAGCGCCGGTCCGGGCCGAGGGTCTGTCGAAGCTCTACCGTTCGCGGTTCGGGTCGCGGACGGTCCGGGCCTTAGACGGCGCGAGCTTCCGGGTCGAGACGGGTCAAGTCTTTGGCCTGCTTGGGCCTAACGGTGCGGGCAAGACCACGGCGGTGAAAATTCTGCTCGGGTTGACGCGCCCGACGGCGGGCTCGGGGTTCCTTTGCGGCCGCCCGGTCTCCGAGCCGGAGAGCCGCCGCCGGGTGGGCTATCTGCCGGAGGGACACTGCTTCCCCGGCTACCTGACCGCACGCCAGACGCTGTCGATCTTCGGACGGATGTCCGGACTGGATCGCGCCTCCGTCTCGCGGCGGGCGCCGGAGCTTCTCGAGCGCGTGCGGCTCTCGGAATGGGCTGACGTTCGCGTCAAGAAATTCTCGAAGGGCATGACGCAGCGCCTCGGGCTCGCCGCGGCGCTGGTCCATGACCCCGACGTGCTGCTCCTCGACGAGCCGACGGACGGAGTGGATCCGGTCGGGCGTCGGGAGATCCGGGACCTTCTCCAGGAAGAGGCGAAGAGGGGTAAGGCGATTCTGCTGAACTCGCACCTTCTTTCGGAGATCGAGAGGATGTGCGACCGGGTCGCCGTCCTGCGCTCCGGGAAGGTCGTGGCCGAAGGACGCATCGAGGATCTCACGGCGACGGGATCTCACTATCGCCTCGTGGCCGACGGCGTGGACGAAAAGCTCCTCGCCGCGTTCCGCGAGACCGGGGCTTCGGTCGAGCGTGTCAACGGACATTTCGATCTGACGGCCCGCGACCTCGGCCATTTGAACGCGCTCGTCGATCGCCTGCGCGCGTCGGGAGCGATGCTCCAGGAGCTTTCTCCCGTGCGCTCCAGCCTCGAGGACGTCTTCGTGGGTCTCGTGCGCGAAGGGGAACCGAAGAAGGAGACGCCGTCGTGAGAGCCTTCACGGCCAGCGTCCAGGAGGTTTTCCGCGAAGCGGCGGCGCGCTGGACGCTGATCGCCTACTTCGCGCTCTCCACGATCTTCATCCTGCTTTTCGCGGCGGCGGTCAATCTCGACATCGTGGACGGCGCGCTGGCGGGAATGAAGCTGTTCGGACAGTCCGTGGACGTCGGCGACAACCACATCGAGATCGACAAGCTCGTGCTGGGGTTCGAGTCCACCTTCTCGGGCGTCCTCTACTTTGTGGGCCTGTTCCTGGCGCTGTTTGCCACGGCGCACCTGGTGCCGCGCCTGCAGGAGAAAGGCACGATTGATCTCTACCTCTCGCGCCCGATCGGCCGCGTCTCGCTGCTGTTGTCGCGCTTCACCGGGGGCGTGCTCCTGGCTGCGGCCGACATCCTCTATC
>JBKOVK010000259.1:0-13674 GCA_046724475.1 Acidobacteriota bacterium | reverse complement strand
AGACAGACGGCGAGCCCCGTCGCGGCGGCGGCGAGAACGAGCGTCCCCGCGTCCCGCCGGCCCTGCGCCAGTCGCGCGGCGCTCAGCAGGGCCGCGGTCGAGAACGTCGCCAGGAACGTGTCGACGGTCCAGAAATGCGAGAGCTGTATCGCCAGCGGACTTCCCGCCAGCAAGGCCGAGGCGGCGAGCGCGGTCCGGCGTCCCGCGAAGCGGCGCGCGATGCGGTACACGAGCCACACGGAGACGAGGTCGAAGATCGTCGACAGGACGCGGCCCACCAGAAACGTGCCGTCGTAGCCGGTCTTGCCGACGAGCTTTCCGGCCCAGTGGGCCAGGAGCATCGGAAGCGTGCCGTAGACGAAGGAGCCGTGGCCGATGTTGTAGGGGTTCAGCTTCGAGGTCTTCGAGTCCAGATAGCCTCGCAGGCTCCCCGGACCGACGAGCTTCTCCTCGACCATGGAGATGAAGCGTTCGTCGGGATGCAGATGGTGGTTCCCGTCCCAGTTGAGGCCGCGCAGGCGAAGCCAGGCCCCCGCGAGGAGGAGCACGAACAGCCAGAGGCGGGCGCGGGAACGGCTCATGGATCAGCGAGACGCGGGCTTGCGCGCCTTGACCGAGAGGATCACGGTGGTCCTTCCCTCGTCGGACACCGGATCGTTCCAGCGGTCGATCGCGTCGAAGACCCTGCGGCCGAGACTCAAAGGGCTCCACCAGCGGCCGGTGTTCGACGCGTAGGCGAACCGATCCGCTTGCGGGACGAGGCCGCTCTGGACCAGCCGCATCCCGAGCCCATAAACGAGGTTGTGCGCAAACGGGAAGCAATGATGCACGAACTGCCGCGAGTCTTCCACCTCCATCCCTGCGCTCCGGACGAGGGCGACGATGTCCGCGCGGCGGTACAGGCGCTTGTGGTCTGTCCAGAGTCCGCCGAAGAATCCCTGGGTGATCGGCTTGAGGCCCAGCGATTCGCGTGTCCAGTTCACGGGGTCCCAGAGCAGCGGATAGTCCTCGTTGGGAACGGTGACGGCGAGGAGGCCACCGGGCTTCAAGACGCGCACGACTTCGGTGAGCGCGCCGGCGTCGTCGGGCAGATGCTCGAGGACCTCCGAGAGGACGATCTTGTCGAAGGTCGCGTCGGCATAGGGCAGGGCCAGGATGTCGGAGGCGGCGAGCGGCGCGCGCCCGTTGAGAGCGCGCTGCGCCGACGCCAGACGCGGCACGTCGTAGTCGGTCCCCGTCAGGCGGCACGCGGTCAGCTTGCCGATCACGTGCAGGAACCAGCCCAGGCCGCAGCCGCAGTCCAGGACGAGGTCGTCGGGCCCGATGTCGAGGTACTCCAGGACCACGCGCACGCGCCGGCGGGCGGCCATGTCCGCCTCGTTCGCCAGCATCCGCGTCAGCGCGGCTTCGTCGATCCGCGGGCTCACGCCGCGGCCCTGGTCCGGCGCGTGACCAGCTCCCGGAACAGCGCCTCGTATTCCGCGGCGCACTTCTCGACGTCGAAGATCGCGCGCACGCGCTCGGGCGGAAGGACGAAGGCTCCGGGGTCGCGCAAGACGCGGACGATGCCCCGGGCCAGACCCGGCGGATCGCCCAGCGGAACGTGGACTCCCATTCCCGTGACGCGCACGACTTCCCGCGCACCCGGCGTGTCCGAGGAAACCAGCGGCGTGCCGCACAGGATCGACTCCAGCTGCGTGCTCGGAAAGCAGTCCGTGCGCGAGGGCAGCACGAACGCGTCGCAGAGAGCGTAGAAGTTGGCGAGCTTCTGCTGGTCCGTGATCAGGCCGAGCATCGTGACGTGGGGGCGGACTGCGTCGAGCAGAGGCCGGCACTTCTCGTAGAACCTCTCGTAGTGCGCGTCCGCGCCGGCGTAGACGAAATGCGCGTCGGGCATCGCGGCGACCACGTCGGGGATGGCGCGCAGGAGGAAGTCGAACCCCTTCTCCTCGACCCAACGCCCCGCGAAACCTGCCAGCCGCCGGCCCTCGAGACCGAGCTCCTTCTTCCAGCGGGCCGTTTCCGCTCGATCCGGCGCCGGGATTTCCGCGGGCGGATAGATCCAGCTGACCTTCTCGAGGAACGGGCGCATGAACTCGGAGTTCTCGGCGTAGTCCCGGCTGTGCGTCGTGATCCAGGCCGTCCACCCGAGCGCCCAGGTCATCGCCGCGGTCACGCCGCGTTCGACGAACTGGTTGAACGCTCCGGCCGGCATCACGAGATCGCCGTGATTGGTGAAGACCGTCGGCACATGGAGCGTCCGGCCGGCCATGGCGACGAACGGCGCCTCCAGCAGCGGCCCGTGCATCTGGACCAGGTCCACCTCCCGCGTCCGGCGCCAGAGCGCCGGGACGAAGCCCGGCATCACGACACCCCGGGAGAGGCGGCCGACGACCGGGACGCGCTCGACGCGCACTCCCGCGATCGTCTCTTCGAGCGGCAACGTCTCGACGTGACGCGAGGTCAGCACCGTGACCTCGTGACCCCGCCGCACGAGGGCCTCGGCCAGACGCTTCGCGTACGCGGTCAGCCCCGTCCAATGCGGATGGTAGAAGGTCAGGACCATCAGGATCTTCACAGGGGGCGCTCGACCTTGTACACACGCGTGGGCCCGTCGTAGACCAGGCGCAGGTTCGGGATCCGGGCCACGCGGTCGGCGCCCGGATACGTGCGCCGTTCCATGTCGCCGACAACGACGTACGTGATCCGGTACTTCTGGAGCGTCTCCCACGCCCTCCTCGGATCCGGGTTCGTGTAGAAGTCCCTGACCCGCCCGAGGCGCTCCATGACCTGGCCCCCGGTGGCCGTCTTCTCCCGCCAGAGTCCCTCGTGGTTGGCCCAGCCCATGACGGTGGGGACTCCGGTGTGCGAGGAGATCCGGGCGAACTCGGTGTAGGGATCGCCGGACGCCTCCATGACGACGTCGCCGCGCGACGCGTTCTTGAGCAACCACTCGATCGCGGCGGCGTCGGCGGCATTGCGCCGCGCGAGCGGGAGCGCGGCGTCGAGCGAAAGGGGACCGTCCTTCTGTCGCAGTCGCGATATCGAGACGTTGACGGCCCAGAGAAGGGACACGGCCGCGGCGGCGCCGAAGAGGACGCGAAGCACCCGCCGGCGCGTTCCGGCGGAGGCATCGAGCGCGCGCCCGGCGAAAACGGCGCCGCCCACTGCGATGAGCGGCCAGGCCTGGTGGTAGAACTTGAAGATCGTGTTCATCCGCTGCAGGTCCTTGCCGTAGTTGTCTTTGAAGTAGACGAACTCGCAGCCGGCGACCATTGCGAGACCGAGAAGCAGGAGAAACGCGGCGAACACGCCGTCGGAATCGCCGTCGGGCGCTCGGAGGCTTCGCCAGAGAGCGCGCACGACGAGCAGGGAAAGAAAGCCGAGCATCGAAAGCGCGGGCCTCCCGGACAGGAGGCCGGCGAGAAGGCACGCCGCCGCCGCGACGATGAGGCGGAAGCCCCGCCGGCGGCGTACGTCCTCGGCATCCGTGTCGCCGCCGGGCCAGAGCGCGGCGCCGATCACCGCGAAAAAGATGCCCCAGACCCCGAGGAATTCGAGCGCGCCCGAGACCATCGTCGCCCGGCCCAGCCCGTTATTGGCGAGCTGGAAGGAGGACGTGTAGGGGTAGTAGAGAACGAGGGATGCGAACGCCGTCAGGCCGCCCAGAATGGTTCCGGCCAAGGCGCCGCCGATTGTCGGCAGCCGCGCGCCCCGCGTCGAGATCAGGACGCCGGAGACGAGGAGGAGAACGACCATCGCCGGCAGGTTCCAGAGGCTCGCCGCACGCGCGGTGCCGGCCACGAACGCCGGCAGCAGCAGCCACGGCCAGCGCCTCGACAGCAGCTCGGGTCCCATGTCCATCATTCGGTGGGCGACGGCGAAGGCCGCGATGAAGAACGGAAACGCCAGCAGGTGCGGGTGCAGGTCCGCGTGGAAGAACGTGAAGAACGGAAACTCGTTGATCGTCTTGAAGTCTTCGGGTCCGATCACTCGGGAGGCGTGCCAGTAGTCGAAGTCGACCGCGAACGGGGCGTTCCAGGCGTCAAGCGCGCCGACCAGGTTGCTCGAGAAGACGGTGGCGACCGCGCCCGCGAGTCCGACGGCGAGACGACTGCGCGAGAGACGGAGACCCAGGCAGGCGGCGGCCGCGAAGGAAAAGCCCGCGAACGTCGCCACGGCCAGGTTGTAGGCAGTCATCGCGGGCACGTCGGCGATGCGGGCCAGGGCCGCCGCCAGCAGATATCCCCAGTAGTAGTAGTTGATCGTGAAACCCGACATCCAGGGGTCGGCCGGAGGCATCGCTGGATAGCGCGCGAGCGAGCTCAAGAACGCGAGATCCATGAACTTCTCGGCGCCCAGGACCACGGGTCCGACGGCGCGGATCGCCAGGAAGACCGCGGTCGCGCCCCAGAAGATCGCGGCCGCGAGCTTCTCTTCGCTCCCCAAGACGGGAGCCTTGACCGAGGGGTCGGCCGACTTCGGGCGGACCCAGAGCCAGGCGACGAGACCCACGAGGACGGCCGACAGCCGCAGGGTGCCGTTGGAGAAGCCGAGCGCGGGGAACGCGAGCGAGCCCGCCCAGCCGACGTAGGCCACGATCGCGAGGCCGAGCGGGCGCGACAACAGCGCCGCGTCGCGGCGGTTGGAGAAGAAGGCGCGGAGGATTGGGAGGACGGCGAGCCCCACCACCTCGGTCGCGAGGCCCCATGCCAGAATGTCCCGCATGAATTCGTCGTCCATTGTAGACGAGCGACGCGGCTTTCCCGGCGGGAAAGGGAAGCGCGGGAGAGGCTTGCTCTGAGCGACCGCGTCCCGTTTCGCGCGCATCCGATGCTCGCCACGCTCGTGCCCGAACCCTTCGACGCGCCGGGCTGGATCTACGAGGAGAAATACGACGGGTATCGCGTCCTCGCGTACAAGGAAGGCGAGCGCGTGACGCTTCTTTCGCGCAACGGCAACGACCGCACGGCGACGTTCGCGGCCGCGGCCGCCGCCGTCGGGCGCCTGCGGGATCGCACGCTGCTGCTCGACGGCGAAGTCGTGGCGTTCGATCGCAAGAAGGTGTCGCGCTTCCAGCTGCTGCAGCGAGGAGACGTCACGCAGGCCTATGCGGTCTTCGACTGTCTCTATCGAAGCGGCCGGGATCTGCGCCGGCGGCCGCAGGCCGAGCGCCGCGAGGAGCTTTCGAGCGTTCTCGGCCGCGAGTCGGCGGCGATGTTTCTCTCGCGGCGCCTGGCGAAGAACGGCCTGGCCGCGTATCGCATCGCCGAACGCCGCGGATTCGAGGGCCTCGTGGCCAAGGACGAGTCGGCGCCTTACGAAGAGGGACGCAGCCGGCGCTGGCTCAAGGTGAAGGTCCACCAGGAGGAGGAGTTCGTCGTCGGGGGCTTCACGCCTCCGCGCGGAGGCCGGCAGCACTTCGGCGCGCTGCTGCTCGGCGCATACGCGGGCAAGGACCTGCGCTTCGTCGGGAAAGTCGGTACGGGCTTCACCGAGAAGACGCTCGCGTCGCTGGCGAAGACGCTTTCGCCGATGGCCGTCGCGAAACCGCCGTTCGTCAATCCACCACGCGAGCCGAAGGCCACCTGGGTGGCTCCGCGAGCGGTCGCGCAAATCGCGTTCCAGGAGTGGACCGCCGACGGCAAGCTGCGCCAGCCGGTCTTCCTGGGACTTCGCGACGACAAGAAGGCGAAGGAGGTGCGGCTGCCCGCGGAGTTCGCCGGGGGTTAGTCGCTCGCGGCGTTCTTCCGGATGTAGATCGTCTTCTCGACGCGAGCGTGGACAACTCCGGCGGAATCCTTCAGCTCCACCGTGTAGACGCGATCCAGGGAAGGCGCGGATTCGAGCAGCCGGCGAATCTCGGAGAGCTCGGCCTCGTCCAGCCTGAACGTCGCGTACAGCGTCGCTCGGCCGGGCTTGAAGAACCGGATCGCGGCCGCCTTGTCCCAGACGGTGTATCCGGGCCCGAGATTCTGGATCAGCATGATCATCAGGACCGGATCCACGGCGCCGTAGAGGCTTCCGCCGAAGATCGTCCCGACGTAGTTCCGGGTCCGCCAGGAGAGGGGAAGGCGGACGCGGACTTCGCGCCAGTCTTCGGATATGAAATCCACGCGCGCCCCCGTGCCTCTGTACGCCGGGAAGAGATTGAAGCGCCAACGCATGCAGCGCGACCTCCAGGATTCACGCACGGGCCAATGCTAAGCTCGCCCGGATGGACGGTCCCGGCTATCTGGCGCTGCTCGAAACGGGCGAGCTCGAAGAACGCGTAGAGAAGCTCTACGCGCTGCTGAAGGCTTGCACCATCTGCCCGCGCGACTGCGGCAACGACCGCCTCGCGGGAGTCCTCGCTTCGTGCGCGTCCGGCGAGAATCCCGTCGTCTCGGCCTGCACGCCCCACTTCGGGGAGGAACCCTGTCTCTCGGGCACGAAGGGAGCAGGCAACATCTTCTTCGGCAACTGCAACCTGCGCTGCGTCTACTGCCAGAACTACCAGATCAGCCAGGACTACCAGACGCAGCGACGCAACGAGCTCTCCGTCGAGCGGCTCGCCGAGATGACTCTGGAGCTTCAGGCGAAGGGCTGCCACAACATCGGGTTCGTGTCGCCCACGCACTTTGCTCCGCAGATGGCGAAGGCGGTTCTCCTCGCCGCCCGCAAGGGACTGCGGCTTCCGATCGTCTACAACACCAACGCCTACGATTCCGTCGAAGTCCTGCGCCTTCTGGAAGGGGTCGTGGACGTGTACCTGCCGGACTTGAAGTACGCCGACTCGGCCGCCGGAGCGCTCTACTCCAAGGTTCCCGACTATGCGCGGCGCTCGCGCGAGGCCTTGGTCGAGATGTACCGGCAGAAGAGTTCGCGCCTGACGATCGGAGAGGACGGCTTGCTGAAGAGCGGCTTGCTCGTGCGCGTGCTGGTGCTGCCCAACGGCGTCGCGGGCGTGGCGGAGTCGCTGGCATGGATCTCTGAGTCGCTGTCGCCCAACGTCGCGATCTCGCTGATGGCCCAGTACTACGCGATCCACCGCGCGGCCGACAATCCGAAGTACGCGGCGCTGAACCGGTCGATCACCGCCGCCGAGTGGGACGAGGCTCTGGCGGCTCTCGAAGCCAACGGCCTGTCCAACGGCTACCAGCAGGAGCTCGAGACCGCCAACCGGTACTACCGGCCCGACTTCTCCAACCGCGAGACACCGTTCCGCGACATTCGCGACTTCACGTCATAGTCGACGGGCGCGCCGCCGGCCGGCGCCTTCGGCCGAAATTCGGGACAGTCGACACGACCCGGCTGTCCGTGCCAAACTACGCCGTCCGGGAGGCCGGAGGAATCGCGTGCGGGCCGGGGCCTCGTGTCCCGGCCCAGATTGTTTTCGGGCTAGCTGATTCGGTTACATGCGTTGACGATCGCACTCTTGAAATCCGGCGCGATCGTCAGCGTGGTGTACGCGAGCGTCTTTCCTCCCGACTTCAGCTCCAGCCGATAGTCGCCGCTCTTGGCGAAGAAGCGCCCGGTCGAGACCGTCTCCCGCAGCTCGACTGGTGCGGAGGAAGAGGGAAGGGAGAGCAGCTTCTTCTCGGCTCCGGACGGGGAGCGCGCGAAAATCTCGGCGCCCTGCGGCAGGGGCGTTCCGACGTGGCCCGTGAGAGTGAGTTTGTCGACGCTCTCGGCGAGCTGCCAGCGCGCCTCCTTCGAAGATCCTTCGGGCACGTACGCCCACAGAAGGTCGTACTCCGGTTCGGCGCGGGCCGCGGTGACCGTACCGAGAACGGTCGACACGAGCCCCCGGACGGCCACCGGGTTTCCCTCGATCGCGCCGCCGGTGAACGTCGAGTTCTTCACGGCGACCTCGCCGAACGGCGCGAGAAGGTCCACTCGCGCCCGGACGAGGCGGACCGAGGCCAGGTTGCCGTCCTTGGAGATCACGACTTCGTCCACGACTTCGCCGCCCAGGCGCGCCGCGGTGTAGGACGCCGGAAGCGTGACGATCGGCGTCGAAGCGCGTCGCGGCGGCGTGAATCCCGCGCAGGCGGGCTCGACGGGTTTCGCCGCCGGTGCGACCGAGAGCAGGAGCGCGGCGGCGAGAACGGCGCCAGCAATCCTCATCGCGGCGCCACGGGCAGGACGAACGAGAAGCGATCTGGATCCGATGCCACCCAGAACTGTCCTCCGCCCGCGTTCTTGTCGTCGGCGGTGAAGCGAAGGATCCAGACGCCCTCCTCCCAGTCGGGGCCGATCTGCGCGACGACGGGGAACGTCACCTCGGTCACGAGTTGTGGAACGGCCAGCGGGGGCTGGAAGATCGGGATCGACTTTCCCGAGGGTGAGATCGCTTCGACTTTCATCGCAATGGTCCGGGGCTGCTGGGGCGCCACGTCGAGGACGACCTCGGCGCGCAGCGCTGGATCCTTTCCCTTGCGGATCGGAAATCCGTCGGGCGCCGTCTTCGCGCCCGAGGCGTCGGCGGGATACACCGCGATGTCGCCCAGGATGGGCAGGGGAATCAAGCCGCGCTGCGGCCCGGTTTTCCGGAACCGAACGGCCGCGTTCAACGGGATCTCGATCGGCTTGCCGTCGCGCATCGCGGGCTTGAATTTCCACTCCCGGACCGCATCCATGGCCGGCGCCACGAACTCCTTCGACGTCGCCGACGCCATGTGCAGGTCGGTGACGTTGCCTTTCTTGTCGATCTTTCCGATGAAGAGGACGTTGCCCTGCTTGTCCTTCTGGGAGGCGTCCTCCGGGTAGACGGGATCGGGCTTCTTCGTCAGCGTGGCGCCCCGGGTCTGCGCGGCGAGGGGAGCCGCGGCCGCCAGCAGCGCGCAGACCAGCATCGGCCTCGCGAGTCGTCGAGCGGGTCGCATGGATCGGCTACGCCGCAGGGCCGTCGAGCGCGCGCCGCGCGTGGTAGGAGGACCGCACCAGCGGTCCCGACTCAACGCGCAGAAACCCGAGCGCCTCGCCGTCGCGGGCAATGCCGGCGAACTCCTCGGGCGTGTAGTAGCGCTCGACCGGCAGCCGGCGCTCGTAGGGCTGGAGATACTGGCCCACCGTCGCGATGTCGCAGCCGGCGCCGCGCAGATCCGAGAGCGTCTCCCGCAGCTCCTCCGGCGTCTCGCCGAGGCCGACCATCAGGCCCGACTTGGTCTTCATCGGCAGGCCGTGCTCCCTGCGATGCGCGTCGGCGCGGGCCAGCAGCTCCAGCGACTGCGCGTACTTCGCATCGGGCCGCACGCGGCGGTAGAGGCGCGGGACGGTCTCGACGTTGTGGTTCAGGATCTCGGGCGCTTCGGCGAGCACCACCGCGAGGGCATTCCAGTTGCCCTGGAAGTCCGGGATCAGGACCTCGACAGTCGCCGCGGGGTTGCGGCGCCGGATCGCCCGGATAGTGGCGGCGAAGTGCGCGGCGCCTCCGTCCTCGAGGTCGTCGCGGTTGACCGACGTGACGACGGCGTGCGACAGGCCCAGCTCGTGCGCGGCCTCGGCGACGCGCTCGGGCTCGCCGAGGTCGACGGAGCCGGGCTTGCCCTTCCCGACCGCGCAGAAACCGCAGTGGCGGGTGCAGATGTCGCCCAGGAGCATGAAGGTGGCGGTGCGCTCCCGGGCCCAGCACTCGTGGATGTTGGGGCACCGCGCTTCCTCGCATACCGTGACCAGCGAGAGGCGGCGCATCATGCGGCGGACTTCGTCGTACTCGCCGGTCGAGTCGAGGCGGACCTTCAGCCAGGACGGCCGCGCGAGGCGCGACGCCGGAGGGGCCGGCGCGACCGGCAGTTCGGACTTCACGGCGCGATTATCTCCCGGCCGAAGACGGCGGCGAAACGAGGTAGCACGGCGCGGGCCACCTCTTCGACGGCCAGGCGGCGCCCCAAGAGACGCTCCATCGACGTTACGCCTCCATCGGTGATGCCGCACGGCACGATTCCCGGAAAGTGCGCGAGCGGTTCGTCGGTGACGTTCAACGCGAAACCGTGAGTCGTGACCCACCGCGCGAGGTGGATCCCGATCGCCGCGATCTTGTCGTTGCCCACCCACACCGAAGTCACGCGCTCCCGGCGGGTCGAGCGCTCGCCGCGGATGCCGTAGCCGGCGAGCGCGCCGATCAAGACATCCTCGAGGTCCGTCACGTAGCGCTTGACGTCCTTCCGGTCGGGCGACAGATTGAGAACGGGGTACCCGACGAGCTGTCCCGGGCCGTGGTACGTGACCTTGCCGCCGCGGTTGGACTCGCGCACGGCGATCTTGAGCTCCGCGAGGCGAGCGGGTGACAAGAGCACGTCGGAGCGGTCGGCGTTTCTTCCGAGCGTGATGACCGGCTCGTGCTCGAGGAGAAGAAACGTTTCGCCCTCGCCGCGGGAGGCGCGGGCCGCCGCCTCCGCCTGGAGCGCGAGAGCGTCGTCGTAGGCGACGCGGCCGAGCCAGCGGGCCCGAACCGGCGCGCGCGAGGATGAAGCCAGGGCCTCCATCTCTCGAGTCTATTCTCAGTGTCCGAGGAGGAGCACGTCCTGCGCATCGAGGCGGGAGCGTCCCGGATAGAAACCCGCCGAGTGCCAGACCACGCGCAGGCCGCTGTCCTCGACCATCTTCCAGAAGGCGTTCCGGTCGAAGGCGACCGCCGCGGTCGGGCGGGCGCTCCGGCGGAGCCGGACGGCGCCGCCGTTGCCCTCGAACGGAAAAGCGCGGCGCACGGCCTCGAGCTCGCGGTGATTGCGGTCGAACAGGAAGGCCGTCACGACGGCGGGACGGCCGGCGCCGAGCACGCGGCGGATCTCCGAGAGGTAGTGTCGGGCATCCGCCTCGAGCAGGTGGGTGAAGACGGATTTGGCGAGCACGAGGTCGCCTTCGCCGTCCTCCAACGGGAACCGGTAGCTCGACACGGGCGGCCCCGCCGCGGCTCCATAGGCCGATCGCACGGCGGCGAGCTCGAAGCGAATGCGCGAGTCGCCCGACCACCTCCGGCGGCACCAGCGAATCGATGGCGCGTGGACGTCGAATCCGACATAGCGCCCGTTGGGCGGGAGCCGCTCCGTCAGCGCTTCGACCATGGCTCCGGGACCACAGCCGACGTCGAGCACGACGGCGGCGTCGGATGCGAGCTCGAGGCGGTCCAGGAAGCCGGCCGTGTCGCGCACGCTCCTCTCCCAGGCCGTGATCGCGCCGGCATGACGGCGCAGCCACAGGGGCGGCAGCGTGGGAAGGCCGGCGAGGCGGCGTCCGAAACGATCGAACGGGCTCGCGAGCCAGTAGACGGCGGCGCGCGCGCCGCGGACCGTCGCCGAGACGTCCACTCTCAAATGCTATCGCGCGCGGAGCGGATGCCGAACGCCCCGGAGACGCCGTAGAGGATCAGGACCGGGTCCCAGTACGGAATGCGGTATCGCCACACCACGACGAAGGGCAGGTGCGCGACCAGGCCCACCAGCAGCACGGCCACGGCGAAGAGGCTCGCTCCGGGGCGCGGCGATCGAACCAGCCCGAGCGCGGCGAACGTGTACAGGACGACGTAGAAGATGCCCACCGAGGCCACGATCCAGGGCGGCCAGAACAGCGGGTTCGGATACGGGCGGAGCCAGTCCCAGAGCTTGTGGCCGAAGAGCGCGGGCGTGGCCGCGGGATTGCGGTGGCGCTCCTCGAGAGCCATCGCCAGGTACGCACGCGAACGCTGCGACGGCGACACGATCCCCCGCGCCTGCAGGATGGCGTGCTTTTCTTCGGTGGTTCGCTTCATCTCGAGGATCCAGGCGTCGTACTCGGCGCGCGTCCGGATCGAGTAGAACCGGGCCATCAGATCCGAGTTGCCGAGGTAGAGGTTCACGGCGCCGAGATCGCTGACGGGCACCAGATCGCGATAGACGACGGTGTTGCGAATCGTCCACGGCGCGAGGAGAAGCGCGAACCCGAGAACCGCCGAGCCCGCCAGGTGCGCCCGGACGCGGAGCGGCCATCTCCGGTCGGCCAGCGGCGCGGCGAGAAGGGGAGCCAGGGCCAGAGCGCTCGGCCGCGTCAGCGCGGCGAAGGCGAGAGCGCCGCCGGCGAGCACGCCGGCGTTGGACGACGGACGATCCAGGCACACCGAGAGCAGGAAGGCGGCCGCGAGGAGAAAAAGCAGGAAGAGCGGCTCGCTCTGGACGTCGGCGGACGTCAGCACCAGCGCGGGATCGAGCGCCGCCACGAACCCCGTGGCGAGCGCAACGCGCCTTCGTCGAAAGAGACGCGCCGAGAGAGCCGCCAGAAGAACGGCGCAGGCCGAGCCGAGAGCGGCGTTTGCGAGCTTTGCCAGGACCACGCGGTCGGGGTCGCCGAGAGTCGCGGCGACGAGGAACACCGGATACCCCGGAGCCCGGAAGGAGTGGTAGTCGGTCTCTTTCGGATAGCTCCCGGTCTCGACCAGCGCCCGGGCCGCGAGGAGATACGCCTGCGCGTCTCCGAACCGGGGCGTCGTGAATCCCGCCGTGGCGATCGTGGCGACGCGCGCCACGAGCGCTGCGAGGAAAATGGCGACGCAGGCCGCCCGTGACAGCCGCCGGACGGAAACCGCGTCCGAGGCGCTATCCGAGATCGAACTCGCCGGTCTCGAGCGTCTTCTTCACGCTCGCCATGAACCGGTCGGCGTCGGCGCCGTCGATCAGGCGATGGTCGAAGGACAGCGCGAGATAACCGACGGTGCGGATGCCCAGGGCGTCCTGGCCATTCTCGTCGTTGACGACGACGGGCCGCTTCTCGATCGTGCCGACGCCGAGGATCGCGACCTGGGGCTGCGGAATGATCGGCGTGCCGAAGAGCGATCCGAAGACGCCCGGGTTGGTCACGGTGAAGGTGCCTCCCTGGATCTCCTCGGGCTTCAGGCGCTTGGTCCGAGCGCGCTCGGCCAGGTCCTGCGACGCGCGTGCGAGCCCCAGGATCGACTTCTCGTCGGCGTTCTTGATCACCGGAACGATGAGCCCCCAGTCCAGCGCCACGGCCATGCCCAGATGAATGTCCTTGTGGTAGACGATGTTGTCGCCGTCGATCGACGCGTTGACCTGGGGGAACTCGCGCAGCGCCTGGATCGCGGCGCGGAAGATGAACGGCAGATACGTCAGCTTGACGCCGTTCTTCTCGAGGAACGCATCCTTGTGCTTCGCGCGGATTCTGGCGATGTTCGTGTAGTCGACCTGGAAGACCGTCGTGACGTGGGCCGAGGTCCTCTTGGAGAGGATCATGTTCTCGGCCGTGATCCTGCGGATCTTGCTCATCGCGACGACTTCGTCGCGATCCGTCAGCGGAATCGCGGGCCGCGGCGCGGGAGTCTCGGCCGGCTCGGCGCGGCCGACCACCTCCGCCGGCGCCGTCGCGGCCTTCGAGGGAGCCGGAGCGGCGGCCGGGGCCGGTCCGGCGACCTTGCGGTTCTCCAGATAGGAGAGGACGTCGTTCTTGGTGACCCGGTTATGGATCCCGGTGCCCTCGATGTCGCCGATGTCGATCGTGTTCTCCTGGGCGATCTTGCGCACGAGTGGCGAGGACCGCCGCCGGATGCGCTCCTCGATCGATTCGACCTGACCTCCCTGGGCGGGCTGCGCCGCTGCGGGGGCCGGCGCCGCCGGCCGGGCGGGCGGCGGGGGAGAAGCCGGAGCCGCGGCAGCCGGCGCGGGGGGGGCTGCGGGCTTCGCTTCGGGCTGGGGAGCTGGTGCC
>JBKOVK010000096.1:0-12347 GCA_046724475.1 Acidobacteriota bacterium | reverse complement strand
CGACCGAGCTCCATTTCATCCGCCACTGGTCCGCCGGTCACGACACGCCGTGGCCGGGCGGCGTTCCTCTGGGCTACGCGGTCGACGAGACGGAGGTCATCCTTCTCGACGAAGACGGGCGGGAAAGTCAGGGCGAGGGAGAGATCGCCGTGGTTGCGCGAACCCTCGCCGTAGGCTACTGGAAGGACCCTGCCGCCACCGCCGCCGCGTTTCGGCCGGTGACCGGGCGGCCCGGCTTCCGGATGTATCGCACCGGAGATCTCGGCCGGATGCTCCCGGACGGCTGCCTGCTGCACGCGGGGCGCCGGGACGCCCGGCTGAAGGTCCGCGGACACCGCGTCGAGATCGCGGAGGTCGAAGCCGCGCTGCTCGCGGTGCCAGGAGTTCGTGAGGCGGCGGTCGAAGGAAGGAGTCGGCCCGAAGGAGCGCGCCTGATCGCGTGGATCGCCGTCGATCGGGGGGAGCGCCTCGGAGTCGCAAGGTTGCGGCGCGCGCTTTCGGAGCGTGTGGGGGAAGCGCTGGTGCCGTCCGCCTTCGTTTTCCTCGACGCGCTGCCCCGCACGGCGTCGGGGAAGATCGACCGGAAATCTTTGCCGGACCCCGGCGGATCGCGCCCCGAGCTCTCGACGCCATTCGTCGCGCCGCGGAATCCCGCCGAGGAGCTCGCCGCGTCGGCCTTCGCGCGTGTGACCGGACTCGATGCCGTGGGCGTCGACGACGATTTCTTCGAGCTCGGCGGCGATTCGCTCTCCGCGGTGGAGCTGCTGGCCGTGCTCTCGGACGGCCTGGGAGTCGAGCTGACGGCGGCCGACCTCCTCGAGGCGCCGACTCCGGCGGGGCTGAGCGCGCGGGCGCGCGCGGGATCGACGCCGGCCGCGCCAGGCCTCGTCCGGCTTGGCGGCGAGGGCATGGAAGTGTTCGTCGTACCGGGCGGCGGGGGAGACGGCGAGGATCTCTTCGCCGCGCGGCGTCTGGCGCGGCTGGCGGGCGGAGCGCACTCTTTCTACTGCTTCCGCTCCGGGCCGGCGCCGCATCCTCCGGTCGAGGAAATGGCCGAGCGGTGCGTCCGCGCGATGCGTGAGATCGCGCCCCGTGGGCCGTACCGGCTGATCGGCGACTGTGTCGGCGGCATCCTCGCCGTCGCGATCGCGCGGAGCCTTCGAACACAGGGAGAAGACGTCGGGCTGCTGGCGCTTCTCGACACGCCCTACCCGGCCGGTGCGAGGCGCATTCGCGGGTGGGTCGCGTCGCATGCCTCCTGGGCGGATCGGCTGTCCAGGCGCGCTCGGTACTTCTTCGATCGCCTGCGGTATCACGGCGGCGTCCTGCGCGCGCTTCCCCGGGGCCGCGTGGGCTATGCACTGAGGATGGCAGGCGTGGGGGCCCGCGGCGTCTCCGCTCCGACGACCACGCGGCAGAAGGAGACCCTCGAGCGCCGCGCGTCCTACGTCGGCGCGCTCCTCGCGTGGCGGCCTCCGGACTACAACGGGGCGATCCACGTCGTCGAGAGCGAAGAGGCCGGACGCCGCGGTTACGGCGAGGCATGGACGCGGCTTTCCGGGCGGGGACCGGTCGTCCGGATTCCGGGAGAGCACAAGGACCTGATCCTGGAGAACGGAGAGCGTGTGGCGGCGGCGCTCGCGGGCTGGCTCTCCGAGGCCGGCTAGCCGTTCCCTCCCCACTTCTCCTCGAATCTCTTTCGGTTCTCTTCGTAGACGCGCAGGTACTCGTCGCGGCCGAGCCGGCGGAAGGACGCCATCTGCCAGTGATGGACGAAGGCGTCGAGCGCGCAGCGGATGTCCCAGCCCCGTTCGCGCGCGCGGCGGTTGTAGTCGCCGTCCTCGAAGAGGCCGACGCCGAAGCGCTCGTCGAGAAGTCCGACCTCGTCGAGCAACCTCCGGCGCAGAGCCACGCAGAAGAACGCGAGCATCGGGATCGAAAACGTCTCGCCGTCGTGGCGGCGCATCCACCCCGCGGCCCAGGCGGGCATGTCGGCGAGATCCCGGTAGCCGACGTCGACGCGCGCCTCGTTGGCAATGGCATTGGTCACCGGGCCTACGAGACCCAGCCTGGGATTGCGCTCGAGGTGCCGCACCAGCGCCGTCGCCCAGCCTCGCGGAACGACGGTGTCGTTGTTGAGGAGGACGAGGTGGATTCCGGCCGTCTCGGAGAGTCCGATGTTGACGGCCGCCGGGAATCCGCGGTTCGTTCCGAGCTTGACGACCCGGAGGTCCGCGTGCCGCTCGGCCATCTCGTCCAGGAGCGGGACCGTACCGTCCGAGGAGGCGTTGTCGACGACCAGGATCTCGCGATTGGGCCATTCGGTCCGGGCGAGGAGGCTTTCCAGACAGAGGCGATTGAGTTCCCGGTTGTTGTACGTGACGACCACGACGGAAAGCTTCGCGAAGGCGTCGCGGAGAGCCGCCGAAGCCTCTTCGAAAGTGCGCCACGAGAGATCGGAGACGGCGGCCCACGCGCGCTCCGCCCGAAGCCGGGCCACGAGCGCGGCGCGGGAGGGATCGTGCACGATCGCGGCGGTCGCTCCGAGGCCGAGGTCCCGGCGCAGGGCGTCGAGACCTTCGAAAGGGCCCTCGTTGCGCAACGAAACTTCGTACGATCCGGGCTGGCGCGGCGTGAGAACGTAGTCCGGACCGTCGGATCTTCCGGCTGACGCGACGCGGAAAACGCGGTGGCCGGCCCGCGCGAGCTCCCGGGCGCAATCCTCCGCGCCCGATGAGTCCCCAGCGTCGAAGACGACGACTTCGTGGCGGTCGTCGATCGCGGGCGGCCCGGCCCGGGCCGCGGCCGAGGGGGCCGGATCCTCGCCCATCCAGTCGCCGGGCGGACGCCCCCGCAGACGGCGCCAGGCCCGCCGAGGCAACGACAGGAAACGCGCAAAGCCGGGCGCCGCGTCGGTCGTCACGACGACGATTCTATGGGTGCCGGTTTCGTTCCAAGGACTGCGGGCGGGTTCTGCTGCTACGCTCGGGCGCCGTCCCGAATCAGGAGGGATTCATGCGCCTTCGAGCTCTCCGCCGCTTCGCCGCCACCTGCGCGTTCGCCGCCGCGTCCGCCGGAGCGGCCGTCCCGCCTCCGGCCACGCTCACGCTGCTCGCGCCCGGAGTCATCAGCACCGGCGACATCGAGTTCGCGCCCGCCTTCGAGGCCGACGGAAAAACTGTCTACTTCTGCAAGGGAAGCCCGGGAATGAAGCGGGTGATGTGGATCGTGGTCTCGCGGCTTCGCGACGGTGTCTGGACGAAGCCCGAGATCGCTCCGTTCTCGGGACGCTACTCGGACATCGACCCGACGTTCTCGCCCGACGGCAAGCAGCTCTTCTTCGCCTCGACGCGGCCGACCGAAGGCACGGAGCCGCGCACAGATTTCGACCTCTGGGTGGTGGAGCGCCGGGGGTCCGGCTGGGGCGAGCCGCGCAGCCTCGGCGCTCCGGTCAACAGCTCGGGCTCCGAGTCGACGACGTCGGTCACCGCCGACGGCACGCTCTATTTCGCTTCGGCGGGGCGGGACGGCGGGCGCGCGGGCCGGCGACTGTTCCGGTCCCGCCTCGTCGACGGCCGATACCAGACTCCCGAGCCTCTGCCGCCGCCGATCGACGCGGGCGAGGAAGAGTCCAACCAGTACCTGCTGGCCGACGGGAGCTACATGATCTTTCTCTCCAAGAGGCCCGGGGCCAAGGAGACCGCTCTGTTCCTGTCGCGTCCGAAGAAGGACGGCGGATGGACCGAGCCGGTCAACCCGGGCGAGCCGTGGAACGCCGAGTACGGCCCCTACACGCCGCTGGTGTCGCCGGACGGAAAGACGCTGTACTTCTCGAGCCAGAAGGGGGTCTTCGACCGGCTTCCGGTCGAGGCGATGTCCTACGAGAAGTTCCTCGACACCATCCGCAACCCCGGCAACGGTGTCGGCGACATCTACTCGATGCCGGTCGACGCGCTCGCGGTGCCGCTCCGGCCGGAGCCCTGACGCGTCCTACGGGACGACGTGGACGACGCCGAGCATGCCGTCGTGCTTGAAGCTCGGCCCGCACACGTTGGTGCAGTTGAAGTGAAAGTCGCCGGCAATCTGAGGCGTGATGTACTGGATCGGAAGAGCGCTGCCCTGGGGGAGCAGGCCTCCGACGATCCCGAGATCCGTGATGGTCTGCATGCCGTGCGATTCCAGGACGTCTTCCACGTCTCCGTTGTAGATGAACACCTCGTAGGTCGTTCCGATGTGGAGGGTGATCTCCTGGTTGCACGCCGTCGGGCATACGGTCGGGCACGGGAACGCCGGCGGACAGAAGTTCCACTGCCACTGGATCGCGCGCAGCGAAATGAACGTGGGCGTCGGGATGGGCGTGATGGTCGGCGTCGGCGTGATCGTGGGAGTGGGCGTGATCGTCGGCGTCGGCGTGATCGAGGGAGTCCAGGTCGGCGCCGAGGTGTGCGACGGCGTGGGCGTGTGGGTCGGCCCGGTCGGCGTGCGTGTGGGCGTGAGCGTGGGTCCCGCCGGGGTCTTGGTGGATCCGCGGGGCGGGACGTCGCGCGGCTGGCCCCGGCTGGGACCTTCGATGACCTGACGCGAAGCGAAGGAGGGCTGATCGCCCTCCCCGGCGCGCGCCGGCGGAGCCGGGAAGCTCGTCGTGTCGCTTCCGTCCCGCGCGAAGCCTGACTTCTCGTCGTAGATCTCGACGTGTCCTGTCGAGACGTCCCGCACGGTCAGGACGTAGGGGAGAGGCGTCATCGCGGTCCAGTAGATCCCGTAGTCACCGCTCTGCGAGCCGTCGGTGACCTGGACCGTGAAGTCGAGGCTCTCTCCGCCGAGAGGGACATCCGACGAGAAGCGAAACCCGCCGTAGAGGTCGGTCCGGGCCGAGGCCCGCGCGGCCGTGCCCGCGCTGGTCTGAGGATCGAAGACTTCGAGCTGGATCTCGAACGGGTGGGACCGATTCAGGCGGAGCGTGTCCTCGGAGGAAACGACGACGTCGCGTTCGACGGTAGTGCCCCGCGACGTCAGGCGGACCGTGTAGGTTCCGGGAGAGGCCCAGCGGTGCGAGGGCGCGGCCGCCTCCGACGAGACGCCGTCGCCGAAGTCCCAGAGCCAGGCCGTGCCGGCGCCTGCGTCACCCGAGGTCTCGAGCAGGCGCGCGGTCTGACCCGCGACGGGATTCGGCGGCAGTACGTCGACGGAGAAGGGGGACTCCGGCGAGGCAACGGCGAGCCAGGCGCCAGCCAGCGCGACGAGCGGAACGGCGAGAGTTCGGAAGACGCGGCGCATCCGTCCTTCGTCTAAAAACGGGGGCGGCCCGACGGCCGCCCCCGCGAATGAACTCTCAGCAGCCTGCCGGAGGAGCCGCCATGAAGCCCAGATCCACGGTTGGGAAGTTGTCCTTGAGCGGGAACACCGAACCCATGTCGAGATCGGCCACGCCGAACCACTTGCACAGCGTTGCGCCGTACTGGTCCGACGCCGTCGTCGGGATCCAGCGGCCGCGGCCGTTCGAGGCGTTGTTCGTCGTGTCGTCCGGGCCGCCCGTGACCAGCGAGGGGAAGATCGAGCCCGTCGAGCCGTTGGGCGTGCCGTAGAAATTGCCGCCGTTGACGCCGTCGCCCATCACGAAGTAGTGGCCGCCCCAGCCATGGTCGGAGCCGACCGATGTGCCGGAACCCGAGGGCGAGAGCGTGCGGCCGAAGTCCGAGAGGGTGAAGGTCGTGATCTTGTCCTGGAGGCCGAGCTCCAGGGTCGCGTTGTAGAACGCGGCGAGGGCCTGGGAGAGATCCGTGAACAGGTTGCCCTGGTTCGCGATCTGATCCTGGTGCGTATCGTAGCCGCCCTGGGAGACAAAGAAAATCTGTCGCTGCAGGTTGACCGAGGGCGAGGTCTGGTTGAGCTTGATGACCTTGGCGACCTGCTTGAGCTGACTGGCCAGGCTCGTGTTGGGGAAGACCGTCGTGATCACCGGGTCCGACGAGAAGGACGCGCTGATGTCGACGGCCTGCTGGGTCGTCTGGCTGGCGGCGGAGATCATCGCCACCGTGTCGTCGATCGTCCGCAGATAGTCCATGGAAGCGCGGCGCTCGGTCGAGCCGGTGCCGGTGAAGCCGTTGAGCACGAGCACGCTCGTCAGCGAACCGGTTCCGATCGAGAGGGGTCGCTTCAATCCGATGCAGAACGTCGAGGCGCCCGAGATCGACGTGATCGTCGGGAAGCCGGCGCTCGCGGCGTTGCAGTCCGCGATGGCGTCGGCAGCGCGTCCGCCCCAGCCCGTCGCGATCCGGATGTCCGAGCGTCCGCTCTGGAACGCCTGAATCTGGTCGGAGTGGGAAAACAGGGAGTAGGGCTTTTTCTTGGTGTTGCTCATGTACTCGGATTGCGTCATCTGCTCGACCAGCGGGCCGACGTTGGTGATCACGGCGAGCTTGTTGTTGTTGAACAGCGACTGCATCTCGGGCATGTTCGGGTGGAACCCGAACGACTGGCCCGGGGTGTTCGGCGGGTTGTTGATCGGCAGGATGTTGGCCTGCGGGATCGCGAGGCCGGCGCCGTTGCGGACGTTGAAGTAGTTGGTGTAGCCCGTCGCGTCGGTCGGGATGACCATGTTGTTGGCGTCGTTCCCGCCGTTCAAGAACACGCACACGAGCGCCCGATAGTTGGGCGTGATCGTGTTCTGCGTCGCGAAGAGGTTCGCGAGGCCGAACTGGCGCACCGTTCCTTGGAACGCGGCGGCGCCCAGGGTGGCGCAGGTCGTGCGGATGAGGAAGTCCCGTCTGCTATGGCTCATGGGTGTTACCTCTGCACCTGGTACTGCGACGCGGTCGCGACCAGGTAAAGCGCCTGGCGGGCGCGCAACAACGTGGACGCGGCGGGAACCGCGCTGACGGCTGTTTCAATCGACGCCCGCATCTCGTCGGACATCGTCCCGTGCATCATGAGACGGTTGAGCCGATCCACCAGGTTCTGCGGACTGCTGGCCAGGAGCTGAAGCTCCGTCAGGTCGATGGAGGTCCCGTTGGGAGCGTTGCAGGAGTTGGCGCCGCACGACACCGCGATCGACGAGAACACGATTGTGTTGATGTAGTTGGCGCGCTTCAACGACGTCGACGCGTCCATGATCCCGAACTCCGGGCCGAGCAGGCCGGCCGAAGCCGGGGGCGCGTAGTAGTCCTGCGGGAAGTAGGAGAAGACCGTCGTCGGCCGAAAGACTTCCTGCGCCATGGACTGCGTCTGGGGCTGGATATACCCGTCGCTCTGCGACGCCCGGTTGGCGGACTGGGCGTTGAACCCCCGCAGCACGTTCAGGGCGTAGATCGCGGGTTCCTTGAGCTTCCCGTAGTTGGGATCGCTGACCACGTTGCGGGCCTCGGGGTCCAGCAGCACGGCCTTGACCATCGCCCAGATCGAGCCGCGCTGGCCGGAGCCGTTGTCGTTGAAGAACCCGGCCACGCGCTCGATGTAAGACGGGCTCGGGTTCGACGTGACCAGCGAGTGGATGAGCTCTCGCGCGAGGTACGGACCCATGTTCGGGTGGTTGAAGATGGCGTCGATCGCCTGATTCAAGTCCGTGGCGGCGGGCTGGCCGGCCGCGATGACGGTCGGGGAGCCCTCGCCGTTCTGGTTCGGGAGGAAGCCGACGAACAGGCTCTTGGACGTCTGGTCGTGGCGGTCCTCCTGGCCGGAGCCGTTGAGGTGGATCGGCATCGGGTTCAGGTAGTCGCCCGTGTTGTCCGTGTCGCCGAGCAGAGAGACCGAGACCTGCGGGATGTACCAGCCCGTCAACACGAGCTTGAGCTGGTCGATCACGCTCTGGTCGTAGGTCGGCATGGGAAGGCCCGAGATCGGATCGTTCTGCGTCGAACCGTCCTGGTTGAGCAGGTCGGTCCCGATCGAGAAGAGCTGCATGATCTCGCGCGCGTAGTTCTCGTTCGGATTGGTCTTGGTGCTCGTGGACATGTTGAGGAACGAGCCCATCGCCGGGTTCAGCGAGATGTTGTAGAGGATGTCCCGGTAGTTGCCGAATGCGTTGATCGCGAGGAGGTTCAGGTACGGGGAGACCTGGCTCGGCACCGTGATCGTGTTCGTCGAGACCACGTCCAGCTTGTGGAGCGCGAAGAACACCCGCTGGCGGAGCTGGTCGGATCCGTAGAGCGCGTTCTTGAAGAAGGTCGTGTGCAGGGGCCACGTCGTGTAGTTGTCGCGGTGGCAGTAGACGTCGCAGCCGTTGGGCTCGTTGTCCGGCACCAGGGGCAGCGCCGGATATGAGGACGCCGCGGCCGAGTACTGGGCCGCGAGCCAGGGAAGGACTCCGGTGCCGAGGAGGCCCGAGATCTCCTGATCCTTCGGACCCCAGGTGGCCTGCTCGAGGAAGCGGATCGCCTCCGGGCGATGGAACGTCTTGGCGAGGAAGACCGCCATCTGGCCGCGCGTGACCGGGTTGTTCGGGCAGTAGTTGTTCCCGCCGCATCCGGTCGTGATCCAGAGGCGCGCCATCTCCTCGACGTACGGCGCCAGGGGGATGGAAACCGGCACGTCGGCGAAGACGCCCGTCGCACCCGCCGGAACGTAGCCGGGGCCGTGGTAGACCTTGAGGAGGAACGCGGCCATCTGGGCTCGCGTCACCGACGAGTTCGGGCAGTAGCGAAGGGGATTCGTCGCGCAGCCGCCCGTGACATTCTCGGCGTAGAGCTGCTCTATCCAGTCCGCCCCGAAGTCACCCGCGGCCACGTCGGCGAAGACGGTGCCCGTGGCGGGCGGCGGCGCGTATGCGGCGCCGTGCTCGGCGCGGAGGAGGAAGACGGCCATCTGGGCGCGCGTCACCGGCGAGGTGGGGCAGTAGTTGCCGCCGCCGCAGCCCGAGGTGATGCCGTCGCGAATGATCGCCTCGACGGGAGCGTGGTAGGGACTGGCCTGCGGCACGTCCATGAAGTCGGCGAACCAGCCTTTCGACAGGATGCCCGACGGACCGCCCGGATTCGACACGATGACGTCGTAGAGGGCGCCGGCGGTGCGAGTGGGCGAGGTCGTTCCGATCCTCGTCGAGTTTGTGACCGTGGCGCTGACCGGGATGCCCCCGATCGTGACCGTGGCGCTCGGATCGAACTGGTTGCCGACGAGATTGATCGCGGTTCCACCGCTCGCAGGACCCGACGTCCCGTACATGTAGGCCAACTGGAACGGTGTCGCCCCGGAAGCGATCCCCCCGGACAGCAGTCCGAGGGTCGCGAGAACCGCCGTTGCGCAACGCCCGGCGCCTCTCGCGATCAGGTGAAGAACGTCCGCTCGGAGAAATGGTTTTTCTCTCATCGGCACTCGTCCTTTCTGACAGCCGAACAACAAACGTGGTTTTTGGTGTGGCGCGATTCTAGGGGGTGAGCCATGTCACGCGAGGTGATCGAAGTCACAACAGTTGTCGGAAACCGATGCAAAGTGCAGTAGAGACTACGCTCGCAGCCCGAAGGTTTACGACTGCCCTCTCGGGCCGAAGTGGGACAGGGTCCGCGCGAAGTGCCGTGCTGTCAGCGAGGACAGTGTGCGAAGGGCCAAGCCAGACCGATAATGGCTACACGGACCGCAGCTGTCTCAACATGAGCAATTCGCATTTTTCCCGAGGCCGGATCGCCGCACTCTTCCTCCTCGCCGCGCCCGTGCCGCCGATGGCTTCCTGGACATCGGATGTGCAGGTCGCCATGGCGACGGCGATGGCGCCACGCCTGGAGGCGGGACTCCCGGGACCGCTTCCGCTCTTCCCGCCGACGAACTGGTGGAACACCGAGATCACCAACGCGCCGGTCGACTCCGGATCGGCAGGATTCCTCGCATACGTCAATCAGGGAAGCGTGAAGCATCTGCATCCCGACTTCGGCGGCACGCTCGCCAACGGCGTCTCGATCTACGGCTTCCCTTACTGCGTCGTCGACGGCGCGCAGTCCAAGCTCACGGTCCAGTTCGACCAGCCCGACGAATCCGATGGCGTGACGCATCCCGGCAACGTGTCCTATCCCTTCTATCCGATCCCGAACGAGGCGATCACGCAGGCCCATTGGGTCGAGGGAGGAGACCCCGGCAACGTCGACGACCGCGGGACTGAGGACCGACACCTGCTCATCGTCGACCGGGACAACCGGCATCTCTACGAGCTCTACAACGTCTTCTACGACGGCAGCCAGTGGCTGGCTTACTCGGGCGCGTTCTGGGATCTCTCGACCAACGACCGCCGTCCCGAGGGATGGACGTCCGCCGACGCCGCGGGTCTGGCCATCCTGCCGGGCCTGGTCCGCTACGACGAGGTCTTCGGCGCCGGCGAGATCCGGCACGCGTTCCGCTTCACCGTGCGGCACACCAAGGGCTACGTCTATCCGGCGTCGCACCTAGCAGGGACACAGGTCGACGGCGCGCTCCCGATGGGGGCCAGGCTGCGGCTGAAAGCGAACAAGGACATTTCCGGCTACACGCCCGAGATCCAGAAGATTTTCCGGGCGATGAAGACGTACGGGTTGATCGTCGCCGACAACGGCACCGACATGTACATATCCGGGACGTGGGACACGCGCTGGGACAACGACGTCTTGAATCCCGCTTTCGACTCGCTGACGGCGAATGACTTCGAGGTCGTGCAGCTCGGATGGCAGCCGCCGCTCGCCCCGGCGCTGTCCGTGGACGCGCAGGCTTCGGCCGGCTCCAACGGCAACGGCGTCTTCGAGCCGGGGGAAACGGTTCCGGTCGTCCCGTCGTGGGTCAACCCCGCTTCCGGCGGCGTCGCGTTGAACGGCTCGGCGTCGGCGTTCACCGGGCCGGCCGGCGCGACGTACACGATCGCCGACGCCTCGTCCTCGTACGGATCGCCCGCGCAGGGAGTCGAGACGAGCTGCGCGCAGGCTGGCGGCAACTGTCTCGCTCTTTCGGTTTCCAATCCGGCACCGCGTCCGACCACGCACTGGGACGCGATGTTTCTCGAGACTATCAACGCGACCGCCACGAAGACCTGGACCGTGCACGTGGGCGCGAGCTTCGCGGACGTCCCCGTCTCCGATCCTTTCTACGTGAAGGTCGAGACACTCCTCCACTCGGGCGTGACCGCCGGGTGCAGTCCGACTCAGTACTGCCCCGGCGACTCCATCACAAGGGCGCAAATGGCCGTGTTCCTCCTGAAGGGCAAGCTTGGCGCCGCCTATGCGCCCCCCGCGGCGTCGGGAACCATGTTCACCGACGTTCCGTCCGGCGCGTTCGCGGCCGGCTGGATCGAGGACCTCGCCGGCAGCGGCATCTCGGCCGGCTGCGGCGGGTCGTACTACTGTCCGAACGCTCCGGTGACGCGGGCGCAGATGGCGGTCTTCCTCCTTAAGGCGAAGCACGGAAGCTCCTGGGTTCCGCCGGCGGCCACCGGCGTCTTCGCGGATGTCCCGGTGTCGAGCCCTTATGCACCCTGGATCGAGGCCCTGGCGTCGGAGGGCATCACCGCGGGGTGCGGCGGCGCCAACTACTGTCCCGGCAGCTCCAACACGCGCGCCCAGATGGCGGCGTTCATCACCGCGACCTTCGGACTGACGCTCTACGGTCCATAGCCGGCCCGCCACCGGCGCTCGGCACGCGGCGGCCGTCCTTGAGAGCCGCTCCGGCCGTCGCTGAGGGTTCGTCGCAGTCGCAGGTCGGCTGAGCGACCACCCGTCGGGCTCCTCACCTATCACCTCGCTTCCGGCGGCGCGCCGGCGACGCCCCGCCTTGAGAAATCACCTGTTGAGATATGAGTCACCTACCGCCTCCGCGCTTGCCCTTCCAGTAGACGGCGACTCCCGCTGCGAGCATCACGACCGTCAAGCCCACGACCTTCACGACTGCGAGCGTCGGGTGCGGCTCGTTCTCCGACGGAAAGAGTGCGAGGACGATCGAGGCGGCCGTGGTGAAGAACCCGAGCGCGCCCAGCGCCGCGACCATGCGCCGGCCGCCGGGGATCCGAAAGCCCGGGCTCTGCGCCTCCCCGCGCAGTTTGATCGCGGCGGCGAAGAGGAACAGGAACGGGATGAAGTACCAGATGATCGTCATCGAGACCAGCGCGTCGTAAGCGCCGCGCACGGAGGTCCCGGCCTGGCCGAGGAAGATGAAGACCGCCGTGATGAGCGCCTGCCACGCGAGCGCGACGTGCGGCGATCCCCACTTCGGATGAACGCGGCCGAACCCTTCCGGCAGGTAGTGGTCGATGCCCGCGACGAACGGGATGCGCGCGACCGAAGCCAGCCACGCGCCTACGCTGCCGAGGGCCGTGAGCGTGACCAGCACGGCAGCCGCGGCCGACACGCCCGGCAGCCCGAGCCGCGCCTCGAACTCCTGGATCGCCTGCATGACGGCGAAGAGAC
>JBKOVK010000283.1:0-3165 GCA_046724475.1 Acidobacteriota bacterium | reverse complement strand
CTCCTCGGGATGACGGCTAAATAGCCCCGACCGAGCGCCCCCCACGCTGTCATCCCGAGCGAAGCGAGGGATCCCGGACTCGAAGCGCCAAGAACAGGGCGGGGGCGAGCCCCGCCCCTGCAATCTCTACCTCGCCGGCACTCCCGCCCCGCAGAGGTAGACCGGGAACTCCTTGACTCCGTCGAGGCCGATCAGGTTTTCCACGAACGTGTCCTGGATCGCCGCGGTCGTGAAGGGGCCGAGGCCGCGCGAGGTCGCGAGGAGGCAGAAGGTCTGGGCGAGGTGGCCGGCGTCGAGCCAGAGAACGCGGTACGCGCTCTCGATTTGATACTTCCAGAGAGTCCGCTTGAAGACCGCAGTCATCACACAGAGGAAGGCCGCGCGACCCACCCACCGTTGGCCGGATGCCACTCTGACCGCCTCGGAGCGCAGGTCGCCCGAGCGCAGCCGGCGAAGCTCATCGGAGGCGACATCGTAGTGGTACAGCCCGGCCGGGAGCTCCGAAACATTCCATGCGAGGACGTAGCACTCGATGGGATGGAGACAGCCGCCGGAAGGGCTGGTCTTCAGCGGCAGACGTCCGAACTCTCCGGCGTCGAGCCAGCCCGTCCTGCCCCACGTTCCGCGCACGATCGCGGCCAGGTCCGCGAGAGGAACCGGCGTGCGGGCGAACTCTCGGACCGTTCGACGAGCAGCCAGGACCTGCTCGAGGACTCTCGCCTTCTCGGGAGCGGGCCCGACCGGCAGCCGTCTGCCCTTCGCAGCGCGATAGCGCTTGAACCTCGGCGGCGGACGCTCCGCCGCGAGGCGCGACTGCAGGACGCGATAGACCGCGGCCGGGCTCGTCACGTAGCGGATGTCCCGGGAGGCAAGGTGATATTGGGCGGAGGCGAGGTTCTGATTCCAGGCTTCGATGCGCGAGAGCCGCCGGCGGCCTTCGCGTTCCGGGATCAGCAGGCCGAGCCGCCGAAATCTGCCGATGCTCCGCAACACGGACCCCCGATCGTAGTCCGGCAGCGAGTCGGCGGCGGCCGAGGCATTCCGAGGACCATTGAACGAATCCAAGAGAAGAATCGTTTCGGGCGAGACGGAGAACACCTCTCCGCTGTGGAGATCTTCGACGAACAGCTCCCCCTCGCTCCAGGAAATCAGGAGGTCGGGATTCCGGATGAGCCGGTCCAAACCGCGGCGGCTACTTCTTCTTTTTCGTTGTCTTCTTGGGTGGTTTGCAAGCCGGAGCCGTTTGGGGCAATCCGGGCCTCTTCTTGCCCGGCTTTCGTTTCGCCCTGGCCTTCATTTTCTTCGCGGGCATGCCTTCCTCCTCTTTCCGGTCATCGTATCCCGGACGCGAGATACAGGTTGGATGAAGAATGAATGATCGAGAACGCCCGAGTCTCCCCTGAAGCGTCCAGCGCCGCCGTGAGGAGGCGGCCCTGACCGGTTGCTCCGGCGAGCCCGATTGCTTCTTCCCGGAGCAGCGCGCCGGTTGAATGGTCCAGCGTCAGGAGCCGGCGGTCGCGGGTGACGGCGAAAATCCGATCACCGGCCGCGTTCCAGCGAGCGTAAACGAAGTCCCGGCCTTCGGGGAGCTCGTACAGTTTGAGGCCCGGTCCGCCCTTGATCGGATGGACGAAGAGGGATCTCCTCCGTTGCCCCACGCACAGGAAGGAGCTTCCGGATGGCGACGCGGTCGGTGCGTCGCACCCGTCGGCCCCCAGCGATCGGGCGCCGCTCCCGTCCGTCGCCATTGTCCAGACCTGGCTGACCCCTTTTTCCGACCGCACGAAAAGGAGGGTGTTCGGACCGGCAAAGGAGGGAGCGGAAACATCCCCGCCGGGGGTCGGAAGCAGTCGGACCCCGCCGGCCTCGACCGGGATGAGACTGAGCTGCGAGGCACCAGATGTGGACTGCGTCACGGCCACGATGGATCGGCCGTCGGGCGAGAATTTTCCGGGGTAACCCGCTCCCAGCCGGGTCGCGTCACCCCCCGCGAGCGGGCGGATCCAGATTCCCGACGTCTTCTCAGTCGGGCCGCGGTCGTAGAAGAGCGCCGTCTTCCCGTCGGGCGAGATGTCGCCGATCAAAGTCCAGCCCAGCCAGGACACGTCGTGCGGATCGTCCGCCCCGCGCCGCACGGTCAGACCGACCGATTGCTCCTCGGAGGTGAGGAGGAGACGGTCCCCGGAGGCCGAGAGGCTCTGGAGAGTGAAGAAATCGGGAAGGACGTAGCGCGACCGAAGCTTCCCCGAAGGACTGACGGTCCAGAGAGCGCCGTTCTCGTAGGACGCCTGGGTCGATGCCGTGAACCAGATCTCGCCCGTCTTCGCACTCCAGTCGAGGCCCGCGATTCGATCGAACCGTTTCGTCAGGGCCTTCGACCCGGAACCGTCGATCGCCGCGACCTGGATCTCGCCGATGCTGTCGAGCCGGAATTGAAAGTGCACGAACGCGACCTTCTTCTGGTCGGGAGAGATCCTCGCGGACCAGATGCCCCCCGATGTCCGGAAGAGCGTGCGCTGCAGGGCGCCCTCGGCAGTGCGAAGCTCGAGGACTCGTTCCGCGCCCAGGTCGCGGACCACGACGAGGAACCGGCCATCTTTGGCGGCGTCCGCCCATCCGCTGTTGTCCAGAATCCTGCGCGCGCTTCCTCCCAGGGACGGCCACCAGGCGAGCGTGCCGCTCTCGTTGACGGAGAGCCGGGAGGCACCCACGAGCACGAGGACCTGCGACCCATCCCCCGAGAACGCGAGCGGAAACTGCACGTCGGAGTCGAGAGCCCGATCGATTCCCGTCGATTCGGGAAGGGACAGGTACGAGCGCACCGGGTTCCCTTCCCAAGAAGCCGCATAGAGGATCGAGCCGTTCGGCGCAAAGAGCGCCCGGGTCACGATTCCCTCGCGGAACGTGAGCCGGCGGAACTCGGGCTGGAAGGGAGCGCTGAGACGATTGAGGACGAATGCGCCCACCGCCGCGCCGGCGACCGCGATCGCGATGGCCGCCGCGGCGATTTGCAGAGAGCGGCGATGGGTCCGGACGCGCGCCACGGCGGCCGCGCGGAAACCGCTGCCCACGGAGTGTTCTTTGATCGTCTGGAGATCGCGCGCGAGATCGCGCGTCGAGGCGTACCGATCGCGCGGCGCCTTCGAGAGACACCTCTCGAGGATC
>JBKOVK010000232.1:0-13141 GCA_046724475.1 Acidobacteriota bacterium | reverse complement strand
ACGGTGTATCTCCAAGTGCGGGTTCCGGGTGGCCTGCTGTCCTTCGGCGACGGCCACTACGCGATGGGGGACGGCGAGATCATCGGCACCGCGATCGAGGGCGCGATGAACGTCGAGCTGACGGTGGATCTCATCAAGAAGAAGGAGACTCCCTGGCCGCGCATCGAGAATGAGCAGTGGATGATGTCCCTGGGCGCGGCCCGTCCTCTCGAAGACGCCGCGCGCATCGCCTTCAAGGACATGGTCCAGTGGGTCATCGAGAAGACGGGCATGGACGTCCTCGACGCGTATCAGTTCGTGTCGCAGAACGCCCGGGCCCCTCTCGTCGAGATGGTCGATCCGCTCTACACGGTCCTCGTCAAGGTGCCCAAGGACCGTCTTCCGGCGTCCCGGTGAAGTGCCTCAACTCTCGATGCGAACCTGCCGCGCGAGGACCGTCCCGTCGGACTGAAGGATGCCCTTGACCTCGACGGAGGCGCCTGTGACGACGTCGGCGAACGACGCCGGGCCTCCGCGCTTCTTGTAGGTCGTCCGACCATCGGTGACGATGCTGATCGTCGTCCCGTCGGAGTCGACTTCGAAACTCTTCGCGCCGGAGTCGACCGACGCGACAGTGCCCGAGACTTCGCGCTGGCCCCCGATCTTCTCACTCTGGAGCACGACTTCGGTCGCGAGGAAGGTCCCGTCATCCTGGGCGAGCGCCTTGACGTGAACGCGCATGCCGACCTGGATGTCCGAAAGGGAAATCGTCGTGTCGTCCTGACGGATGACCGTGTCGGCGTCCGTCTCGATCCGGACCGTGCCCAGCCGCTGATCGAGCACAGTGAGCGTGCCGGCTCCGGAGTCGATCGCCTGGACGAGACCCTCGATCTCCTCGTCGGCATGGCCTCGCGGCGTGTCAACCGCCCGCGATCCCACGATCGCGAACGTCATGGAATGAACGCCTCCCGAGGTCAGCGTGACGTGGCCCCGCGCATGGATGTCGGAGCGCTCGAACTCCAGCTCGACCGAGCCGACCGGCACGCCTGTGAGCGTGAAGTTGCCGGAGCCGTCCGTGGTCGCGGTCTTGTCCGTGCCCGAGACGCGGACGGTCACTCCACCCAGGCCCACCTTGGTACGCAAACCGGTCGCGTTGCTCCCCCGAACGACGGTTCCCTGGAGAGTGGCGGTGGCCGGACCAGGCGCCGTGGGGGACTGGTTGTTCGAATCGCCGCAGGACGTCAGCAGGAGAAGGGCGGGAGCGAGACAGAGAAGCTTCGCCGCGAACCCGCGGATCCGGAGAGCCAGGTACATATGTCCTCCTTGACTTGCTCGGAGGACTCCGGATCCCCGTTCATCCCGGTGCCGAAAGGGGATCCGGGGCCCCACGACCGAGTCAATTCTTATTCCAACGAGGCCGGCCGAATCTGTGCCTCAGGTCACCCGGGGTCGCTCCGGGTGCCCCCCGTTATGCATAATGTGCGCCGTGCGTCTCTGGAAAAAGATCGTCATCGGCGTCGCGGGCCTGGCCCTGCTCGCGCTGGGAGGCTTCACGTACATGGTCGGAGGCCCGCGCAACCTCATCGGGATGCTGCGCTACGACCAGCGCGAAGAAGGCACGCTCAAAGTCGGCGACCGCGCTCCGGACGTCACGATGCTCGCCCTCGACGGCAAGACACCGGTGCGCCTGGCTTCGCGCATCGGGCAGAAACCCACGGTTCTGATCTTCGGCAGCTTCACCTGACCCCCGTTCCGCCGCTCGGTCGAGCGGGTCCAGGCGATGCGCCGCAAGTACGCCGACCGCGCGAATTTCGTGACGCTGTACATCAAGGAAGCTCACCCGCTGGACGAATGGCAGATGGACTCGAACGTGACGGAAGGGGTCTGTTATCCCCAGCCGACTTCGAGCGCACAGCGGATCGCGATCGCCAACGACTTCGTCAAGCGCTTCTCGTACGAGATCCCGCTCCTGATCGATCCGATCGAGAATCCCGCCAACGCGGCATACGCGGGCTGGCCTGAGCGCTTCTACATCGTCGACGAGGCCGGGACGATCGTCTACAAGGGGAAACCCGGCCCGTTCGGCTACCACCCCGAAGAGGTCGAGTCCTGGCTCGCCAAGCGGTTCCCCGAAGACGGCGCGGGAGCTCCTAGCTCGCCTTCGTCCTGAACTCGTTCCTCCGCTTCCAGAGGTAGACCAGGATCGCGGCGTTGATCGCCAGCAGCGCGTAGCGGCGCGCGCTCAACGGCCGCTTCACGATCTCGACGAGCTCGACGGGAATCCCGATCGCCGTCAGCACGATCGTGAAGTAGGGCGCCCACCACAGCCTCAAGAGCAGGCACGTTCCCTCCGCGGCGAAGACGAGCCCGACGAAGATCGACGCCAGGCCGATCGCCCGCACCTGCCCGGGTGTGAACGCCGCGATGACGGAGGCGATGTAACGCACCGAGACGCGTCCTTCGTCCACACCGAAGAACCGGGCGATCTGCAGCGGCTCGGAGCCGCGCTCCAGGTGCGCGATCCGGAGCGCGGCGATGCCGATCAGCAGGAACGCCGCGCACTTGACGTACTTGAAAGCGATGATCCATACGAAGCCTGCCGAGAGCTTCGGGCGAGGTGGGGGCGCGGCGACGGCCTCCATCGGAGTGCGGAGTTTCGCACATACAATCCCCCCCACAGTCCATGAGCCTTCAGACCGGCCAACGGCTGGGAGGCTTCGAGGTCCTGGGCCCGCTCGGGTCCGGAGGCATGGGAGAGGTCTACCGGGCGCGGGACACGCGGCTGGGCCGCGAAGTGGCGCTGAAGGTGCTGCCCGATTCCGTGGCGGAGGACCGGGCGAGGCTGTCGCGCTTCGAGCAGGAGGCTCGCGCGGCGTCGGCGCTCAACCATCCCCATATCGTCACGATCTACGAGATCGGGCGCGAGGGCGACGTGGCGTTCATCGCGATGGAGCTGGTGGACGGGAAGACGCTGCGGGAGCACGCGGCGTCGGGTCCGATGCCCATGAAGAGGATTCTGAACGTCGCAGCGCAGATCTCGGACGGGCTGGCCAAGGCGCACGGAGCGGGGATCGTGCACCGGGACCTCAAACCCGAGAACGTGATGGTGTCGAAGGACGGATTCGTGAAGATCCTCGACTTCGGCCTGGCCAAGCTCTCGGAGCCTCAGCCGGGACAGCTCTCGGCGATGCCGACCGCCGTGACGCCGCAGACCACGGCGGGTACGGTTCTGGGGACTGTGGCGTACATGTCCCCCGAACAGGCCTCGGGGGATCCCGTGGACTATCGCTCGGACCAGTTCTCGCTGGGCTCGATGCTCTACGAGTTGTCGACCGGCAAGAAGGCATTCCAGAGGAAAACCGCCGCCGAGACGATGTCGGCGATCATCCGCGAGGAGCCCGAACCCGCCGGCAAGCTCCGTCCGGATCTTCCGCTTCCACTCCGCTGGATGCTGGATCGCTGTCTCGCCAAGGAAAAGGAGGAGCGCTACGCCTCGACGCGCGATCTCGCCAGGGATCTCGCGAGCGTACGCGATCACATCTCCGAAGTTTCCTCCGGCTCGGAGGCGCTCCTCGCGTCGAAGGGAAAGCCCCGTCGTCGGTTCTCGCTCCCGCTCGTCGTTGCGGCGCTTTTCGCGGGAATCCTCGCGGGATGGGCGCTGACGCGCGCCCGTCCGGGCCGGTCCTCGGCGGCGCCGACGTTCACGCGGCTGACCTTTCGGCGAGGAGCCTTGAACAACGCCCGTTTTGCTCCGGACGGCAAGACGATCGTCTACGGCGCCCGGTGGGCGGGCGAGCCCCCGGAGGTGCAGCTCTACCGCACGCAGGTGGGGAGCCCCGAGTCGACACGGTTTGACTTTCCCGGCGACATCCTCGCGATCTCGCCTTCGAACGAGCTCGCCATCGTTGATTTGCCGACCCCGAGGCCGATGGGAACGCTGTCGGTGGTTCCGATGTCCGGGGGCACGCCCAGGCAGGTGCTCCAGGACGTCGGCTACGCCGGAGCGGACTACTCGCCCGACGGGAAGGATCTCGCTGTCGACCATACGGTCGATGGACGCCCTCGCCTGGAGTTCCCGATCGGTAACGTCGTCTATCCCAACTCGGCCGGGGCCCCTCGCGTTTCCCGGGACGGCGGCTCGATTGCGTTCTGGGACGAGGCGGAGGGCGTCGCTCAAGACGTCGCCGTGATTTCTCGAGCGGGGGGGGCGAAGCGCGTACTGACAAAAGGCTGGCGCCAGACTGGCGGGGCCCCGTGCTGGAGCCCGGATGGCCGCGAGATCTGGTTCACGGCGTCGAGGCCCGGAGAGGCGGAGGCTCTCTGGGCCGTGGACCTGTCGGGCAGGCTACGACGACTGCTGCGCACACCCGGCTCGCTCGAGCTCGACGACGTCTCGAGCGATGGTCGCGCTCTTGTCGCCCACCATACGATCGTGTCCACGGTGCGGGTCGCATCCCCGGGCGCCCGCGAGCCGCGCGACCTCTCCTGGCTCGACGCCTCGGTCCTAAACGACCTGTCCGCCGATGGCCGCATGCTCCTTCTCACCGAACGAGGGGAAGGAAGCGGTTCCGGGTCGATGATCTATCTGCGCGGCGCCGATGGCTCTCCGGCGATCAAGCTCGGGCAGGGTCTGGGGCAGGGCATTTCTCCCGACGGCAAATGGGTGCTCGCCAACGGCGCGCTGGACTATGGGAAAGCCGGAAGTCTCGTCCTCCTTCCCACCGGGCCTGGGCAGCCGATCGCACTCGACAAGGGTGGGCTCGCCGCAGTCGGCTGGGGAGCCTGGTTTCCGGACGGGAAACGCATCGTCTTCACGGCCGAGAAGCAGGATGGCGTACCGCATCTTTTCGTTCAGGAGGTGCCGACCGGCAAGCCGGTTCCCCTCGGACCGGAGGACACCTTCGTTCCGGGTCCTGCCGGCACCACGAGTCCGGTCTCGCCGGACGGAAAGCTCGTCGCCGCTCGGCACGGAAACCAGGTGCTCCTCGTTCCCGTGGACGGCGGACAAGCCCGAGCCGTGCCCGGCCTAACGCCCGCCGATCGCGTCGCGCAGTGGAGCGCCGACTCTCGCTTCCTGTACGTATGGGAGCAGCCGGCGAAGGTCTGGCTCCTCGACGTCGACACGGGGCAGCGGCGCCTGTGGAAGGAGATCCCCGTGGAGGATTCTCTCTCCGTCCTCCAGATCCGCGTGACGCCCGACGGAGGCACGTGGGCGCTTTACGGGGCTCAATCCTTCGCTGAGCTCTACCTCGTCGACGGGCTGCACTAGGCGCGATGGGACTTTCGAACGGTCAACGTCTGGGCGGTTTCGAGGTGCTCGGCCCGCTCGGGTCCGGCGGCATGGGAGAGGTTTACAAGGCCCGTGACACGCGGCTGGGCCGCGAAGTCGCGCTCAAGGTCCTTCCGGAAGCACTCTCCTCGGATCGGGAACGGCTCGCGCGCTTCGAGCAGGAGGCGCGGGCGGCCTCGGCGTTGAACCACCCCAACATCGTCACGATTCACGAGATCGGCCGCGACGGGGATACGACCTTCGTCGCGATGGAGCTCGTCGACGGCCGCACACTGCGGGAGCTCGGTGTCCCCGGTCCGATGCCGGTGAAGAAGGTGTTGAACATCGGCGCGCAGATCTCGGAAGGGCTCGCCAAGGCCCACGGCGCGGGCATCGTGCACCGGGACTTGAAGCCCGAGAACGTCATGGTGTCGAAGGACGGGTTCGTGAAGATCCTGGACTTCGGCCTGGCGAAGCTGATCGAGACGGGTTCGGGAGAGGTCTCCGCCTTGCCGACGGTCGCTCAGCCGGAGACGCGGCCGGGCACAGTGATGGGAACGGTCGGATACATGTCTCCGGAACAGGCCTCGGGCGAGCCTCTGGACTATCGCTCCGATCAATTCTCGCTGGGCTCGATGCTGTACGAGCTGCTCACCGGGAAGAAGGCGTTTCAGAGAAAGACGGCCGCCGAGACGATGTCGGCGATCATCCGCGAGGAGCCCGAGCCCGCGGGCAAGCTCCGTCCCGACCTGCCCCTACCGGTGCGCTGGATCCTGGAGCGCTGCATGGCCAAGGACCCGGAGGACCGATACATCGCGACCCGCGACCTCTCGCGTGACCTGGCCGGGCTGCGGGATCACATCTCGGAGGCCTCGAGCGGCGGGGAGGCCCTGCTCGCGTCCCCGTCCCGGAGGCGCGGCCGGGTGTCGTGGCTCGCTGTCGCGGCGGCCTTGGCGGCCGCGGTGCTCGCCGGGGTATGGGCCGACCGGACCTTCTCGCAGCGCGCGTCGCCGACGACACCTTCGTTCCGGCGCTTGAGCTTCTTGCGTGGCGGAATCGGAAACGCTCGGTTCGCGCCGGACGGGCAGACCGTCGTCTATGGGGCTTTTCCGACCGGAGGCGGGTCGTCGAGAGTCTTTCAGACCCGGCTCGCAGGGTCCGAATCCAGACCCTTCGACTTCGAAGGCGATGTCTTTTCCGTGTCGCGGTCGGGAGATCTCGCGATCTTTCAGGGAGCAGGAGCCGGAAATCAGTGGGGCACGCTGGCGGTGGTTTCGCTGATGGGCGGCGCGCCACGGCCCCTCGTCGAGCAAGTCAAGTGGGCCGGTGCCGACTGGGATCCGACCGGAAAAGAGATGGCCATCGTTCACCGGGTGAACGGCGCGCCGCGGCTCGAGTTCCCGATCGGGAAAGCACTCGTTTCCGATGACATCGAGAGCGTGCGCTTCTCCCCGGACGGCCGCGAGATCGCATTCTGGAAAAGAGACGGAGCCCTGTTCACGCTTGCGGTGGTGGATCGCGAAGGAAAGGGAGTGAAGGTTCTTTCCAGTGGCTGGGACAGCGCGGCCGGCGTGCCCTGCTGGAGAGCCGACGGGCAGGAGGTCTGGTTCACCGCCTCCAAGGGCGGTGGAGGGATGGATTCGCTTCAGGCCGTTCGCCGATCGGGGGGGGTCAGGCAGCTTCTGCGCGTGCCCGGGAGCCTCGAGCTCTACGACGTTTCGGGGGGCGGACGGGTGCTCGTGGGGCATCACACGCTGGTTCGGTCCCTTCGCGGGCTGGCTCCCGGGAAACCCGGCGAGCTGGAGCTGGCCTGGCTCGACAGCTCAACCCCGTCGGACCTGTCTCCCGATGGCGCCGTAGTCCTGATCACGGAAGACGGCGAGGGGGCCGCCAGCGGACCGGCGATCTATCTCCGCTCGACCGAAGGGTCGGCGGCGACGCGCATCGGGGAGGGCGTGGCAGTCGCGCTCTCGCCCGACAAGCAGTGGATTCTGGCCCGGCGGGTCTCTGGCAGCCACGAACGATTCGTTCTGGTGCCAAGCGGCGCGGGCGAGCCGCGGTCCCTCGACCTCGAAGGTCTCGACGTCGGCGCGGGGGCCTTTACGCCGGACGGCAAGCAGATCGTGTTCGATGCCGTCGCCCAGGGGGGTCCGATCCGCGTGTACGCCGCCGCTCTCGCGGGTGGAAAACCACACGCCATCGGTCCTCCGGGTGTGGGCTTCCAGCCTCTCAGCAATCCCATCTCCCCGGACGGCCGCCGCGCGGTGGCCTTTCGCTCCGGAAAGTTGGTGGTTTTTTCTCTGGACGGCTCCGGCGAGCCTCGCGAGCTGCCCGGCCTCACGCCTCCGCGCGATCGCGCCGCGCAATGGACCTCCGACTCACGATCTCTGTACGTGTACGACTTCGTCAAGCGTCCGCTTGAAGTCGAGCTCTACGACGTCGAGACCGGAAACCGGCAGCCATGGAAGACGATCCCGCTGGACGAGTCGTTGAGCGTGGTCCGGTTCCGGGTCACGCCGGACGGACGGTCCTATGTGTACGGCGGCCGGACCGTCTTCTCGGAGCTCTACCTCGTCGACGGCTTGCGCTGACGCAGTTCCCCGGCGGAAAGGCGCGCCGCCGCCTCCTTCAGAGTGGTCTCCCTCTTGGCGAAGTTGAACCGCGCTTTCGACTTCCCGCCGCCTCGGGCGTAGAAGCTCGAGCCGGGCACGGCGATGACCCCGACTTTGCGCGCCAGGAAGTCCACGAACTTCGTGTCGTCCTTCCAGCCGAGCTTTTCGGCGTCCGCCATGACGTAGTACGCGCCTTCGGGGGGAGTGAACGCGAGGCCCGCGGCCGACAGGGAGTCGAGAAGGATCTTCCGGCGTTTCGCGTAGGTCGCGCGCTGTTGCTCGTAGTACGAATCCGGCAGCGAGAGCGCGGCCAGCCCCGCGGCCTGGAACGGCGTCGGCGCGCAGATCGTCAGGTAGTCGTGGACCTTCCGCACGAGCGCGGTCAGCGGAGCCGCGGCCACCGCCCAGCCGACCCGCCAGCCGGTAACCGCGTAGGTCTTTCCGAGGCCCGACAGCGTCACCGTGCGGTCTTCCATCCCCGGCAGGGATCCCAGCGAGACGTGCCGGTGGCCGTCGTACCAGAGGTGCTCGTAGATCTCGTCCACGATCGCGACGATGCCGTGGCGCTGGCAGAGGGTTGCGATCGCCTCGAGCTCCTCCCTCGAGAAAACGCGGCCGGACGGGTTCCCCGGCGTGTTGACCAGAATCAGGCGCGTTCGGGATGTGATCGCGCGGGCCAGCCGGCCGGGGTCGAGCCGGAACCCCGGCTCCGAGAGCGCCACGAACCGTGGTTTCACACCCGCCAGCGTGCAGGCCGGCACATAGTTCTCGTACCAGGGTTCCAGAATCACGGCTTCGTCGCCCGGCTCGGTCAGCGCCAGGACCGCCGCGGCGACGGCCTCGGAAACACCGCAGGTGATCGTGACCTCGGTCTCAGGATCGGAGGCGATCCTGTTGACGCGCGCGGTCTTTCGCGCCACGGCGTCCCGCAGCGCCGGCAGTCCCCAGGTGAAGCCGTACTGGTGATTTTCCGGGCTCGCGATGGCGTCCTGCAACGCGCCGAGCAGCTCC
Source organism: Acidobacteriota bacterium (assembly GCA_046724475.1). GTDB lineage: Bacteria > Acidobacteriota > Thermoanaerobaculia > UBA5066 > Gp7-AA6 > DAHUXD01. The sequence goes on along the minus strand of JBKOVK010000232.1, from coordinate 4,270 downwards.
GGCGGAGGCTCGAAGTCCGGCAGGCCCTGCGCGAGGTTGACGCCGCCGACTTCGGCGTGCAGGCGGGTCATCTCGCGAATGACCGATTCCTGAAACGGCCGCGTGCGCCGTGAAAGGCGGAGGCGGCGGCGCCGCGCAGGCGTCGGCATCGCTTCAAGACTAGCGCGGACTGCTGACAGCGCGAGTCCCGGGTGCTAACATTCGTCGAACCTGCCCGTCGCGGTCGAGCCAGGGCGCGGTTCGAGGAGGTCAGACGGCATGGCGGGACGCGGCAGAGATCAGCACCAGCCGGAGCCCTGGAGATACGAGGGGCGCGCCATCGTCAACGCGAGCGGCTGGACGCTCGCCAAGACGATCTTCGAGGCTGACGCCCGGCGCATCGTGGCAGCCATCAACGACGTGCTCGGTATTCCGACGCCCGCTCTCGAAGCCGGTTTCATCCGCGAAATCCTAGTGCCTCGGCCCGAGGAGACCTCTGCGGTCACGATCCGTTTTCACTCGTTGCCGTCGACACCCGTGGACCCGGCGGAGTTCTTCATCCACGACCGTCGCGTCGGAGAACGGCGCAAGGGCGAGCGCCGGCAGGGCGACCGCCGCAAGGCCGCGACTCCGAACAGCCGCATACTCTCGATCGCGGACTAAGGCGCAGCCGCCCGGCCCTTCGGGGCGGGATCGCTCAACGCTGCCGGCGCTTCTTCGAGGCGCTCGCGTTCCCCGCAGGATTCACGACCACCCGGCCTTTCATGGCCGCTTCGTGCACCGTGCAGTAGTAGGGGAAGGTCCCGGCGGACGTAAACGTCTGCGAGAACTGGTACGGCGGAGCATGCGTTCCGGACCCGAAATCCGATGTCGGCGTGCAGCCTCCGCCCCCGTACCCTTCGGTGACGTAGCCTCCGCCTCCGCCTCCACCCATGCAGTTGCCCGACTGGATGCCGTGGCTCATCGTTCCCGACCAGGTCCAGGTCACCGTGTCCCCCACGTTGATGGTCGTGACGCTACTGCCGGATTGGACGTCGACGAAGAAGAGCCCGCCCTGACCCACCATCACGCTTCGGTTCGCATGGAGGGCCTGCGGCGGCTGGTCCTCGGCGCCGAGGACGAAGATGGGATCGGTAGTGTGGTTATCGATGACCGCCGCGTAGGAGAAGACCTGCACGGTGGAATTGACGACGATGATCGCGTTCTCCGTGGCGTGGCTGGCCGCGCTCGCCGCGTCGAAGATCCGGTTGACCTGCGCGCCCGAGTGCCCTGGCACGTTGACCGGAACCGGGTTGCCGACCTGTGCGCCTCCGTCGAAGATCGTGAACGTCACCGAGGCCGCCGTGTCCTCACGGTTGTAGACGCCGACGTTCGTCCGGAATCCGTCGCCCGAGCCTAAGTTCCGAATCGACGTCAAGACCGTCGTCGGAAACGCTTCCCCGTCGGAAAGACCCGGAATGAACATCCCCACTGTCGGCTGGGGCTGGGTCGAGTAGAGACGGCTCGTAACGACCAGTTGATCTTCTGAGCCTGAGAAGTCGAACTCGATGCCTCCGGCGGTGTTCGGGGCGGCGAAGGTGACCTGCACCATGTCGTCGAAGCCCCTGGACTCGCGCGGCGCGAGCGTCATGTTCAGCGGCGAGGTCCCCGCCGTGCAGGGGCTCGGAATGAAGCAGTGATACGTGGCCGTCACGTTCAGGCTCGCCGCGTACGATGTGTTGAACACACGCACGTCCGAGAAAAACGGCGCCTGGCCCACGATCGAGGCGGCCGCCGGCAGCGTCACCGTCTCGGCAGCGAGAGAAAGGGCGGAGAGAGAAAGAACGATCGCCAAGATGGATCTGCGCATGTGTCTTCTCCGGCCTTTTCGGGCCGGACTCCGTCACGGAGCCTAGTCCCGTCACCCTCCCCGCGATGTCGATTTAAGAAGGATTTAGCCCCAGGGTGTCCCCTAAGGAAGCCGCGCACGCCCGGTGCCAGGATCGAAGACCGATCCGGCCGGCAGGACCGATATCCGGACGCCCGTAGCTCCGAGGGGCGAGGAGGTTGGAGGTGTCACCTGCGCGCTACGGGCGTCGTAGACCACGGCGACGCTCTCGCCGAGGACTCTCCAAACCCCGGTCGGGTCCACCTCGAGGGCGGTCGACTCGTCGATTCCGACGCCGATCTTGTCCGGGTTTTCCAGGACGAGGGAAAGAAGCCGATTGTTCCGCCGCCGACGCACGAAGTGCTGGTCCACGATGGCGCCGGGCAACAGCGAAAACCCCTCGGTCGTGACCACGTTGTCCCGAGCGATCGTCATGTACGCGTCGCCCGAGTCCTTCTCCGGCGGGCGCTTTCCGCCGGGATGTTTCTCATCGCCCGTCAGCATGGGCGTCGACATGACGGCCGCGCCGGCGGAGGTGCCCCCGACGACGGCCCCGTCCCGGTAGCGCTCGCGGATCGCGGCTTCGACGGGTGTGTCGAGGAGCGCCGCGGTCAGGCGGGACTGGTCCCCGCCGCCGAACCAGATGCCCGTGATCCCATCGAGTTTGCGGGCCGCGTCCTTGCTTTCGGCCTGTTCGTGCGTGAGGACGATCCGCTCGGCCTCGGCGCCGCGCTTGTGGAAGTCCTCGGCGAGCTCGACGCCGGCGTCGGCGTACTCCGAGGCCATCGGAAAGATGACGATCCGAGCGCGGCCGCGTCCTCCGGCGAGCTCGACGAACCGATCCAGGATCGGATCGGGAATCGGCCCGCCGCCGACGATGAGCAGGTGTCCCTTTGGAGCCGCGCCGGATGGCGACGACGCGGGAGCGCGAGGGCTCGTGCACGCGACCGCGGTCCAGAGCGCCGCCGCGGCGACGATCCATCGCATCCTCTGACCGGCAGTCATTCTCCAGAAATCCGTACGGTCCCTTCTCCCATCCGCGACGCGAACTTCGTCCCGATTGCGATGCGCTCCTTGCAAAATCCGCGATAGCATAAATGCAACAGCGGGGACTGGTTCGTTTTTGCGAAGGGTTCGGTTTTCGCGAGATCGAGGAGAGACCCAGGGCGACAAAAAACCAACTCAAAAATTGAGGAGGTCACTTATGTGGAGGTCATCTCTGGCTCGAGTGCTGATCTGGTTCGTGGCGCTCGCCGGTCTCGGCCTCACCGCTCTGGCTCAAGTCAACACCGGAAACATCTACGGCACCGTGACTGACGAGCAGGGTGCGGCCGTCCCCGGCGGCACCGTCACGCTGACCGGTCCCCGCGCTCCGGTCACCACGACCGTCGAAGCCGGCGGCATCTACCGCTTCCTGAAGGTACCTCCCGGCGGCGACTACGTCGTCACGATCACGATGCCCGGCTTCACGACGGTCAAGCGCGAAAACGTGACGGTCTCGGTCGGCAGGAACACACAGGTCGACCTCCAGCTGAAGCTCTCGTCGATTCAGGAGTCCGTGGTCGTCACCAGCGCGACGCCGCTGCTGGATCCCCGGAAGGTCGAGACCGGACAGAACTTCTCGCACGAAGAGCTCCAGGAGATCCCGACCTCGCGCGACGTCTGGTCTCTGATCCAGCAGGTGCCGGGCGTGCAGATCGACACGGTCAACGTCGCGGGCGCCCAGAGCGCCAACGCGGGAGGACCGGACTTCATCACGAAGGGCTCGGGCAACGTCGTCTACCAGGTCGACGGAGCCACGACGACGGACAACACGTACGGCAACCCGTTCCAGCGCCAGAACGGCGGCACGAACACGTTCTTCGACTTCTCGACGTTCCAGGACGTCGAGATCGCGACCGGCGGGTCCGTGGTCGAGCAGCAGACCTCGGGCGTGACGATCAACGTCGTCACCAAGCGGGGGACTAACGAGTACCACGGCGACGCGCGGTTCTCGTACGCCTCGCAGAACTGGCAATCCAACAACACGCCGCAGGAAGCGGTCGATGAGGACATCAAGACCGACCGGACGAAGATGCTCCGCGACTACGGAGCGGACGTCGGCGGCCCGATCATCCGGGACAAGCTGTGGCTGTGGTTCGCCGGCGCCTACCAGACGATCTCGAAGACGGTCACCGGGGATCCCGGCGAGCCGGCCTTCCCGTCGCTGGTCAACCTCGAGCCCTGGAGCGCGAAGCTGAACTGGCAGGTCACGAACGACAACTCGGCGCAGCTGTACTACCAGCGCAGCTTCCTCGACCAGTTCAATACGAGCCTCGGTCCGACACGCTCGATCCTGGCCGCGACGCAGCTCACGATCCCGACCAACTTCTACAAGGTCGAGGACTCGCACGTCTTCGGGTCGGATTTCTTCGCTTCGTTATA
>JBKOVK010000319.1:0-10837 GCA_046724475.1 Acidobacteriota bacterium | reverse complement strand
GGCTACGGCCAGCAGCAGCCGGAGGTGGCGCAGGTCGAGGTCGGCGGCTGGTCCGCGCATCCCATGAAGCTAGCGCATACATCTCATCAAATCAATTCGCTGTCCTAATGCATCTTTCCCGGCTACGTTGGGGTTGGGAGGGCATGCCCATGGCGACTGCGGGCGGGCGGGTGGACGTCGAGTCTCTGGGTCCGGATCTCTACCTTTTTCGGGGAGCGAGCTACGATTCGGGCTCCCTCGCGATCCTCTCGGGCGGCGACGTTCTGCTCGTGGACGGTCTGGCCTCGGTGGACGATGCGCGGCGGCTGCGGGCGACGCTCGTCGACGACTGGGGCAAGAGAGTCGTGTATCTCGTCAGCACCCACTACTTCTCCGACCACATGGCGGCCTGGAACCTCTTTCCCGAGGCGGCGGTCCTCGCGCACGAAAACGCTCTGCAGACGTTCTGGACCGAGGATTTCCGAAGCCCCGAGGAAGCCGCGCACTTCCGGTCCCCAACCTTTCTCCTGGGCGGCCGTATGGAGATGGCGTGGGGACGCTTCTCCCTCGAAATCTTCGACAATTCCGGGCACACGTCGGGGACGCTCAACGTGGACATCCCCGATGCGGATCTGCTCCACGTCGGAGACACGGCCGTCGGACGCATGGCATATCTCCATTACTCCAGCGCGCAAGCCTGCGACCGCGCTCTCTCTCGCGCCCAATCGAGGGGACGCGGCCGCATTCTGCGCTCCCACGGGCCCGTCGCGGGACCCGAGGCGCTGGCTTCGGCGCGCGGTTACCTGCGCAACCTCGGGGAGGCCGTGCGCTCCGCGCGTCGCAGCGGACGCCCGGTCGCGAAGATCACGATCGACGAGTGCCTTCCGGAGGGTCCGCCGGCGACCGACTTCGAGAGTTTCTTCCACACGCGCAACCTCGCTTCGATCGAGAAGCGCGGGCTCTTCATGGAGGCGGCATGATCGTGGTGCTCTTCCGATCGCGGCTGACCGGCTCCGCCGGCGAGGATTACGTGGCGACCGACGCAGATCTGGCCGAGCGCGCGCGGACGGCTCCGGGTTTCGTGGACGTCAAGGCGTACACGGCCGAGGACGGCGAGCGGCTGACGATCGTCCGGTGGCGCGACCTGGAGACCCTGCGGAAGTGGCGCGAGGATCCCGAGCATCGCGCCGCGCAGGCGACGGGCCGGGCGCGCTGGTACGAGTACTACGAGCTCGAAGTCGCCGAGGTCGTGCGCGAGAGCCATTTCGCGCACTCCGCCGCAGTGGAGGCGTGACGTGGACGCCCGCGCGCTCTCCGACGCGTTCCGGGAGCTTTCCACGCCCCTGATCGCAGACGCGTGTCTGCGTCTGAAGATTCCCTTCCAGCTCGCGCCCGACGGCATCCATCCCGTGACCCCGGGTCTGCGCGCCGCCGGGCGGGTGCTGCCGGCGCGCCATGCCGGCAGCGTCGACGTGTTTCTCGAAGCGATGGAGAGATCGCGGTCTGGGGACGCGCTCGTGGTGGACAACGCCGGGCGGCAGGACGAGGCGTGCGTCGGGGATCTCACGGCGCTGGAGGCGAGGGCCGCGGGCCTCTCGGGGCTGCTCGTCTGGGGACTCCATCGCGATACGCTGGAGCTGGTGGAGATCGGATTCCCGGTATTCAGCTACGGACGCTGTCCCACGGGACCGCGCCGTCTGGATCCTCTGCCCGATGACGCGTTGACGAGGGCCCGGTTCGGCGAGGGCGTCGACGTGGACGCGAGCTGGACGGTCTTTGCCGACGACGACGGCCTCGTGTTCGCGCCGTCGGGTTCGATCGAGGCCGTCATCGCGGCCGCGCGCGAGATCCAGGGCCGCGAGAGAAGGCAGGCCGACGCCGTCCGCGCCGGGACGACTCTGCGCCGGCAGCTGCGTTTCGACGAGTATCTGCGCAAACGTGCGAGCGACGCCTCGTACACGCTGCGCCGCCACCTGCAGGAGATCGGCGGAGCGATCGAGGTGTAGATGGCGAGAATCTCCGCGCGCGCCGCGCTCCTGCTGCTTCTGTGCCCAGCCGTTCTCCCGGCGCAGCAGCAACAGATGACGATCGAGGAGTACGATCCGAAGTCCACGCTCGTCGTCCCCGAGCACCATCCGCAGAAGGCGAAGTACCCCTTCATCGACGTGCACAACCACCAGGATCGCGACATGTCGGCCGAGGAGGCCGCGAAACTCGTGGCCGACATGGATCGCATCAACCTGCGCGTCATGGTCAACCTCTCGGGAGGCAACGGCGCGGAGTTCGAAAAGGGCTACCGGAACCTGCCGGGCCGGTATCCGGGCCGCTTCATCGTCTTCGCCAACGTCGACTTTTCGGGCATCGGGACGCCGGGGTGGGGAGAGCGGGCCGCCGCGCAGCTCGAGAAGGACTACAAGGCCGGCGCCCGAGGACTGAAGATCTTCAAGAACCTCGGAATGACAGTGGTCGACGCTGCGGGCAACCGCGTAGCCGTGGACGACCCGCGTCTCGATCCGATCTGGGACAAGGCCGGCGCGCTGGGGATTCCGGTCCTCATCCACACCGCCGAGCCGCGATCCTTCTTCGACCCTCAGGACAAGTACAACGAGCGGTGGCTGGAGTTGAAACAGTTTCCGCAGCGCGCGCGGCCGCCGGACAAATTCCCTCCATGGGAGCAGCTTATCGGCGAGCAGCACCGGATGTTCGCGCGGCATCCCCGGACGCGCTTCATCGACGCCCACCTGGGCTGGCTGGGAGGAGACCTGGACCGGCTGGGCAAGCTCTTCGACGAGCTGCCCAACGTCTATACGGAGATCGGCGCGGTGCTGGCCGAGCTCGGACGCCAGCCGCGCCACGCCCGCGAGTTCTTCCTCAAGTATCCCGACCGCATCCTGTTCGGAAAGGACACATGGGCAGCGGACGAGTATCTCGTGTACTTCCGCGTCCTCGAGACCAACGACGAATACTTCGACTACTACCGCAAGCGGCACGCGTTCTGGAAGATGTACGGCCTCGATCTTCCCGACGAGATCCTGAAGAAGCTGTACTACAAGAACGCGCTCAAGATCGTTCCGGGGATCGACGCTTCGGCCTTTCCTCCTTAGACCTAAGCCAAACCTCGACATCCGTTGACCGCGTCCGGCGGGCGATATAGTCGTCTGGCCGGAGCAGCGGTGAAGCACTGGAAAGAGACCTCCGAGGTCTTCGAGCGGATCGCGCGCCTCTCGGAGGCCGGTCATCGGGCTGCGCTCGCGACGGTCGTCGGCACGGAGGGCTCCGCATATCGGCGCGCCGGCGCCAAGTTCCTGATCGAGGACGGCGGGCGCACGCTCGGCAGCCTGAGCGGCGGGTGCCTCGAGGCCGACGTCCGCGAGAACGCCCTGCAGATGCTGCGCGATGGAGCGCCGCCGCGGCTCATCCGCTACGACACGGGATCCGACGACGAAGCGGTCTGGGGCCTGGGCCTCGGCTGCAGCGGCACGATCGAGGTCTTCCTGCAGCCGGCGGCCGGTCCGAGGGGCATCGAGACCACCGACCGGATTCGCGAGCTTCTCGCCGGGGACTCGCCGTTCACGATCTCGACCGTCGTCGCCGGCCCCGACTCCGCTCTGGGCTCCGTCGCAGTGGTGCCGGGCACGGTCCGTGCGTCGCACCCCGACAGCACGGCGCGCATCTTCGACGAAGTCCTCGTGCCGCCTCCGTACCTGCTGTTGGTCGGTGCGGGCGACGACGCAATCCCTATCTGCGCGTACGCGGCCGACGTCGGCTTCCGCGTTCAGGTCGTCGATCATCGCGAGGCGCTTCTCGCGGCCGAGCGTTTCCCGGCCGCGTTCCGCCGCGTCCTGGCGCGGCCCGAGGACGGGCTGGCCGCGCTTCCGGTGGGTCCGCGGTCGAGCGCCGTGATCAAGACGCACTCGTTCGCCCACGACCGGGAGTGGGCACGCCGCCTGCTTTCGGCTGGGATCTCCTACGTCGGATTGCTGGGGCCGCGCGCGCGAACGCGAAAGCTCCTCGAGGAGATCGAGGAGCGCGAGGGCGAGCGTGTCTTCGGCCCGGTCGGCCTGGACCTCGGCGCCGAGGGTCCGGAGCAGGTCGCCCTGGCCATCGTGGCCGAGCTTCTGGCGGTGCGCGCGGGCCGCGAGCCGCTGCCCCTGCGTGAGAAGCGGAACGCGATCCATGTCGATTGACGCCGGCCAGGCGATTGCGGGGGTGGTCCTGGCGGCCGGCGCGTCGACGCGGATGGGAACGAACAAACTGCTGCTGCCGATCGAGGGCGAATCCCTCCTACACCGCACCGTCCGGCGCGCGCTCGCGGCAGGCCTCGATCCCGTGATCGTCGTGACGGGCCACGAAGCCGAACGCTCCCGCGCCGAGCTCGAGGGACTGACCTGCAGGATCGAATTCAATCCACGTTACGCCGAGGGCATCCACACCTCGGTGCGAACGGGGCTCGAAGCCGTCCCGGCGGCGTCGCCGGCCGCCGTCGTGATGCTCGCCGACATGCCGTACGTGACTTCCGAGATGGTGGCCGCGCTCGTCGAGGGGTACCGCCGCGCGAAGCCGCCGCTCGTGATCTCGCAGTACGGGGATGCCCAGGCGCCGCCCACGCTCTACGATCGAAGCCTCTTCTTCGAGCTGACGATCGAGCCCGGCGAAGGCTGCAGCAAGCGAGTCGTCCGCCGCCACCGCGACGAGGCGCTGGCCCTCGTCTGGCCGGCGCCGGCCTTGACGGACCTGGACTTTCCCGAAGACTACGACCGCGCGCGGTCGGCCGGATCCACGGAGGCGGGATGCGCCCCGACCTCCTGACGCTCGCGGCGGAGCTTGTCCGCCGGGAGGAGCCGTTCGTGCTGGCGACCGTGGTGCGACGCCAGCCGGCGAGCTCGGCGCAGCAGGGCGACGGCGCGCTCATCACGGCGGGTGGGGAGTTCCACGGCTGGCTCGGCGGAAGCTGCACGCAGCCGACGGTCGTGCGCCAGGCGCGGGCCGCCATCGCCTCCGGACTGCCTCGCTTGATCGCTCTCTCGCCCGATCCGGGCGCCGACAAACGTCCCGGGGTCCTGGTCTTCCCGATGACCTGCCACAGCGGAGGCACCGTGGACATCTATCTGGAGCCCGTGCTGCCGAGGGTTCGGTTCCTGGTTTTCGGAGTCTCGCCCGTGGCGCGGGCGCTGGCGCGTCTGGCCGCCGCCATGGGTTTCGCGGTGGACGCGGTCGACCCGGATGCGGATCGATCCCACTTTCCCGAAGCCGAGCGCGTGTGGGCGAGCCTTCCCGCCTCCGAGGGTCCGCGCGCCACACGTCCGTTTGCCGTGGTGGCGACGATGGGGGAGCGGGACGAAGACGCCCTGCTCGCGGCTCTCGCGTCGGATCCGGCGTATCTCGGAGTCGTCGCGAGCGGCAAGCGCTTCGCCCAGATCCGCGACACCGTCCGCGCCCGCGGAGCCTCGGCCGATGCGCTCGCGCGCGTGCACAATCCCGCGGGTCTCGACATCGGGGCGCACACGCCCGAGGAGATCGCGGTCTCGATCCTGGCGGAAGTCGTCCAGGAACGGCGCCGGGCCGCGGAGGAGGAGCCGTCGGTTGTATCGGCGGGCCTGCCCGTCGCGGCCGCGCCTCTCGAGGAGCGCGACCCGGTCTGCGGCATGAGCGTGACCGTCGCGGGTGCGAAGCACACCGCGGAGGCGCTGGGACGCCGCTGGCACTTCTGCTGCGGGGGCTGCCGGGAGCGCTTCCTCGCGTCGCCCGAGCGATTCGCGGGCGGCGCGCGGTCGGGAGGAGCGGCGTGAGAGACGAGATCCGCGCCGTCCAGGAGGCGATGGAGCGACAGGGCTACATCGCCGAGCCCGAGATCGCGACGGCGGTGTTCCTCGCCGGCGAGATGAAGAAGCCGCTTCTGATCGAGGGAGACGCCGGCGTCGGCAAGACCGAGATCGCCAAGGTCCTTGCCCGCCTGAAGAATACGGAGCTGATCCGCCTCCAGTGCTACGAGGGCCTCGATGTCCATACGGCTCTCTACGAGTGGGACTATCCGCGGCAGATGCTGCGCGTCCGCATGGGAGAGCGCGAAGCGCTGTCTCCCGCGGACATCGAACAGGTCATTTACTCGCGGGACTATCTCCTCGAGCGGCCGCTGCTGAAGGCCATCACGCGGCGCGAAGGGCCCCCGGTGCTCCTGATCGACGAGGTGGACCGGGCCGACGACGGCTTCGAGGCGTTCCTCCTCGAGGTTCTCTCCGACTTCCAGGTCACGATTCCCGAGATCGGCACACTGACCGCGGAGCACGTGCCGTACGTCGTCCTGACGTCCAACCGCACGCGCGAGATCGGCGACGCCCTGAGGCGGCGCTGCCTCTACCTCTACATCGAGCATCCCGGTCTCGAGAAGGAGATCCGGATCATCCGATCGCGGGTTCCGAAGGCGAGCGAGAAGCTCGCCGGCCAGATCGGGAGGTTCCTGCGCGCGCTGCGGGCGCGGCGGCTGCTCAAGGCGCCCGGCGTGGCCGAGACGATCGACTGGGCGCAGGCTCTCGTCCGCCTTCACCGCGACGCTCTCGACGCCGAGACCGTGGAGCGCACGCTCGGGTGCATCCTGAAGGATCGGCAGGACCTCGCCGACCTCTCTTCGGAAGAGATCGCGGGTCTCGTCGAGCAGTCCGCGGAGGCCGCCGCGGGATGAGCGAATCGGACCTCGTCACGGCGGCGAGCCGCGCGGACCTCGTCGCTCACCTGGCCCGGTTCGCCCGAGCCTTGCGAGATCGAAACGTCCGGGTCAGTCTTTCCGACGAAGCGGACGCCCTCGAGGCCCTGACGCTGTCGGATCTTTCGGATCCCGGTGAGGTCCGGCGTGCGCTCGCGATCGCACTCAAGATCCGGCCGCGCGACGCGGGCGTCTTCGGCGATCTGTTCGCGTCGTGGTGGACGGGGCGGGGTCGCGGCGAGCCGGAAATCCCGCCCGTGCCCCGACCTCCCCGCGAAGCCGGCCGCGTCCAACGGTTCGGGGCGGGTTCGGCCGCGCGCCTCGTCGAAGCAGAAGTGGAGACGCCGCAGGGCGACACGCCCGCCTACAGTCCCGAGGCGCTGCTGCGCCGCCGCCCGTTCGAGCAGTGCACCGAGGCGGAGCTGCGCGCCATGGAGCGCCTGCTCGAACGCCTGGCTGTGCGCCTGGCCACGAAGCGCAGCCGTCGCCTCGTTCCGACGCGCGGAAGGGGGAAGTTCGACCCGCGCCGCAGCTTCCGCAACGCGGTCTCGACCGACGGAGAGTTCCTGCGGCTGGCCCGGCGCATGCGTGCGATCGAGGAGCCCAGACTCGTCGTCCTGGTCGACACGAGCGGCTCGATGGATCCGCACACGCGCTTCCTGCTGTCGTTCCTGCTCGCGGTGAAGAGGGCAGCGCGCCGCACCGAGATCTTCGCGTTCAACACGTCGCTTCACCGTCTGACTCCGTGGATCGCGCCGACCCGCATCGCATCGACGCTTGCGCGGATCGCCGCCGAGGTCCCGGATTGGTCGGGCGGGACGCGCATCGGCGAGAGTCTGCGCGACTTCGTGGACGTCTACCTGGACGAGACGGTCGACGCCCGCACCGCGGTCGTGATCGTCAGCGACGGCCTGGACCGCGGCGACACATCGGCGCTGACGGCCGCGATGCGCGCGATCCGCGTCCGCGCCCGCACGGTCATCTGGCTCAATCCTCTCCTCGGCGATCCCCGCTACGAGCCGACGGCACGCGGCATGGCCGCGGCGCTGCCCTTCGTGGACGTCTTCGCTCCGGCCCACAACCTCGAATCCCTGGAGCGGCTCCTGCCGCTCCTGTCGGCGGCCTGATCGAAAGGAGGCCTGATGATCCCCGCGTCGTTCGACTATCACTCCCCGAAGACCCTGTCGGAGGCGATCGATCTGCTTTCGCGCCACGGGGACGGCGCCAAGGTGCTCTCCGGCGGCCAGAGCCTGCTGCCTCTGTTGAAGCTTCGGCTGGGGACCGCCTCCCACCTCGTCGACATCGGCAAGGTGCCGGGCCTCGAATACATCCGGGAGGAAGACGGCTTCCTGAAGATCGGCGGACGAACACGGGAGTCGACGCTGGAAGCTTCCGACCTGATCCGCAAGAAATATCCGATTCTCGCCGACACCGCCGCGGTGATCGCCGATCCGCTGGTGCGCAACCTCGCGACGGTCGGGGGCAACCTGGCGCACGGGGATCCGGCCAACGACCATCCGGCGACGATGCTCGCGCTTGGGGCGGTGGTTGTGGCGACCGGGCCGAAGGGCGAGCGGACGATCCCCATCGGGAAGTTCTTCACCGATCTCTTCACGACGGCCCTCTCCCACGACGAGATCCTGACGGAGATCCGGATACCGACGCCTCCGCCGGGGAGCGGCGGAGCATACGTGAAGCTCGAGCGCAAGGTCGGCGACTTCGCCACGGCCGCCTCGGCGGCGCAGTTGACGCTCAAGGGCGGCGTCGTCGAGAAGGCCGGCATCGGTCTGACCAACGCGGGCCCCGTGCCCGTCCAGGCTGAAAAAGCCGAGGCATTTCTGAAGGGGAAGAAGCTCGACGCGGCCACGATCGCCGAAGCGGCGCGCCTCGCCGCCGAGAGCGCCGACCCCTCGGCCGACCGCCGCGGATCCGTCGAGTACAAGAAGGAGATGGCACGCGTCCTGACGGCGCGCGCCCTGGCCAAGGCCGCCGAACGGGCGGGAGGAGCGTGAGATGTCGCAGCACACGATCCAGGTCAACGTCAACGGGGCGCTCCAGAAGGCGGAGGTGCCGGCGCGTCTCCTGCTCGTGCACTTCCTGCGCGAGAGCCTCCGGCTGACCGGCACGCACATCGGCTGCGACACGACGCACTGCGGCGCGTGCACGGTGCTGCTCGACGGCGTGCCCGTCAAGTCCTGCACGGTCCTGGCCGTCCAGGCCGACGGCCGCGAGGTCATGACCGTCGAGGGCCTCGAGCGCGACGGGAAGCTCGACCCGATCCAGGAAGGCTTCTACCAGGAGCACGGCCTGCAGTGCGGCTACTGCACGCCGGGAATGATGATGACGGGTTATGCGCTGCTGAAGGCGAACGCAAAGCCCAGCGAGGAAGACATCCGGAAGGCGATCTCCGGAAACCTGTGCCGCTGCACCGGCTACGTCAACATCGTCAAGAGCGTGCAGCACGCGGCCTCCGCAATCGCGGCGGCGAAGTAGGAGGACGCCATGGGGACGACGACGCCGAAAACGAGCCCCGAAGTCGGAGGAATGGGCCACTCCGTCAAGCGCAAGGAAGACCCGCGCTTGATCCGCGGCAAGGGCAACTACGTCGACGACGTGCAGCTGCCGGGCATGTTGCACATGGACATCGTGCGCAGCCCCTACGCCCACGCGAAGATCAAGAAGATCTCGACGGAGAAGGCGATGAAGGTTCCGGGCGTGCTCGCGGTGATCACCGGCGAGACGCTGGCCCAGTTCAAGCTGCACTGGATGCCGACGCTGATGTCGGACACGCAGATGGTCCTGCCGACCGACCGCGTGATGTACCAGGCCCAGGAGGTCGCGGCGGTGGTCGCGACCGACCGCTACGCGGCGGCCGACGGCGTGGACGCCGTGGAGGTCGAGTACGAGCCCCTGCCGGTCGTCGTGGATCCGTTCAAGGCTCTCGAGCCCGGAGCTCCCGTGCTCCGCACCGACAAGCCGGGCAAGACCGACAACCGCATCTTCCACTGGGAGGTGGGGGATCGCGCCGGAACCGACGCCGCGCTGAAAGCGTCCGACGTCGTGGTCAAGGAGCAGATCTACATCCCGCGCATCCACGTGGCTTCGATCGAGACCTGCGGCTGCGTGGCCGACTTCAACAAGATCAACGGCAAGCTCACCGTCTACATGACGACGCAGGCCCCGCACGCGATCCGCACGGTGTTCGCGCTGGTGGCCGGGCACGTTGGGCTCTCGGAGGAGAAGATCCGGATCATCTCTCCGGACATCGGCGGGGGATTCGGCGGAAAGGTCCCGGTCTACCCCGGCTACGTCATCGCGGTCGCCGCCTCGGTCGTGATCGGCAAGCCCGTCAAGTGGATCGAGGACCGGATGGAGAACCTCCAGGCGGACTCGTTCGCGCGCGACTACCACATCTCGGCCGAGCTCGCGGCGAAGAAGGACGGCACGATCACGGCGCTGAAGATCAAGACCGTGGCCGATCACGGCTACGCCGACGCCGCCGCGAACCCGTCGAAGTTCCCGGCGGGGCTCTTCTCGATCTGCACCGGGTCCTACGACTTGAAGAACGCCTTCGCCGAGGTCGACGGCGTCTATACGAACAAGCCCCCCGGAGGCATCGCGTACCGCTGCTCGTTCCGCGTGACCGAGGCCGTCCACGCGATCGAGCGCATGGTGGACGTGCTCGCCCAGGAACTGAAGATGGATCCCGCGCAGCTGCGCATGAAGAACTTCATCCCGAAGGACAAGTTCCCGTACAAGTCGGCGCTGGGCTGGGAGTACGACAGCGGGGACTACGCTCCGGCGCTGCGACTGGCGATGGACAAGATCGGCTACCAGGCGCTGCGCAAGGAGCAGGCCGAGAAGCGGGCACGTGGTGAGCTGATGGGCATCGGGATCTCCAGCTTCACCGAGATCCTCGGAGCGGGTCCGTCGAAGCACTTCGACATCCTGGGCATCAAGATGCTCGATTCCTGCGAGCTCCGGGTACACCCGACCGGCAAGGCCCTCGCCCGTTTCGGGACCAAGTCGCAAGGTCAGGGGCACGAGACGACCTACGCCCAGATCATCGCCGAGGAGCTGGGCATTCCGGCCTCGGCGGTCCAGGTGGAGGAGGGTGACACCGATACCGCGCCCTACGGGCTGGGCACCTATGCCAGC
>JBKOVK010000141.1:0-20932 GCA_046724475.1 Acidobacteriota bacterium | reverse complement strand
GTTCTCGGGCAAGCACGCGAGCCCATCATCGACGTCCACCTGCATGCCTATCCTCCCGGCGAGGCCATCCCCGACATTGCCAATCCCGCGAACGGCAAGAAGCCGGGCGTGAAGAACGGCGAGGAGCATCGCCAGGCAGTCCTCGCCGAGATGAAGCGGTGGAACGTCGTCAAGGGCGTCGTCAGCGGCGGCTCCGGCGATCGCCTCGCGGCCGCAATCCGCTGGCGCGAGGCAGACCCGACCCGGTTCATCGCGGGAGCGGGAATCCGCGGCTCGGCCGACACGCCGCTGCCGCCGCTGGAAGTGCTGCGCAAGGCCTTTCAGTCTCACCAGCTCGGCGTCCTCGGTGAAGTCACCGCGGAGTATGCCGGCGCCACGCTGAGCGATCCGCGGTACGAGCCTTATCTCGCGCTCGCCGAGGAGCTGGACATTCCCGTGGCGCTGCACACGGGGACTGGCCCTCCGGGAATCTCCTACGACGAGTGCTGCCGCAACTTCCGGGTCAGCCTCGGCAACCCGATCCTGATCGAGGATGCGCTCAATCGGCATCCCAAGCTTCGCGTCTCCCTCATGCACGCGGGCTGGCCATATCTGCAGGAGACCATCGCGATCCTGTTCGAGTACCCACAGGTCTACGCGGATCTGGGCGCCGCCGACTGGCTCCTTCCGCGCGCCGAGTTCCACGCTTACCTCGGCGCACTCATGCGCGCCGGGTTCGTCAAGCGCATCATGTTCGGCTCCGATCAGATGTACTGGCCCGAGGGAATCGGCCTGGCGATCGAGGGAATCGAGTCGGCGCCGTTTCTCACGCCAGCCGAGAAGCGCGACATCTTCTACAACAATGCCGTCCGCTTCTTGAAGCTGGAGGAGGCCGGCGCCCCGAAGCCCTGATCGGCGTCAGGATCCCGTCCAGATCTTCCCGTCGCGCGCTTCGCGGCACGCGTTCTCGATCATTCGGCTCGCGTAGCGCCGGTATTTCGCGTCGAGCTCCGGGGCCCCGCGCGAGAACTTCGTCCGCAGCGGCTCGACGTCGACGACCTTCTTGATCTCCTCCTCGGTCACCAGCCCCTGCTGAACCGCATCGGTCACCAGCCCGCGGCGGCCAGGGCGAGGCACGCGGCAAGGAGCGGGCACAGGTACTTCGATTTTCGTCGCACGGGTTGGCAGCGCGACCTATACAGCAGTACGGCGGCCTGGATCCTGAGGTTTTTCACGGATTCGTCGTGTCGACGCCTCCGAATGGCCTAAGATCCGCTGGTCTTCGGAGGCTTTCAATGAGGATCTCACGCATGAGCGCAGTCGTTCTGGGAGGCCTGGCAATGCTCGGAGCTGCTCCGAGCGACGAGGACTCCTTCCAGTGGCTCGAGGACGTGCAGGGCGAGAAGGCCCTGGCCTGGGTCAAGGAGCAGAACGCGAAGTCGACGGCCCTGCTCGAAGCTCAGCCGGAATACAAGCCCATCTACGAAAAGACGCTCGAGATCCTCGACTCGAAGGACAAGATTCCCGAGCCGGAGCTGCTCGGCGACACCGTCTACAACTTCTGGAAGGACGACGCCCACGAGCGCGGAATCTGGCGGCGCACAACTCTGCCCTCGTATCGGACGGCCTCGCCGCAATGGGAGACGGTGCTCGACGTGGACGCGCTCGCAAAGGCCGAAGGCAAGTCGTGGGTGTGGCACGGCGCGACGTGCCTCCCGCCGGCGAACATGCGCTGCATGCTCAGCCTTTCGCCGGGCGGCTCGGACACCCACGTGTCGCGCGAGTTCGACACGACGACGAAGGAGTTCGTGGCCGGAGGCTTTTCGCTTCCGGAAGCCAAGTCGCGGGTCGCGTGGCGCGACGAGAACACGCTCTGGGTCGGCACCGACTTCGGCCCCGGCTCCCTGACGACCTCCGGATATCCCCGGATCGTGAAGCTCTGGAAGCGCGGCACGCCGCTCTCGGAGGCGCAGACGATCTTCGAATGCAAGCCCGAAGACGTCGCCGCGTCGGGATGGACCGAGATCCTGAGCGACGGCCGCTACGACGTCGTCTCTCGCACCCCGGCGTTCTTCCGCCAGGAGCTCTTCATCGTCGGCGACGGCGATCGCTTGACGAAGCTCGACATTCCCGAGGACATCGACCCGCAGGTCTTTTTCCGCGAGCGGTTCCTCTTCTCCCTGCGGAGCGACTGGAACGTGGGCGGAAAGACCTACCGCGAAGGGACGCTCCTGGCTTCGACGGTGGACGACCTGCTGAAGAAGGCCAACAGGTTCGACGTGCTCTTCGAGCCGAGCGCCCGCGTTTCGCTGGCGGCCGTCAAGCGCACGAAAACCCGCGTGCTGCTCCAGACGCTCGACAACGTGAAGAGCCGCCTGACGGCTATGTCGCTGAAGGACGGCGGCTGGCAGCGGGTCGAGATCCCCGCACCCGGCCTCGGCACCGCGGACCTGGCTGCGATGAACGATTTCTCGGAGACGTACTTCTTCACGTACGAGGACTTCACGACGCCGGTCTCGCTGTGGCTCTCGGAGAACGGCGGACCCGCCGCGAAGGTCAAAACCGAGCCCGCGTTCTTCGACGCAACAGGGATAACGACCGAGCAGCTCGAGGCCACGTCTAAAGACGGCACGAAGATCCCGTACTTCGTGGTTCGCCCCAAGGGCACGAAGGACGACGGAACCTCGCCGACCCTTCTCTACGGATACGGCGGCTTCGAGGTGCCGGAGCTCCCGACGTATAAGGCCACGCTCGGCGTCTCATGGCTCGCCCGCGGAGGCGTCTACGTGCTCGCCAACATCCGCGGCGGAGGCGAGTTCGGCCCGGCGTGGCACAAGGCCGCGGTCAAGGAGCAGCACATCCACAACTTCGAGGACTTCTCCGCGGTCGCGCGCGACCTGATCGGGCGCAAGATCACGTCGCCTCGCCACCTGGGGATCATGGGCGGCTCCCAGGGCGGGCTGCTCGTCGGCGGGACCTTCACGCTCTATCCCGAGCTCTTCCACGCCGTCGTCGCTCAGGTGCCGCTCGCCGACATGAAGCGTTACAGCCACCTTCTCGCCGGCGCAAGCTGGATGGCCGAGTACGGAGATCCCGACAAGCCCGAGGAATGGGCGTTCATCCAGACCTGGTCGCCCTACCACCTGGTCAAGAAGGACGCGTCGTATCCGACGCCCTTCTACTGGACGAACACGCGCGACGACCGCGTGCATCCGGGCCACGCCCGCAAGATGGTGGCCAAGCTCCAAGCCCAGGGACACCCGGTCTACTACTTCGAGAACACCGAGGGGGGCCACGGCAGCGGCGCCGTCAACAAGCAGACCGCCCGCGTCGGCGCGCTCCAGTACTCGTACCTGTGGATGATGCTGAAGTGAGCCTACCGGCTTTGCTCACCGCGTCATGAAACGAAGGGTCGGGAACCCTGCGACATTCATCACCGACGTCGCGACCGACATCCAACAGAAACGACCCTTTGCCCGCCGAAGCGAGGAGGCAACCGTGGGTCTCCTCCTGACGGCCGACGTCGTACGCCGCTATGGCGAGTCGCTCGTCGCGTCTTCCGGAGTCACCCTCCAGCAGTACAACGTACTGCGCATCCTTCGAGGTTCACGGCCGGCCGGCCTCCCCACCCTCGAGATCGCCTCGCGAATGATCGAGCAGGCGCCGGGGATCACGCGTCTCCTCGATCGCCTCGAGCGGAAAGGCCTCATCTCGCGGCAGCGCTCCCCCGGCGACCGCCGCCAAGTCCTCTGCGTCATCACCGACAAGGGCCTCTCTCGGGTCGATGCGCTCACGGCGGCCATGCGAAAGACGCGGCAGCCGATGAATCGCCTCTCAGAGAAGGACTTAGGCCGGTTGATCAAACTCCTCGACGCCGTCCGCCAGGCGCATCGCTCCGGCCGTTCGTCCCGCCCCTGAATCCATTACTTAACTAGTCAACTATTTGCTGGTGATGGAACGCCGGGATGGGCCGGCGTCCCCCGCAAAGGAGACATCCCAATGGCTTCGACCGCTGCAACGGCCCGTGCCGCCGAATCCCCGGCGCCGGCTCCCCGCCCCGAAATCTACGCGATCGACAAGGGCCACTCCGAGGCCGTTTTCCAGGTCCGACACCTCGTGACGAAGGTCCGGGGCCGGTTCAAGGACTTCGAGGGAGTGATCCGCGTCGATCGGCGACGGCCCGAAGAGTCGTCGGTCACGTTCTCGATCGACGCCGCCTCCGTGGACACGGACGTCGCCGACCGGGACACTCACCTGAAGTCGCCGGACTTCTTCGATGTCGCGAAACATCCCCGGATCACCTTCGTGAGCACGCGGATCGAGCCCCGTGGCGGAGATCGCTACGACGTGACCGGCACACTCACGATCCGCGGCGTCGCGCGCGAGGTGACCGTTCCGGTGACCTTCCTCGGCTCGGCACGGGATCCGTGGGGAAACGAGCGGGCCGGGTTCGAGCTCGAGACGAAGCTCGATCGAAAAGACTACGGGATCGTTTTCAACGCCGCCCTCGACAACGGCGGCCTCCTCCTCGGCGACGAGGTCCGAATCGCGGTCAACATCGAGGCGATCCAGCAGAAGTCGGTGCCGGCGGCCTGATCCCGGCGCTCCGAGTCTCCGTGAGCCCTCTCTCCTTCGGGACAGGGGGCCCTCTTTTTTTTGGCCTCAGCTGCCCCCGAGACCTCCTGATACCACCTCGGCCGAAAACGAGAAGGACCTGCTAAAGTACGCCCCGAGATCGCTCCGTTGACACTGACCGCAGGAACGCGACTCGGCGCCTACGAGGTCCTGACGCCTCTGGGCACTGGCGGAATGGGCGAGGTGTATCGCGCGCGCGACACTCGCCTTGACCGCGACGTCGCCGTCAAGGTATTGCCGCAGACCGTCGCCGGCGATCCGGACGCCCTTGCGCGGTTCGAGCGCGAGGCCAAGGCGGTCGCCGCGCTCTCACATCCGAACATCCTCGCGATATTCGACTTCGGCCGGCAGAACGGGATCGCGTACGCCGTCACGGAGCTCCTCGAGGGCGAATCGCTGCGCGGCAAGCTCGACTCGGGTCCGGTCTCGCAGCGCCAGGCGATCGAATACGCGGTCCAGATCGCGCGCGGTCTCTCCGCGGCGCACGGCCGCGGGATCATCCACCGGGACTTGAAGCCCGACAACGTCTTCGTCACGAAGGACGGGCACGTCAAGATCCTCGACTTCGGTCTGGCCAAGCGTGTCGAGGAAGCGTCCCCCGACTCGAAGACCAGCGCGCCCACGGACGCGAGGCACACCGAGCCCGGGACCGTGATGGGCACGATGGGCTACATGTCGCCCGAGCAGCTCCGCGGCCTGCCGGTCGACCATCGGTCGGACATCTTTTCCTTCGGCACGGTGCTCTACGAGCTCCTGTCCGGCAAAAAAGCGTTCAAGCGCGACACGGCGAGCGACACGATCGCCGCGATTCTGAAGGAGGAGCCTCCGGAGCTGACCGGCTCGGGCCGGAACATCTCGCCGGCGCTGGATCACATCGTGCGCCACTGCCTCGAGAAGGAACCAGACGATCGCTTCCAGTCCGCAAAGGACGTCGTTTTCGCGCTGTCCGAGGCGTCGGAGCCGACCGCGACGACCGGCGTCCGGCCGCTTTCCGCACGCCCGTCGCGCAAGAGTCTCTGGATTGCCGCCGCGCTGATCGTCACGGCCGGCGTCATCGGGTTCGCTCTCCTGCGCCGTCCTCGCGCGGGAGGCGGCGCGGCTGGTGGCGCCAAGCGCCTGGCCGTCCTGCCGTTCGAGAACCTGGGCGCGCCGGAGGACGACTACCTCGCCGACGGCCTCTCGGACGAAATCCGCGGAAAGCTGACGAGCCTTCCCGGAATCCAGGTCATCGCGCGGGGCAGCTCGACGCCGTACAAGAAGACGAACAAGACGCCCAAACAAATCGCCGAGGAGCTCAACGTCCAGTACCTCCTGACGGCGACCGTGCGATCGAAGAAGACCGGACCTGCGAGCCGTGTCCAGGTCCGTCCCGAGCTCGTCGACGTATCCCAGCCGGATGCGCCGACCTCGAAGTGGCAGCAGACGTTCGACACGGCCGTGACGGACGTCTTCCAGGTGCAGTCGGAAATCGCCTCCCAGGTCGCGCAGGCGCTCGACGTCGCGCTCGGCGCGACGCAGGAGAAACAGCTCGCCGAGCGGCCCACGAAGAGCCTCCCTGCGTACGAGGCGTTCCTCAAGGGCGACCAGGTCTCCTCTGCTCTGGGCAAGAACGATCCTCCCACGCTGCGTCGCGCGCTGGACTTCTACGAGCAGGCCGTGGCGCTCGATCCGGGCTTCGCCCTGGCGTGGTCGCGGATCTCGCGAGTGAACTCGGTAATGTATTTCCAGACGACACCGTCGCCGGAGCTCGCCGAGAGCGCTCGCCGGGCTGCTGAGAAGTCGCTCTCGCTCGCGCCGAACGCTCCCGATTCGTACCTCGCGATGAGCGAATACGAGCGCAACGTTCGCGGCGATCAGCGGGCGGCGCGGGCCCAGCTCGAGAAGGCGCGAAGCATCGCGCCCGGAAACGCCGACCTGATGCGCGCCGCCGCAACACTCGATCGATCGCTCGGCCAGTTCGAGAAGGCGCTGGCGCAACTTCAGGAGGCGCAACGCCTCGATCCGCGATCCACGGCCGTTTACCGCGATCTCGCGAGGACGCTGCTCTTTCTGCGTCGGTTTCCGGAGGCGCGGCAGGCGACCGATGCCGGACTGGCTCTCTCTCCGGAACATCTGTCGTTGATCGAACGGCGGGCAATGACATTCCTCGGACAGGGTGACCTGGCCGGCGCCCGCGCCTCCCTCGCGGCGTCCTCGAAGAACACTCAGCCCACCGAGCTCGTCGCGTACGTGGCCACGTTCTGGGATCTCGGCTGGGTCCTGACCGACGAGCAGAACGAGATCCTGATGCGCCTGACGCCCGCCGCGTTCAACGACGACCGAGCCAGCTGGGCGATCGCACTCGCACAGGCCCTCTGGTGGAAGGGAGACCGCGACGGGACGCGGAAGTACGCAGAGGAGGCTCGGAAGACCTTCGAGGATCAGCTCCGCGCCACTCCTGACGAAGCGCAGCGCCACAGCGAGATGGGACTGTCCCTCGCTTACCTCGGCCGAGCCGACGAGGCCATCCGCGAATGCCTCCGCGCCGTCGAAATCTCACGCCGCGCGGAGGACGCCGATACGATCTGTTACTACTTACATCTGCTCGTCCGAACCTACATCCTCGCGGGCCAGCCGGAGAAGGCCATCGACGAGCTCGAGCGCCTCCTCAAGATCCCCTATTTCGTGTCGCCCGCCTGGCTCACGATCGATCCCAATTTCGATCCCCTGCGCAGCAACCCGCGCTTCCAGAAGCTCGTCGCCAAGGCGAAGTGAAAGCAAGGCGCATGGCGCGACGGATCGCTTCGCTGCTCGCCGCCACGTTGGCGGCCGGAACGGCGGTCGCCGCGGATCGGGCGCCGTTTCGGGTCGGCACGGCCTCCGCGGGGCCGGGCCAGAAGGCCTACGGCGCGATCGAGGTCCCGGCGGGTGCGGATCCCGGGACGAGCATCGCCGTCGCCGTCGTCAACGGGGCGAAGCCGGGGCCGGTGCTGGCTCTGGTCTCCGGCGCGCACGGGACCGAGTACGCCTCGATCGTGGCCGTCTCGAGACTGATCCAGAGGCTCGATCCTGCGGAGGTCTCGGGCACGGTCATCCTCGTGCCGCTCGTCAACATCGCGTCCTTCGAGCAGAAAGTGCCGCACGTGAATCCGGTGGATGGGAAGAGCATGAACCGCTTCTATCCCGGGAAGGCCGACGGAACACAGACCGAGCGCGCGTCCTTCCTGATCACGCGTGAGGTCGTCGAGAAGTGCGACTACTTAATCGACCTGCACGGCGGCGACCTCGACGAGGACCTGCGGCCGTACAGCTACTGGACGAAGACGGGGGACGCGAAGCAGGACGCCGTCTCGCGCGGGATGGTCCTCGCCTTCGGCCTCGACCACATCATCATTTCGACCGACCGTCCGAAGGACCCATCGGCCTCGCGCTATCTCGACAGCACGGCGGCAACGCGCGGCAAGCCGTCCATCACGGTCGAGGCCGGCCGCGCCGGCACGGTCGAGGCCGACGACGTCGCGGCGCTCGTCGACGGGTGCCTCTCCGTGATGCGTCACCTGAAGATGCTCCCGGGAGCCGCCTCGCCGGTCGAGAAGCCGGTCTGGATCGAGGCGGTAAAGACCGCGACGAGCGAGGAGGCGGGCCTCTTCTTTCCGACGGTGCGGCGCGGTTCCTTCGTCGAGCAGGGCAGCCGGCTCGGATACGTCACGGACCCCTTCGGCCGGACCGTCTTCGAGGCGCGTTCGCCGGCGGCCGGGATCGTGCTCTACATCTGCGCCGTGCCGTCGATGAAGAAGGGCGACACCGTCGCGAACATCGGCGTCGTGGCCTCTTCTCCGCCGCCGTGAGCACGCTCCCGGACGAGCCGCGCTGGGTGGAGCGCTCGGCTCGCTGGAGCCTCCCGACCAGGATCGTCTTCCGGTTCTCCGTCCTCTACTTCGGGCTCTACGTGGTCCTCACGCAGATGCTGACGACCCTCTTCTTCGTTCCCGGCGTCGACCTGCCCGACGTCGCCATGCTGCCGCCGCTCTCGACGGCTGTGACATGGGTCGCGAAGCACGTCTTCGGAGTGACCACCGAGCTTGTCATCCGGGGCAGCGGCAGCGGAGACAAGATCTACGACTGGGTCCTGGTCTTCTGTCTCCTGGTCCTCGCGATCGCGGGAACGATCGTGTGGTCGGTCCTCGACCGCCGGCGGCCGAGCTACGTGCTCCTGCACGGCTGGTTCCGGGTGTTCCTGCGCTTCGCGGTGGGTTCTACTTTGCTCAGCTACGGCGTCATCAAGGTCGTTCCGCTGCAGATGCCGTACCCGTCGCTCATCCGCCTCGTCGAGCCGTACGGCGACCTCTCGCCGATGGGAGTTCTCTGGGCCTCGCTCGGAGCGTCGCCGGCGTACCAGGCCTTCACCGGCTGCGCTGAGACGCTGGCCGGGATCCTCCTTCTGCTCCCGCGGACCACGCTTCTCGGGGCGCTGATCGCGCTCGCCGACGCGATCCAGGTGTTCGCGCTCAACATGACGTACGACGTGCCCGTCAAGCTCTTCTCCTTTCACCTGATCCTCATGGCCGTCTTCCTGATCGCGCCGGACGGCCGCCGACTCGTCGACTTCTTCATGCTCGACCGGACCGCCGGTCCTTCCACGCAGCCGCCGCCTTTCCGGTCGAAGCGCGCCAACCGCGCCGCCCTGATCGTCCAGGCCGTCTTTACGCTCTATCTCCTCGGCGCCAACTTCTACAGCGCGCGCCAGAACTGGTTCGAATACGGCGGCGGTGCTCCCCGCTCGCCCCTCTATGGAATCTGGGACGTCGAGGAGATGGCGAGCGACGGGGCCTCGCGGCCTCCGCTCTTGAGCGACGCCGAACGCTGGCGGCGCGTGATCTTCCCGTCGCTGCAGGCCGTAGCGTTTCAGCGCATGGACGACTCATTCGACCGCTTCTGGGCGGCCATCGACTCCGCCTCGCGCAAGATCGACCTCACGAAGGGCGAGGACAAGAAGTGGAAGGCCACGATCACCTACGAACGGCCGGCTCCGGAGCGTCTCGTGCTCGAAGGAGAGATGGACGGCCACAGGTATCGAATGCAGCTCCGACTGACGGACCACACCAAGCGCCTGCTGGTCAGCCGCGGTTTTCACTGGGTCCAGGAGTACCCGTTCAACCGCTGATCGGATCCCCCTTCCGCTCGTGCTCGGAGCTCCGCTCGATCTTGCGGGGCTCGCTCCCCGTGACGTCGATGAACACGTCCGCGACGTAGGGAAGCGCATCGCGGATCTTTCGGTCGAGCGCGTCCATCGCTCGGCCGAGCTCCCCGATGTCCAGCGACGGCGCCGGAATCGCCCTGGCGACGACGATGGCCTCCTCCGGTCCCGAGTACATCGCGCGGAGCAACAGGACCTGCTCGATCGCCGGGTCCTCGTCGAAGATCGCCCGGAGCCGTTCGAGATGCGCGACGGGAATGGACCTCCCGACGAGGAAATCCGCGAACGGACGCGCGAGCGCGAACGCGGTCACCGCGAGGAGCACGCCGATGAGAAGCGACGCGATGGAATCCGGGACGCTCGTGCCCAGAATCCGGCTCAGCGCGAGACCTCCCGCGGCGAGCAACAGGCCGGTGAGCGCCGCGCTGTCCTCGACGAGGACCGCTCGCACGACGGGATCGCTCGCGCGGGAGATGTAGCCCCACACCGAGAGCCCGTAGTCCTTCGCCTGGCTCCGCGCCTGCTTGAGCCCCTGTAACCACGACGCACCGTCGGCCACGAAGGAGACCCCGAGGACGATCCATGCCACGAGCGCGCCCTCGACCGGGTGGACCGTTTTCAGCCTCGAGACCGCGATCGCGATCGAGAGACAGCCACCGATGAGAAACGAACCGATCGCCGCCATGAAGGCCCAGAGAAAACGCTCGCGCGCGTGGCCCAGCGGATGCGCCTCGTCGGGAGGCTGGCGGGCGCGATACAGGCCGATCGCGAGGAAGACCTCGTTGACGCAGTCGGCCGCCGAGTGCGCCGCCTCGGCGATCAGACCGCTCGAGTGCGTCACGAGCCCGGCGATCAGCTTCGCGATGCCGATGACGACGTTGGCGATAAGAGCGATGACGACGGTGCGGCCGCTTTCGCCCTCCTCGGCTCGCCGCAGCGCGGTCGCGGAGCGAGGCGGAGGCAGGAGCATCGCCAGGCTCACCTTCCGCTTGCGGGGTTGTTCCTTCGCCAAGGGAGTCATAGTTTGCACCGTGACAGAGGCATATGCTCGCGCCGTCGGAAAGTCATCGCGACCCGGAGGTCGACCATGTGCCGTAACGTCCGCACTCTCGCCAACTTCGAGCCGCCGGCAACGTCGGCGGAGATCCGCGCATCTTCACTGCAGTTCGTCCGCAAGATTTCCGGCGCCAACAAGCCGTCGAGGGCGAACGAAGAGCTCTTTGCCCGGGCGGTGGACGAAGTGGCCGCGGCGGCCGAAAAGCTGATCCGCGGCTGGGTGACGAGCGCGCCTCCCAGGGACCGCGAAGTCGAGATCGCGAAGCACATCGAGCGGTCGCGGCTGCGGTTCGGGAAGGAGCCACGGCGGACGCCGATCGACCCGATCCGATAAGCCTGCCTTCTGAGGCCACGTCAGAAACCGCATCCATCCCTTCCGGATCTGTGTTCTAGAGGGGAATGTGGCGGGCGCTGTACGGAATCCTCGCCGCGCTCGTCATGACCGGCGTGGCCGGCGGTCAAGAGGTTCGACCGCCGACGTGTGAGTCCTGTCAGTCCCTGGAGGACGCGTGGTGGACGGGTCCGATGTTGGCTCCCTCGGCCGCGACATTGCCGCGCGGGCATTTCCTCCTTGAGCCCTACGTCTACGATGTGAGAGTGCAAGGCCGCTACGACGGCGACGGCAGCCGACGAAGCGCTCCTGACTCGAATGGCTTCGGCTCGCTCACGTACATCCTGTACGGGCTTGCGGACCGCGTAGGCATCGGAGTGATTCCTGTCGGGGGATACACGACGGTGAGAGGCAGCGCCAGCAGCTCCGGCGTCGGCATGGGCGACCTCACGCTCCAGGCTCAGTACCGGCTGACGTTGTTCCAGCCAGGCCGTCGCGTCCCAACGATCTCGGTCACCGTGCAGGAGACGTTCCCGACGGGGAAGTACGACCGGCTCGGCGACCGGCCGAGCGACGGTTTCGGAAGCGGCTCCTACATAACGACGCTGGCGCTGTATTGCCAAACGTATTTCTGGCTGAAGAACGACCGCATTCTGCGCACTCGCTTCAACGTGTCGCGGTCGTTTGCCAGCAGCGTGACGGTGCGGGACGTCAGCGTGTACGGGACGGAGGAAGGATTCCGCGGCCAGGCCAAGCCCGGCGGATCGTGGTTCCTCAACGCGTCTTGGGAATACAGCCTGACGCGGAGCTGGGTCCTCGCGCTCGATGCCACGTATCGGCACGACAGCAGCACAAGCGTCGTCGGCCAAGTCGGTTCCGGACAGGATGCTCGCCCGCTCCGGTTGGAATCGGGATCCAGCGAGGCTTTCGGCCTCGCTCCGGCGGTGGAATACAGCTGGAGCCCCAACATTGGTGTGCTCCTCGGCGTGCGCGTGATTCCGACAGGCCGGAACACGGCTTTCACGATCACGCCGGCGGTGGCCGTCAACATCGTTCACTAATCCGACCGATACGCCCGGCCTCCTTTCTTTCCGATAGCATTCGCCCAGGTCCCGATGACGAACGAGACCCAGTTCCCGACACTCGGACTGCCGGATGTCTCGCCCGACCTCCCGCCGCCTGCGGAGATCGGCGAGTTCAAGATCCTCTCCGTCCTCGGGAAGGGCGGCATGGGCGTCGTCTACGAGGCGCAGCAGCGGGACCCGGAGCGTCGCGTCGCGCTCAAAGTGCTGCGCGGCGGCCGGCTGGCCGACGAGATGCAGCTGCGTCTCTTCCGGCGCGAGGCCCAGACGCTCGCCCGCCTGATCCATCCGAACATCGCCGCGCTCTACGAAGCCGGCCGAACCGACGACGGGCTGAGCTTCTTCACGATGGAGCTCGTCCGCGGCGAGCCGCTGGACAAGTACGTCCTCGAGCGGATGGGCGGCGAGCGCCCCTCCCCTGCCCAGCTGCGCGACCGGCTACGGCTCTTCGCCACGATCTGCCGGGCCGTCGCCCACGCTCACCAGCGCGGCGTGATCCATCGGGACATCAAGCCTTCGAACATCCTCGTCGTCGGCGACGAGAAGCCGGAGGGATCGTCGCCGTCGATCTCGCTCAGCGGTCCTCCGGTGCCGACCGTGAAAATCCTCGACTTCGGGCTCGCGCGAATCGCGGACACGGACGTGCAGGCGACGCAACTCACCCAGATGGGCGACATCCGCGGCACCCTCGCGTACATGAGCCCGGAGCAGGCTCGCGGCGATTCCCGCGAGATCGACCTGCGCAGCGACGTGTACTCGCTCGGCGTGACTATGTACGAGACGATCACGGGACGCTTCCCCTACGACGTGAAGACGAGCTCGCTGATGGGCGTGCTCAAGATCATCATCGACGAACCGCCGAAACCGCTGCAGCAGACGTTCAAGGGAGGCTACAAGCTCGATCCCGACCTGTGGACGATCACCGCGAAGGCGCTCGAGAAGGATCCGGACCGGCGCTACTCCACGGCGGACGCGCTCGCCGAGGACATCGAGCGGTATCTCGCGAACCGGCCGATCCTCGCGCACCCACCGAGCACGGCGTATCAGGTCCGCAAGCTCGTCTCCCGCCATCGTTTCGGGTTCGCGACGGCGGCCGGGTTTCTCGTCCTGCTGGTCGCCGGCGCCGTCGTCCTCGCGATGCAGGCCGACAAGATCCGTCGCGAGCGTGACCGCGCGACGCAGGAGGCCGCCCGGGCGACGGCGATCAACCAGTTCTTGCAGAAGACCCTCGGCGCGGCGGACCCCTGGCAGCGCGGCTCGCGCGGCGTTTCCCTCGTCGACGCCCTGAAGCAGTCGGAGAAACAGGTCCACGGGTCGTTCAAGAGGCAGCCCCTCGTCGAGGCGGACGTGCTCGAGGCGATCGCCCGCACCTACCATGGCCTCGGAGAGTACGCCGACGCCGAACGGCTCCTGCGCTCGGCGCTGGCGACCCGAGTCGCCGCGGAGGGACGAGAGACCGACGGCGTCGCCGAAACCCTCAACACGCTCGGCAGTACCCTTCAAGTCCAGCGGAAGGCCGACGAGTCGGAGAAGCTGCTTCGTGAGGCCCTCGCGATCCGGCAGAAGCGGCACGGAAGGGAGAGCGCCGAAGTCGCCGCGACTCTCAACGAGCTCGCGCGGACACTCGTCAACAAGAGCGCCTATCCCGAAGCCGAGAAGCTCGCCAACGAGGGACTCCAGATTCGCGAGCGCATCTTCGGGCCGAACAGCAGCGAGGTCGCCGAGAGCCTGCGAACGCTCGGCAGTCTCTATACCGAGCAGGAGGAGTGGAAGCGCACGGTGGAGGTAGAGAATCGCCAGGTTGCGATCCTGCGCGGGCTGCACGACGATGGCCCGCTCCTCGCCTCGGCGCTGAACGACCTCGCGGTCGCGCAGACGCAGCTTGGGGACTTCGACGCTGCGGAGAAGACCTTCGCCGAGTCGATTCGGATTCTCACCTCGGTTCTCGGCGAAGACCATCCCGAGTACGCGAGCACCCTCGAGAATCTCGGCAACATCTGGTACCGGAAGGGCGAGTACGCGCGGACCGCGGAGAACCTGGAGAAGGTCCTCGCGATCCGGCGACGCGCGCTCGGCGACGATGCCGAGCCCGTGGCGCGCACCACGGCCAACCTGGGCAGCGTGTATGCGTCGTCCGGCAACGACGTGGCGTCTCTCCCGAAGTTCCAGAAAGCCCTCGAAGGACTGACGAAGTTCCTCGGTCCCGATCACCCCGACGTGGGCTCGGTGCTGATGAGCGAGGCGGGAGCGCTGATGCGCCTGGGCCGGCTGGACGAGGCCGAAGCCGCGGCGCGGCGCGGCATGGCGATCCGGCTCGCAAAGTTCCCCGAGTCGAGCATTCCGGTCGCGCTCGGGCGCACGCGCCTGGGGCAGATCCTGACGAAGAAGAAGCGCTACCCGGAGGCCGACGAGCTGCTGCGCCAGGCGGCGGACAGCCTGACGGCGGCGGGCGAGGGAGCGGCCACATTCCGGAAGAACGCGATCAAAGCCCGCATCGACCTCTACCAGGCCTGGGGGAAGACGGCCGAAGCCCGCGCGCAGGAGGCGCTTCTGGCCGACGCCGGCACGAGCGCAAAGAATTAGAGGACTGATTTCCGGATCAAAAGCGGGCGAGCTGCCCCGCATCTCGCATCGGCAGCCAGAAGTTGATGCCGTCGCTGCAGGCCCGAAACGTGCTCGACGGAACGTCGAAGGCGCCGATGAATTCGAGGCTCGCGGCGTTCCAGATGTACACCTTCGTGCCCTGAAAGTCGGTCACGAGGATGCGCTGCCCGTCGAAGGCCGCGGCCATGATGCTCTGGTCCGTCCCGGGTGTCGAGAGCGTCTGAATCACCGTACCCGTCGACGCTTGCACGACCTGCACCGCCCCCGGCGCGCCGTTGCTCGTCGGCACCCAGATGTTCGCTCCGTCAAAGACGGGAAAACGGGCCTGAATGGGAAAGTCGACGGTCTGGAGGACGGCTCCCGCGGAGTCGAGCTTGAGCAGAGACAGATTTGCGGTTGCCCACATGTTCGAACCGTCGAACACCAGCCCGGCAAGACCCAACGGACCGGCGACGTTCGTCACCTGCCAGGAGCCCGGTTGAACGATGGAGATCGAAGTATTGTTGCCACCGCTCCCGGCGTTGGTCACCCAGATGCGGTTGCCGTCGAACGCGATGTCCAGCGGGTTGATTCCGAGGTCGGCGACAGGGCTCAGAGCGCCGCCCGGCTGCGTCGGGTCGATGGCGTAGAGCTTTCCCGGATTGCTGCCGCCGACCACGAAGACGCGACCCATCGCCACCAGAAGGGAGCTTGCCCCGGTCGCACCGGTCCACGTGTCGAGGAGCTTTCCGTCGCTCGCCCGGACTCGCGAGACCGATCCGTCCGTGAGGTTGGCCGTCCAGATGTCGGCGCCGTCGGCCGCCGCCTGGAACGGTCCATTGCCGACGGTTGTCGCGGTCACCGCGGCGCTCGAGGCCGTCGTCCACCACTGGCCGAGCGCCGCACGACGTGAGGAGCGCGCCAGGCTCTGGTTGAGGCCCTTCGTGACGAAGACGGCCGCCTGTCCGCGCGTGACGGGATTGTCCGGGGAATAGGTCGTCGGCGAAGTCCCCGCGGTGATGCCGACGTAGTACATCTCGAGAACGTAGGGACAGAACGTCGGGGAGACGTCGGTGAACGGACCGCATTGATCCTGGACGAGGTGAATCGCAGCTCCCGCAGAAACCGTGGACAACGCGACCGTCAGCAGAATCGTAGCCCGGCGGATCTTGCGCATTTTGCCCTCGTATTCTTACAACTTGACGCAGACGTTCTTCGCTTCGGTGAAGAAATCGAGCGAGTCGAACCCGCCCTCGCGCCCGACGCCGCTCTCCTTCATTCCGCCAAAGGGAACACGAAGATCCCGCAGCAGCCACGTGTTGACCCACACCGTCCCGCTGTCGATCGCCGCGGCGACCCGATGGGCCTTCTGGAGGTCTCGGGTCCAGACGCTCGCCGAGAGCCCATAGCGCGTGCTGTTGGCGTAGGCGATCGCCTCCTCGGGAGAATCGAAAGGCGTGACGGTGACGACGGGCCCGAAGATCTCCTCCTGCATGACGCGCGTCCGGCAGTCGAGGCCCGCGATCACCGTCGGCTCGAGAAAGTAACCGGAACGGACGCGTTCGGGGAGATTCTCGGGACGCTTTCCGCCGACGAGGATGCGGCCCCCCTCCTCTTTCGCGAGCTCGACGTAGCCTTCGACCTTGCGAAGGTGCGGCTCGCTCACGAGGGCGCCCACCTCGGTCGACGCCTCCTGCGGATCTCCGATGCGAAGCTTCTTCGTCGCCGCCAGAAACCGGTCGAGAAACTCGTCGTAGATGGTTCTCTCGACGAACAGGCGGGATCCGCAGAGACAGATTTCGCCCTGGTTGGCGAAGCTCGACTGAATCGACGTGGGGATTGCCTGCTCGAGATCGGCGTCCGCGAACACGATGTTCGGGTTCTTCCCTCCGAGCTCCAGGGACACTTTCTTGAAAAGCGGTCCCGCGTGAGCCATCACGTCCGCGCCCGTTTTCGTTCCTCCGGTGAACGAGATGAGCGGGACCTTCGGATGCGACGTGAGGGCGCGGCCGGCGCTCCCTCCGGGGCCGTGCACGACGTTGACGACGCCGGGCGGAATGCCCGCCTCCAGAGTCAGCGCGGCGAGCCGGTCGGCCGTCAGCGGTGTGAGCTCCGAGGGCTTGGCAACACAGCAATTCCCCGCGGCGATGGCCGGAGCGATCTTCCAGGTCAGAAGGTACAGCGGCAGGTTCCAGGGCGAGATCAACCCGGCGACGCCGAGGGGCTGCCGGATCGTGTAGTTGAGCGCCCGATCGTCCGTGATGTGAGAGCGCGTTTCGGCGTGCAGGATCGCCGTCGCGAAGAAGCGGAAGTTCTGAATGGCCCGGGGCACGTCCATCCGGCGCGCGAGCGCGATCGGCTTCCCGTTGTCTTCCGACTCGAGCCGCGCCAGCTCGTCGAAGTTCTCCTCGATGAGCTCGGCCACCCGGATCAGGAGCCGGGAGCGTTCCTCGGCGGGGGTCCGGTGCCAGGCCTCGAAAGCACGGGACGCCGCCGCGACCGCGGCATCGACGTCCTCGGGACCGCTTTCCGGGATTTCGGCGATGACCCGTCCCGTCGCGGGGTCGACGTCCGGAAGGTACCGTCCCGAGCAGGGCGGCCGGAATTGGCCGTCGATGAAATTGAGGATGCGTTTCACGGCACGGAAATCCTATCGCGCGACCGTGGCGCCTTTGTCATCCCGAGGGCCATGAGGCCCGAGGGATCCCGGACTGCCGCGCGACGGATGCCGTCGGCCCTTGGTCTGCCGGTCACAGGATCCCTCGCTCTCGCTCGGGATGACGGCGCAATTGAATCGCCTCGGGCCTCATGGTACGAAGTCGCTCAATGGAAAAAGAAAAGCCTCGGGGTCCTCTCTACTACGCGGACTACCTCGAGCTCGACCGTCTGCTGTCCAGTCAGCAGATGCAGAGCGCTCTCCATGGAAAACCCGCCCACGACGAGATGCTGTTCATCATCGTCCACCAGGCTTACGAGCTGTGGTTCAAACAGATCCTGTGGGAGCTCGATGCGGTGCTGGCGACGTTTCGAGGCGCTTCGGTCCCGGAGGAGGAGCTCGGGCAAGCGGCCCTGCGGTGCGGGCGGATCGTCGAGATCCAGCGCGTCCTGATACAACAGGTCGACGTTCTGGAGACGATGACCCCTCTGGACTTCCTCGATTTCAGGGACCAGCTGATCCCGGCCTCCGGCTTTCAGAGCGTTCAATTTCGCCTGATCGAGAACAAGCTCGGGATGCGGCGCGGAGACCGGCTTCAGATCAACGACGCCCCCTACACGTCGCGGTTCACTCAGCTGGACGCCGCGCGTGTCGTGGCGTCGGAGGAGGAGCCTTCTCTCTTCGATTTGATCCAAAGTTGGCTGGAGAGAACGCCTTTTCTCCACTTCGGCGATTTCGATTTCTGGCGGGAGTATCGGCGGGCGGTCGACGCCATGCTCGCGTCCGACCGCGCCTCGATCCGGAACAACCCGACCCTGACCGAAGGCGAGAAAGCCACGCAGCTCGCCGGAGTCGAAGCGACGGCATACCGATTCGCGGACCTGTTCGAAGAGAACGCCGGCGAGCCGGCGACGGGGCCAGGACGTCACTTTTCCCGCCGGGCGCTCCAGGCGGCGCTCCTGATCAATCTGTACAGGGACGAGCCCATTCTGCACTTGCCCTTCCGGTTGCTCGCGCTGCTGGCGGACATCGAACGGAATTTCACGACCTGGCGGCAGCGCCACGCCCAGATGGCGATGCGGATGATCGGCACCCGGATCGGCACCGGAGGCACTTCGGGTCACGAGTATCTCGACCGGGCAGCCGAGCGCCACAAAGTCTTCGCGGACCTTTCGGCTCTCGCGAGTTTCTACATCCCCCGATCGGCGCTTCCCAAGCTTCCTCCCGAGGTGAGAAGCCGGATGGGCTTCACGTTCCGCAGTCCGTGATCAGCGGAGAGATTCGGTCGCCGGAAGAATCGGCCGACGCTCCAACCACTTGAGCAGCCCGTCGAGGGACGGACAGAGCGATTGACCCCACTCCGTCAACCCGTATTCGACCCTGGGCGGCACCTCGGCGTGGACGATCCGGCGCACGACGCCGTCGCGCTCCATCTGCCGAAGCTGCTGGGCGAGCATCTTCTGGGAAATGCCGGGGATCGCGCGCTCGAGCTCCGAGAAGCGCCGGAGGCGCCCGCCGAAAAGCCGAAACAGAATCACGAGCTTCCACCGGCCCTCGAGCATTTCGATCGCCCGCGTGACGCCGTCCGCGGCTGACTCCGCCGTGTACTTCCGTGCCTTACTTTTCGGTGGGCCGCTCACTGTTTCGTGCGCTCTTGCCATCCGGGAAGCCTAATGCCAAATTCGGCTCGGCGCCCGGCACGAACGGGAGCCGACGATGCCGAACCTTCCCGAGCCACTGTTTCGGTACTTCACCGCCGCGAGCACCCACGACATCGGCGGGATGATCGCACTCTTCGTCACCGCAGCCGTCGTGCGCGACGAGGGTCGGGAGCATCGCGGCCTCCTTGCGATTCGCGAGTGGATGCGCGAGACGATCGAAAAGTACGACTACACCGTGGAGACGACGGCTTTCATCGAAGACGGCGGCCGGGCGATCGTCACCGGCCTCGTGTCGGGGAACTTTCCCGGCAGCCCGGTGAGCCTCCGGTACGTGTTTCTGCTCCAGGGCGGCAAGATCGCCCGCCTGGAAATCGGCTGATGTCCTGCAACCCTTTCTCCTCCCCGGATGCGACGTTGGCCGGCAAGCGAGCACTCGTGACCGGAGGCACCGAAGGCATCGGCAACGCGATCGTTCGGCGTCTCGTTGCGTCTGGAGCCCGCGTCGCGACCACGGCGCGCTCGAAGGCGCCCGACGACCGGACGCCCGAGCTCTTCGTCCAGGCCGACGTGAGTACGGTAGCCGGCGCGAACGCGGTCATCCGCGCGGTCCTCGAGCGCTACGGCGGCGTGGATATCGTCGTTCACAATGTCGGAGGCTCGTCGGCCCCGGGCGGTGGATTCGCGGTGCTCGCCGACGAGGAGTGGCGGCGCGAGCTCGACCTGAACCTTCTCGCCGCCGTGCGTCTGGACCGGGGCCTGCTGCCGTCGATGCTCGCTCAGGGCTCGGGAGTCGTCATCCACGTGACCTCGACCCAGCG
Source organism: Acidobacteriota bacterium (assembly GCA_046724475.1). Lineage (GTDB taxonomy): Bacteria > Acidobacteriota > Thermoanaerobaculia > UBA5066 > Gp7-AA6 > DAHUXD01. The sequence continues at coordinate 955 of JBKOVK010000141.1, read as the reverse complement.
CCGGCTCCCGCTGTACGACGCGACATTGGGTTACGCCGCGGCGAAGGCCGCGCTGGCAACGTACAGCAAGGGCCTGTCGAACGAGGTTGGCCCCAAAGGCATTCGCGTCATTGCGGTCGCCCCGGGATTCACGGAGACCGACGCGGCACGCCGGCTCATCCTTCGCCTCGCCGAAGAACGTGGCGTCGACGAGGTCACTGCGCGACAAGGCCTCATGGATTCTCTCGGCGGCATTCCGATCGGGCGCCCCAACCAACCCGAGGAAGTCGCGGAGCTAATCGCGTTCCTAGTCTCCGATCGGGCGGCCACGATCCACGGAACCGAGTATCTGATCGACGGGGGCATGATCCCCACGGCCTAGGGCGAAGGCGTTGGGGGGCGAGAAGATTCCGACTCCAGCCTCCTCGGTTATCCGTCAGCCCTCGGCGATGACTTTCAGCTCGACCGAGATGGGAACCGGGAGAGCGACGACGCCGACGGTCGTTCTCGTGGGCCGGCTTGGGAGCGTCTCGAAGTACTCCGCGTAGACCCGATTGAATGCAGCGAAGTCGCGGTCGATGTTCGTCAGAAAGACCGTCACGTCGACGACTTTGTCGAGAGCACTCCCGGCGTCCTCGAGAATCGCCCTCACGTTCTCGATGCACGCGCGCGTCTGCGCCTCGATTCCTTCCGGAATCTGCTCGGTCTTCGGATGCCGCGGGCCGATCCCGGAAAGGAAGAGCAGATTCCCGAGCCGGCGAGCGTGCGGATAGGGACCGAGAGCACCCGGTGCGCGCGAGGAGACGATGTCCGGCTTCCCCGGGTCGCGATTCACGGCGCATATACTACCCGCGAGGTCGAAATGGAATCGAAGGCGCTGAATTTCCAGCGGTGGATCGACGAGCACCGGAGTTTGCTCAAGCCGCCGGTGGGCAACAAGAAGGTCTTCGAGGAAGACGATTTCATCGTCATGGTC
>JBKOVK010000139.1:0-9627 GCA_046724475.1 Acidobacteriota bacterium | reverse complement strand
CACGTCGGCGACGCCGTGAGCGTCCCGAACCGATGCCCGCCCCTTCCGCAGCCGCGCCGGCCTCGAGCGTCCAGGAGCGTCCGGCTGCAAAGCCGGCGCGGCGGGAGAGTTCGGCCGCCGACAAGGAAGCGGCGAAGCGCCGGCGTCGGATCAAGGCGCTCGAGGAAAAGATCGCCTCGCTCGAGGCCGAGGTCGAGGGAATCGAGACACGGCTTTGGGAAGAGGCGCTGACACTCGGCCCGGTCGCCGCCCACGAGCTCGCCACGCGCCGCACCTCCATGAAGGAAGAGCTCGACCGGCTCGTGGAGGACTGGGCCAGGCTCTCCGAAGAACCGCAGGCCGCGGAAGAGAAAACCTCATGAACGAGGGCCTGGCCGCACCGTCCACGGCCGCGATCGTCGCGATCGGAAGCGAGATGCTCGGGCCGCTGCGGCAGGACACGAACTCTCTCTGGCTCACCGCCCGCCTCGAAGACGTTGGGATCCCTGTCGTCCGCAAGTCGATCGTGGGTGATGACCCCGCCCGAATCCGCGAGGAGCTCGACGACGCCTCGCGGGCGGCGGCGATCGTGTTCACGACCGGAGGCCTCGGCCCGACGGCGGACGACATGACCGTCGCGGTGGCGGCGGAGTGGCTGGGCGCGCGGCTGCGGCGCAACGAAGCGTTCCTGACGAAGATGCGCGAGCGCTTCTCGCGCCGCGGCTTCGCGATGCCCGTCTGCAACGAGAAGCAGGCCGACTTCATCGAGGGCGCCGAGGTCCTCGAGAATCCGCGAGGTACCGCGCCGGGGTTCTGGGCTCGGCGCGAGGGAGTCGAGCTCGTGCTTCTGCCCGGAGTTCCCTCGGAGATGAAGGAGCTGATGGAAAAGCACGTCCTCCCCGTGCTCGCCCGGCGCAACGAGGGAAAGGTGGGCCGGAGGCGCGTCCTGCGGATTGCGGGAATGGGAGAGTCCGCCGTCGAGGAGATGGTCGCGCCCATTTACGCGAAGTGGAAGGACGATCCGGTCACGATCCTGGCCTCACCAGGAGAAGTCCAGCTCCATCTCGCCACTCGCGGTCGGCCCGCCGAAGCCGATGGGCGGCTGGCCGCTATGGAGGAGGATTTCCGGGCCGTGCTCGGCGATCGGATCTTCGGGCAGGACGCGGAGGATCTCCCGGTCGTGGTCGGCGAACTTCTGCGCCGCAAAGGCAAGACCGTCGCCCTCGCCGAGTCCTGCACGGGAGGCCTCGTCTCGTCGCTTCTGACGGACGTGCCCGGCTCGAGCGCGTACTTCCTGGGTTCCGTGGTGTCGTACGCCAACAGCGCCAAGTCGGACCTTCTGGACGTGTCGCCGGAAACTCTGGCGGCCCACGGCGCCGTATCCGCCGAGGCGGCGCGCGAGATGGCGGAGGGAGCGCGCCGTCGGTTCGACGCGGATATGGCGGTCTCGATCACCGGGATCGCTGGGCCCGACGGCGGCTCGCCCGAGAAGCCCGTCGGCACGGTCTTCTTCGCGCTGGCGGAGCGCGGCGCCGGCGGGAGCGGGAAGAAACGTCTCTTCGTCGGCGACCGCGGGGTCATCCGTCGCGCTTCGGCGATCCACGCGCTGGAGATGCTCCGCCGGCGTCTCGCGGGAATCGGCGGCGCCGCGTGAGAGCGTTTCTCGCGATTCCGGCCGACCCGGCGTGGGCCGAAGCGGGAAAGACGCTGATCGAAAAGCTTCGAGCCTCTTCTCCGCGCGCCTCGTGGACGAGGCCGGCGTCCTGGCACCTCACACTTCGTTTCCTCGGAGAAATCTCGGATGCCGACGCCGCCAAGTTCGCGGCCGCGCTCGAAAAAGGGAGAGTGAGCGCAGTCGCGGCGGGGGAGCTTCGAAGCACCGGCCCGGTCGCGTTTCCCTCGAGAGGTCGGCCCCGCGTCCTCGGGATCGAGCTCTCCACTCCGGCTTCGCTCGAGTCGCTTTGGCGCGCGGGGGAAGAGGCGGCGCGGGCGATCGGTCTGGCGCCTGAGCACCGCTCGTTTCGTCCACACCTGACGCTGGTCCGCGTCCGCGATCCCTGGCCGCGGCCGGCGGTCGAGAAGTTCTGGGCGGACGCCGAAGGCTGGACGCTCCCTCCGTGGCGGTTCTCAGTCTGCGTGCTGTTCTCGAGCAAGCTCGATCCCGCGGGCGCGGTGCACACTCCGGTTCGGACCTGGGAGCTGGCTGCGGCGGGACAGGAGGTCGGAGCTTGAACGCGGCCGCCGCCGCCATGGTGGGCGTCGCCTATCTTCTCGGATCGATTTCCTTTGCTGTCCTGATCGTGCGCCTCTTGACCGGCAAGGACATTCGAACCGAGGGCTCGGGCAACGCGGGTGCGACCAACGTCCTGCGAGCGCACGGAAAGCGCCTCGGCCTGGCCGTGGCCGTTCTCGACATCGCAAAAGGCGCGGCTGCGGTACTCCTGGTGCGCGCCGTGACGGCCGATCCGCGCTACGCGGCTGCGGCTGCTTTTGCCGCGATCCTGGGGCACGTCTTCCCGATCTTCTACGGGTTTCGGGGCGGCAAGGGCGTCGCCACGGCCGTCGGCGCTTTCCTCGTACTGGCTCCCTGGCCGACGCTGGTCTGCCTGGCGGTGTTCATTGCCGTCGTCGCGGCCACGCGCTACGTGTCCCTGGGGTCGGTCGTGTCGATGGCTCTGCTCCCGCCGGTGGCCGGTGTCCTGTTTCACGCGCCGCGCCCGGTCGTGATGGCCGCGGCCGGCGCCGCCTTCCTGATCATCTGGAAGCATCGCGACAACATCAAACGCCTCGCTCGCGGCGAGGAGCGCAAGCTGGGAGCCAAGTGAGAGTCTCCGTCCTTGGGGCGGGCTCCTGGGGCACGGCGCTGTCCATCGAGCTCGCCCGTTCCGGGCACGTGGTGATGCTCTGGGGTCGGGACCCGGAGGTCGCGGCGCGCATCGAGGCCGACGGAAGGAATCCGCGAAGGCTCACCGAGCATGCGATCCCTCCGAGCGTCCGGAGCTCGTCGGACCTCTCGGAAGCCCTGGGGTTCGGCGAGATCGCTCTGGTCGCGATACCGTGCGCGTCCTTCCGGCCGATGCTCTCCCTGTCGCCGCCGTCGGAGGGGGAGGGATTGCGTCTGGTTTCGACGGCCAAGGGAATCGAACCCGAAACGCTCAAGCGGATGACCGAAGTCCTCCTCGAGCGATACCCGAGGGCTTCCGTCGCGGCGCTCTCCGGTCCGACGTTTGCGGAGGGCGTCGCGAAAGGGGACCCGACCGCGGCCGTCGTGGCTTCGCGGGATCGGGCCTTCGTCGAGCGCCTTCAGGATTCGCTCTCCAGCCCGACGTTCCGGCTCTACCGGAGCGAAGACGTCGCGGGCGTCGAGCTCTGCGGGGCCCTGAAGAACGTCGTGGCGATCGCCGCGGGTATCGTGTCGGGCCTCGGCTTCGGACACAACACGCTGGCGGCGCTGGTGACGCGTGGGCTCGCCGAGATCTCGCGCATCGTGCGCGCGCGCGGCGGCCAGGACCGCACGGTCCACGGGCTCGCCGGGATCGGGGATCTGCTGCTGACGTGCACGGGCAAACAGTCGCGCAACCGTTTCGTCGGCGAGGAGGTCGGCCGCGGGAAGCGTCTGGCCGACGTGCTCGTGGACATGCCCGAAGTCGCCGAAGGGGCACGGACGTGTCTCGCAGTGCCGCACATGGCAGCGAGGGCCGGCGTCGAGGCGCCGATCGCGGAGGCGGTCGTGTCGGTCCTGTACGAGGGAGTGGCGCCGCGCGACGCCGTGGATCAGCTGATGACGCGCGCGCTGCGCTCGGAGTAGCGCGACCCTACGACGCCTTCTTCACCCGCTTGCCCGGCTCGAGAACCCGGATCGGCAGCACGATCGCCTGAAGGCCCGCGAACTGGAGGCGCCGCTGGATGGCGAACGCGGTCTCGTTGTGCAGGAGCCGGTAGTAGACCCGGTCGTTCTGGAAGACGAGCTGGCCCAGGAAGAAGATCGAGCGGGGAAACTCCTTGTGTACCTGCTCGCAGAGCTCGACCACGGACTGGACGGCTTCCGTGCCGATTTCGAAGCGGTAGTTGGCCTTGAACCCGAGCTTGCGCGCGAAGTCGACGTACTTCTGCAGGTCCTCGATCGTGTGCTTCTTCAGGGCTTCGATCTCAGCCTCGCCCTTGAAGACCGCCGAATCGATGACGCCGACCGAGACGAAGAGGTAGCTCTTGAACTGGTGCGGGAAGAGCGTCTGCACGGAGAGCACGGTGTGCACGCCCAACCCGGAAAAGCCGTTGACCAGCATGACGGCCACCGGCTGGTCGCGGGGGATTTCTCCGGCATCGACAGGATGGGGGCGGACCGGAATGTCGAGGAGCTGCTCGTCGAGCCGGCGAAGCTGCTCGCGAATCCTCTGGTAGTGGCGCTTGATCAGGAACGCGAACGTCACGAGAAGGGCGGTGACGACGATCGTCAGCCAGCCGCCCTCGTACGCCTTCTCGTAGATCGTGATGATCAGGATCGACACCGAAAGGACGGCGCCGGTGCCCTGGAGGAGAATGCCCTTCTTCCACTCCCGGTCGCGTCCCCGTTCCTGCCACCAGTGGCGAGTCATGCCGATCAACGTCAGGCTGAACGTCACGAAGACGTTGATCGCGTACATGACGAGCAGGCTCGAGACGGAGCCGCGCGTGTAGATCAGCGCGGCCGCGGCGGCCAGACCCATCAGCCAGATGCCGTTGTTGGTCACCAGCCGGTCGGAGAGCTGGGCGAACCGGCGAGGCGCCCAGGAATCCACCGCCATGTTGGCAAGAATGCGCGGCCCGTCGAGAAATCCGGTCTGCGCCGCGACGAAGAGGATGGAGCCCGCGGCGGCCAGCGTCAGGACGATCAGGATCCGGCCGATCTCGAAGTCGCCGACGGCCCAGCCTCCGAACGTCCGCTCGGCGAGCACGGCGTTCATGACCTTGTCGGCCTGCGGCCGGGAGTCGGTCAGCAGGTAGCCGAGGATGATCCCGCTGGCCATGACCGAGAGAGACACCGCCATGTACGCCATGGTCCGCTTGGCGTTGGCCACCCTCGGTTCGCGCAGGATCTGCACGCCGTTGGAGACGGCCTCGATGCCCGTGTACGCGCCGGCGCCGAGGGAGTACGCGCGCAGGACGATGAAGATCGTGGCCATCCAGCCGATCTGACTGGCGGTGGACCGCGCCTCATGGATGGCTCCGAGGTAGACCTGCGGAAGACCGAAAACGTGCTGGCCGACGGCCACGATGACCATGAGGAAGTGCGTCACCACGAAGAGTAGGAAGATCGGAACCAGAATCTGGACGCTCTCCTTGACGCCCCGCAGGTTGAGCAGAACGAGAACGCCGAGGATCAGGATCTTGAACGCGAACCGCTGATGTGCCCAGGCCGGCGGAAGAAAGCTGAAGATCTGGTCGATCCCCGAGGCCACCGACGTCGAGATCGTGAGGACGTAGTCGAAGATTAGAGCGCACCCCGACACGACGCCGAAGCGCGGCCCGAGGAGCTTCGTGGCGACGAGGTACCCGCCGCCTCCGCCGGGGAAGAGCTCGATGACCTTGCTGTAGCACGCCGAGATGATCAGGACCGTGGCCGCGATCATCAACGCCAGAAAGACCGCGAGGTAACGGTGCTCGCCGAGTGCCTTGAACGCCTCTTCGGGCCCGTACGCGGAGGAGGACAGTCCGTCGGCGCCGAGACCGACCCAGGCGAGGAAGGCGACGAGCGAGACGTGGTGGAAAATCCGGGGATCCATGGGATCCCGCGCTTTTCCGACGAGGATGGTCTTGATTGTGGTGGGCAAGGTGCAGGCCCTGCTCGGGCGGGACGGGATTATAGACGCCGTTCACGCTGTGTTCATGGCCGCGTCCATACTCTCCGATCCGACTCCGCAGGCCGCAATGGTGCGTCCGCGGAACAGGAGGAACATATGAAAAAGGTTCTGGCTCTCGCGGTGATTGCGGTGTTCTGTGCGGTCGTCGGTCTCGCCAACCCGCACGGGGAGGGCAAGGCGGTCGAGGGCACGATCACCAAGGTCGACATGGCCGGCAAGTCGTTCGTCGTGAAGACGGCCGAGGGCAAGGAGACGACGTTCTACTGGAATGACACCACCAAGGTTGAGGGCACGCTCAAGGAAGGCGAGATGGTTCACCTCAAGGCCGTCGAGAAGGACGGCAAGATGTGGGCGACCGGCGTGCACGTCGGGAAGATGGAGCCGAAGAAGTAGCTTCGCCTCCCAGTCAAGGACGGATGGGCGGGGCTTCGGCCCCGCTCTTTTTTTGCGCGGCGCGTGCTATTTTTCCTCCGACGGACGGCCCCATCGTCTAACGGTTAGGACACGGCTCTTTCAAGGCCGGAGCACGGGTTCGATTCCCGTTGGGGCCGCCAAACCCATTCACCGTTTTCGCTCGCTGGCTCGCCGTGTCCGACACGGCTTTCTTTTTTGAGCGGGGGGCGCGTGGCGCCCCCCGATCCCCCTGCAGGCCGGAGCACGGGTTCGATTCCCGTTGGGGGCCGGCACTCTCCTGAGCCACTTCCTCCAAACGGTGCGATACTGATTCCATGAGGACGCGACTCGGCCTTCTTGCCGGAGCGGTCGTCTGCCTGATCGGGGTTCATGCCTGCGCCAACATCAACGAGGCGGACAAGAACAAGAAGGCGGCGCAGACGCAGGGCAAGTACTACGTCGAGCTGACCGACGACGTCGAGCGAGTCGAGGGAACCTGCAAGTTCATGCGGCAGATCAACGCGATCGAAGATCCCGTCCGCATACCCAGCAAAGCGGAGACTCCGGACTATTTCCGGGAGAAGGCCGCTTACTACGGGGCCGATACGGTCCTGCTCCGCGGACAGGTCGGCGATCTCTACATCTGCGGCCACGTCGGCCTGAACCCCGACGGGACGCGCCAGGCGCCCTATCCGACACCGGTCCCGAATTAGCCCTTCCCTCGCTTCCGACGCCATATAATCCCGCCAGCTTTATGCGCGCGTGCCGTGCGGCGGTCGTCCTGTCGGCGCTCCTGCTCGCCGTGTGCGCTCCTCTCTCGGCGCAACGTGCCGAGCCCGCGATGCTGTCCCCGGCGGCGGGGGAGTCTCTGGCCCCCGGCTCGGTCGTGGACGTGCGCTGGGGCTCGCTGTGCGCGGCGGGAATGAAGGCCGACGAAGCCGAGCTGGTCTTGTCGCTCGACGGCGGCGCGACGTTCCCGATTCGCGTTTCTCATGAGCTTTCGCCGTGCGACACGCGCTATCTCTGGCGAGTACCGGTCCTGGCGACCGGGCGCGCGCGCCTGGGCGTACGCACCGGTCACGAAGGATTCGGCGAGACCGAGAGGATCGCTCTCGTGGGCGCCGAGTTCCGCATCCTGTCCGACCTGGACGGCCGCGTCCAGGCGCTCTATCGGCGGACGGCCGAGTGGTGGACGCCGGAACCGGCGATTCTATCGGCCCAGGACCTCCTGGATCGCGCACTGTCGCCGGCGCACGGTCACATCAGCCGGAGCCAGGACTCCGCGGACGCCGCCGCGCCGCGGGAAACTCCGCTCTTCCGGCTCACGCTGAAGGTCGCGGGTTTCACCGTTCACTCGGCCCCGAGCGCGACACACGTTGCGCCGGCGGCTTCTCGTTCTTTCAGCGCCGCGACCCCGCTGCGACTCTAGACCCGCCTCCTCCCTCACAAGAGCCCTGAAGGGAAGCGTTCGTCGGTCGACGCGTGCGTGCGCCGACGAGCGAGCGCTTTCCCCGGGATCGAACTCAAACATTTCTCGCCCAGCTCATCCCGGATCTTCACGCGGCTCGCGCGGCCCCTCCGTCCGCGCGGGCCGCCTTTTTTCTTTTGTCGGAGCCGCTCCGTGCTCCGCTCGGCTGGCTTAGAATCCTCGGCAATGAAACGTCCGCGCCGGGCGACGGCGCTTCGCGCTACGACGAGCTTCGTGTTCGCGCTCGGGGCCTCGATCGCGGGCGCGAGCGAGCCGCGATTCCTCGCGCCGGCTGCCGGTGATCTCCTCGGCTCGGGCGTCGTTCACGAAGCCCGGTGGAGCGCGCCCTGCGAACAGCACGCCGACGCCGACGAGATGGAACTGCTCCTGTCGCTCGACGGCGGGCGCACGTTCCCGATCCGCCTGACGGCCGAGTTGCCGCTCTGCGCCTCGACCTTTCGATGGAAAGTGCCGGCACTCTCCACGGGGAGGGCTCGGCTCGCCGTTCGCATCGGCGAAGAAGGGCGTCCCGAGACGGAACGTATCGCGTTCGTGAGCGGCGAGTTCCAGATCGCGTCCTCCGAGACCTCGCCAACCGCCGGTCTCGTGCAGGGGCCGTCGGAATGGTGGACCGAGCAGGCGCTTCTGCAAATCGGCGCGGAGAGCCTCCTGGGCGGGGCATTCCGCGAAGAACCCGAGCGCCTGTACGCTCCCGTGACCGAATCGGACCTCGAGGCGCCTCGATTCGGACTGGTCGAACTCTCCACCGAGGTCGTGGGATACGCGGCCCCGTCCCGTCACGACACGGCCTCCGGCGTGTCCGGACCGCGCTCCCTCCGGCGCGCGGCGCCGGTTCCCCTCCGCGTTTAGACACCCCTTCCTCCCGGTTTTCCGGAATCCAACGAACGGAGGAAGGAACATGTACGCAGGTTCCCTGCGCCGGCTTTCCGGCGCGTGCTCGATTGTCTTTGGCTTGCTGGGGGCGGCGGCGGTCGCACAGACTTCGCCGACGCCGTCGCCCACGCCCGTGCCCACCCCCGCTCCCAAGGTCGAAGAGAACATCGTCGTGTCGGCGACCAAGATCGCCGAGCCCGAGGTCGAAGTTCCCCACGCGGTAAGCGTGATCTCGGGCGAGGAGCTGCGGCGGCGCGGCGCGAGTACCCTCTCCGAGGCGCTGCAGAACGTCGTCGGCGTCGATACCGGCGACGGGTCCGACAACAGCCCGCGGCTTCCCAACGTCGGCGTGTACGGCATCAAGGAGTTCGATGCGCTTCAGTTTCTGGTCGACGGTGTGCCCGTCGGTGGTCCGTTCAATCCGAATCTGACGATGATTCCGGTCGAAGACATCGACCGGATCGAAATCGTCCGGGGCCCGCAGGGAACGCTCTACGGCGTGGCTGCGTTCGCCGGAACCATCTCCGTCTACACGCGCCACGGCACTGGAGGGACGTGGGGGAGCGCTCGCGTCGGAGGCTTCGGCGCCTTCGCCCAGGGCTACGGCGACATCAACGTCGGCCACGAGGTGGCGCCGGGATTCACGCTGCGCCTCAACGGCCAGATCCTGCAAGGCGGCGGTTGGCAGCAAAACACCAACTTCAAGCGCGACCAACTGCGTCTCGCGGCCGACAACGTCTGGGGCCAGACGAAGATGACGACCTCGTTGTTCTACCTTCGGGACACGAACTTCTGGGGATCCCCAACCCCGGTCGACGCCGGCCAGGTGGTGCCGGGCTTCAACATCGACCTCAACTATGCCGTCGGGAACGCCCGCGTCGACCACCACATCCTGGGACTCTTCAACACGATTTCCACGCCGATCACCTCGGCGGTCACGTTCGAGAACGTGCTCGGCGTGACCCGCGACACCTCGGGCCAGATCCGCTCCTGGGTGACCGCGGTCGACGGCAACGAGGCCGAATCGGAAGGCATCTCGCTCTATCCCAAAGA
>JBKOVK010000357.1:0-12446 GCA_046724475.1 Acidobacteriota bacterium | reverse complement strand
GGAATGGGACCCCAGTAACGGCTGTCGAGCGAGTTGTCGCGATTGTCTCCCATGCCGAAGAAGGAATCCGGCGGCACGGTGTACGGGCCGAACTCTTCGCGCGGGTCGTGCGGGTTGGGATCGAACGGCATGTGCTGGACGTAGGGGTCCGCGGCCGGCTCCCCGTTGACGTAGAGCTTGCCGCCGCGGACTTCGATCTTGTCCCCGGCGCGTCCCACCGCGCGCTTGACCAGGACGTTGCCGGGATTGACGTCGTCGCCGGGCTTCTTGAACACGATGATGTCGCCGCGCTGCACGTCGCGGTAGGGCAGGAGCTTCGCGAGGCCCGGCAGGCGCGGCGCGTACGCGAACTTGTTGACGAGGAGGTGGTCGCCCACGAGGATCGTGCGCTCCATCGAGCCGGTCGGGACCTGGTAGGTCTGGACCACGAAGGTGCGGACGAAGAGCACGAAGACGCCGGCCACGAGGAGGGACTCGTACCATTCGCGGGCGGTGGAGTGTTTCCTGCCTTCGGCCGCCGCCTCCGCGTCTGTCCGCGGGGCCGGAACCCGTTCGTCCTTCTTCTTCATTCGACTTTCAGCACGGCGAGAAACGCCTCCTGCGGGATGTCCACCCGTCCCACCCGCTTCATGCGCTTCTTGCCCTCCTTCTGTTTCTCGAGGAGCTTGCGCTTCCTCGTGATGTCGCCGCCGTAGCATTTTGCCAGCACGTTCTTCCGGATCGCCGAGACCTGCTCCCGGGCGATGATCTTCGAGCCGATCGCGGCCTGGATCACCACCTCGAACATCTGCCGGGGGATGATTTCTTTCATCTTGGCCGCCAGGAACCGCCCTTTGACCGCGGCCTCCTCCCGGTGGACGATCAACGACAGGGCGTCGACGGGATCCCCGTTGACGAGCAGATCCAGCTTGACGAGGTCTCCTTCCCGGTACCCGGCGAACTCGTAGTCGAAGGAGGCGTAACCCTTCGAGATCGACTTGAGCTTGTCGTAGAAGTCGAGGACGACTTCGTTCAACGGGAAGTCGTAGATGAGGACGACGCGGTTGGCGGCCAGGTACTCCAGCGACTTCTGCGTGCCGTGCCTTTCCTCGCAGAGCTTCAGGAGTCCCCCGAGGAACTCGTCCCGGGTGATGACCGTCGCCGTGATGTACGGCTCCTCGATCTTCTCGATGTGGTTGGGCTGCGGCAGGTGGTTGGGATTGACGATCTCCAGCACCTCGCCCTTCGTGGTCGTGACGCGGTAGTTGACGCCGGGCGCCGTCGTGATCAGGTCCAGGTCGAACTCGCGCTCCAGCCGCTCCTGGATGATCTCCATGTGCAGGAGACCCAGGAAACCGCACCGGAACCCGAAGCCCAGGGCCGTCGAGTTCTCGGGCTCGAAGGAGAACGAGGCGTCGTTGAGCCGCAGCTTCTCCATGGCGTCGCGCAGGTTCGCGTACGCGTCGGCGTCGGTCGGGAAGAGGCCCGCGAAGACCATCGGCTTGGCCTCGGCGAAACCGGGCAGCGGCTCGGCGGTCGGGCGGCGCGCGACGGTGATCGTGTCGCCGATGCGCGTGGAGTGGAGGTCCTTGATGTTGCCCCAGAAGGACCCGACCTCGCCCACAGAGAGCTCGGGCACCTCCTCGGACTGCGGGCGGAAGACGCCCAGGGCCTCGACGTCGGTCTCCAGGCCCGTGCCCATCGCGCGGATCCGGGTGTGCGGCTCGAGCTTCCCGTCCACGATGCGCACGAGCGAGGTCACGCCCCGGTACGGGTCGTACCAGGAGTCGAAGAGCAGCGCCTTCAGCGGAGCGTCGGGATCTCCCTTGGGAGGAGGCACGTCGCGGACGATGCGCTCGAGGAGCTCGTCGATCCCGATGCCGAGCTTGGCCGAGGTCAGGACCGCGTCATGTGCGGGAATGCCGACGACCTGCTCGATCTGCTCCCGCGCCTTCTCGGGCTCGGCCGAGGGAAGGTCGATCTTGTTGATGACCGGAACGATCGCGAGGTCATGATGCGTCGCAAGATAGGCGTTGGCGAGGGTCTGGGCCTCGACTCCCTGCGTCGCGTCGACGACGAGAACCGCGCCCTCGCAGGCCGCGAGCGAGCGGGAGACTTCATAGGAAAAGTCGACGTGGCCCGGTGTGTCGATCAAGTTCAGGACGTAGGTCTGGCCGTCCTTCGCCGCGTAGCGCAGCGTCACGGCCCGCGCCTTGATCGTGATGCCTCGCTCCTTCTCGAGATCCATGTCGTCGAGCATCTGTTCGTGCATCTCGCGTTCGGGCACGGCTCCGCAGCGCTGGAGGATACGGTCCGACAGCGTCGTCTTCCCGTGGTCGATGTGCGCGACGATCGAGAAGTTGCGGATGAACTTGGGGTCCGTCATTTCGGAACCGGGGATCTTACCTAAGAACCCAGCGGCCACCTCGATCGGGCCTGCGCCTCGGACGGGTCTTCGGCCCCGTGCCGGCGGAAGCGCAGAAGCCCGGCAAAGGCGATCATCGCGGCGTTGTCGGTGGTGAACCCGCGCTCGGGGAGGAACACCGGCACACCCGCCGAGTCACCCCAGGCTGCGAGGGTCGCGCGGAGCTCCGAGTTGGCGGCCACGCCTCCCGACAGCGCCAGCGCGCGGATGCCCTCGCTTCCGTGCACCTCGGCCACGCGCGAGGCCAGGGACGTCACGATCGCCCTCTGGAACGAGGCCATCAGATCCACGAGGTCGGCATCGAGGGTTTCGGGATCCAGGGGCCGGCCGTCGACGCGGCGACGGCCGAGCTCGCGCAGCATCGCCGTCTTCAATCCGGAAAAGGAGAAGTCGCGCGAGCCGTCGCCGGCCCGGCCGATAGGGAACGGGAAACGGTCTCCGCGGCCGCGCGCCGCGACGCGGTCGATCACGGGCCCTCCGGGATATCCGAGACCGGCCCGGCGCCCGATCTTGTCGAAAGCCTCTCCGGGGGCGTCGTCGCGCGTCCGCGCGAGCGGAACGATGCGATCCGGCTCGACCCGCACGAGCTCGGCGTGGCCGCCGGAGACGACGAGGCCGTGAAACGGATACCGGACTTCCCGCGTCGGCTCGCCCTTTTCGCGAAGGAAAGCGGAGAACAGATGCCCCTCGAGATGGTTGACGCCGACGACCGGGATACCGCGCGCGAAGGCGAGCGCCTTTCCGGCCGAGAGCCCGACGAGGAGGGCCCCGATCAGGCCCGGCCCCGCGGTGGCCGCGACGAGCTCCACGTCTTCGAGCCGCGTCCCGGCTTTCGCCAGGGCGGCTTCGAGCGCGGCCGGCAGGTTTTCCAGGTGCGCGCGGGCGGCGACCTCGGGCACGACGCCTCCGTAGCGGGCGTGCGCCTCCATCTGCGACGACACGACGTTGGAGAGGACGCGCCCCTCGCCGTCGAGGACCGCGACCGACGTCTCGTCGCAGGAGGTTTCGATTCCGAGGACGCGCACGAGAATCAGTCCGTCTGCGATGCGGCCGCGCGCAGGCTCTCGCCGTAGGGCGGCCGGCAGACACCGTTGTCCGTGATGATGGCCGTGACGTAGCGCGCGGGCGTGACGTCGAAGGCGGCGTAGCGCGCGGAGACGCCCGCCGGCGCGATCGCCTGGCCGGCGAAGGAGAGAACCTCGGAGCCCGGGCGCTCCTCGATGGGGATCGCGGCGCCGTCCGCGCAGGCGAAGTCCACCGTCGTCATCGGCGCCGCTACGTAGAACGGCACGCCGTTCTCCCTGGCGAGAACCGCGAGCGTGTATGTCCCGATCTTGTTGGCGACGTCGCCGTTGGACGCGATGCGGTCGGCGCCGACGATGACGGCTTCGACCGCGCCGCGCGAGAGGAAGTGACCGGCCATGCTGTCGGTGATGATCTCGACGGGGATCCCATCGCGCGCGAGCTCCCATGCGGTCAGGCGGGCGCCCTGGAGGAACGGCCGCGTCTCGTCGGCGAGGACCCGGATCGGCTTGCCGGCTTCGATGGCCCCCCGTATGACGCCGAGGGCCGTGCCGTAGCCGGCGGTGGCGAGGGCTCCCGCGTTGCAGTGCGTCAGCACCGCCTTCTCTCCCGAGAGAAGCTCGGCTCCGTAGCGCCCGATGCGTATACAGGATTCGAGATCCTCGCGCGCGATCGCGTCCGCCTCGGCCACGAGCGCCGGTTCGATCGATTCGGGATCGCCGTCGGCCTGGCGGTCAAACGCCTTCTCCATCCGGTCGAGCGCCGCGAACAGGTTGACCGCGGTCGGCCGCGTGCTGGCGAGGAGCCGCCGCGCCACGCCGAACCGTTCGGCGGGAGGCGTCGACGCACCGCTGCGCATCGAGAACGCCGCGCCGTACGCCGCGGCGACGCCGATCGCCGGCGCTCCGCGCACGGCCATGTCGCGGATCGCGAGCGCGATCTCGGGAGCGCGCTCGAGCCGCAGCCAGACTTCCTCGCCGGGAAGCAGCCGCTGATCGAGAAGAAGGAGCACCGCCCCCTCCCGGTAGAGGGGGCGAAACGGGGCGGGCGCGTTCACGGCGCTTCCCGGAGAACCAGCGCGGCGCCGCCGCCGCGGGGGTCCGCGACCGCGGTGATCGAGCCGTCCGCCTCGACCGCGATCGCGTGGACACGCCCGATCTGGCCGCGCTCCTTGATCTCGTGGCCCATCTTTTCGAGCCCCGAGATCCACGCCGCGTCGAAGCGGCCCTTCTCGATCTGGATCGCGTCGGGCAGGTCCTGCTGGTGGAAGCGCGGCGCGGCGACAGCCGCCTCGAGGCTCGTCCGCCGCAGCAGGCGGTTGAGCATGACCTGGAGGTTCGTCGTCGGGATCGTCGAGCCGCCGGGCGTGCCCCACACGAGAACGACCTTGCCGCCCACGACGGCGATCGACGGGCACATGGCCGAAAGCATGCGTTTGCCGGGCGCGACGGAATTGACCTCTCCCTGCACCAGACCGTAGAGGTTGGGCTGTCCCGGCTTCGTGGCGAAGTCGTCCATCTCGTTGTTCCAGAGAAAACCGAGTCCCGGAGTCACGCGCGCGTTTCCGAAGGAATCGTTCAGAGTCATCGTGACGGAGACCGCCATCCCGTCGGCGTCGAGGACCGAGAAATGCGTCGTGGTCGGCCTCTCTCCGGGGGCGGCCGGCAGGTCCGCGGTCCGCGTGGCGCGGTCCGGCTGGATCGACGCGACCAGCGCTTTGGCGCGCGCGGGGTCGAGGAAGAGCTTCTGCTGCACGCCGGGGAACGCGGGATCGCCGAGATAGCGGTTGCGGTCGTGGAAGGCCCGCTTCTCGATCTCGGCCATCCAGTGCGCCGACTCCACGCCAGGCTCTCGCAAACGGAGATCGCCGACGAGATCCGCCATGAGGGCCATCTCGGCCAGTACCGGCCCGGAAGAGGGCGCGGGAGGCGTGACGACGTCGGCGCCGCGGAAGTGGAACCAGACGGGTTTGCGGATGCGCGCCTCGTAGCGCGCAAGGTCACCGCGTGTGATGAGCCCGCCGGCGCGCTTCTGGCCGAGCTCGATGTCGCGAGCGATACGGCCCCGGTAGAAGCCGTCCTCGCCGCGGTCCCGGATCGCCTCGAGCGTGCGCGCGAGCTCCGGCTGGCGAAACGTCGTCCCGGGCGCGGGGGGCGCGCCGCCCGGCAGAAAGATTCGCGCGGCTTCCGGATCGGCCGCGAGGCGATCCTTGTCCGAGGCGATGGATTCGGAGACGGCGGCGGTCATCACGAAACCGTCGCGCGCCAGACGCACGGCGGGCTCGACGACCGTTTTCCACGGCAGGCGTCCGGCGCGCCGATGCGCCAGAGCGAGCCCGGCGACCGAGCCCGGAACGCCCGAAGCCAGAGGGCCCTCGGTCGAGGAGGGAGGGCCGGCGCCTTTCCGGGGAGCGGTGTAGAGGTCGCGCCGCGCTTCCCGCGGCGCCATTTCGCGGAAGTCCACGACGAGCGCGCGCCGGCGGGAGTCGAGCGACGTCCAGAAACCGCCACCGCCCAAATTGCCCGCCTCGGGCCAGGTCACCGCCAGCGCGAAGGCAACGGCGACGGCCGCGTCCGCCGCGTTGCCGCCCCGCTTCAGGATCTCGACACCGACGCGGGCGGCGTTTTCTTCGGCCGCCGCGACGGCGCCGCCGGAACCGCGGGCGACGCGCGGCGCCTGGCCCGCGGCGGATAGCGCGAAGCACAGGAGCAGAGCGGCGGCCGTGAATCGTTTCGCTACGCTGTCGGGCCTTTTCACCAGCGGGCTGCTGAAAAATCGATGCGGGCGTCGTGGCCGGCACTTTTCATCCGGCGCCCGTTTCGAAGCGTGGCTAGGCCGGGTTTCGGATCTCATGAGCGGGCGCCGGCAAAGTACCGGCCACCCTTCGGGTTACGGCGCCGCGGGGCCATCTGCGGCGTCATCGCTCCTCGCCGATGCGGGGGCATCGCCATCGTCGCGCCTCCTTGCATCTGACCCCGCGGCGCTCGTAACGCCATCCCACACCCTTTTTCAGCAACCCGCTACGCTATTCTACCGGCCCCATGCGGTCCATTCGAGATTTGTCCCTGGACGGCCGGAGGCTGTTTCTGCGCGTGGATTTCAACGTGCCGCTCGATGGGGGCCGCGTCTCCGACGACACGCGCATCGTCGAGACACTGCCGACGGTGCGCCTCGCCTGCGAGCGCGGCGCGCGCGTGGTGTGCGCCTCGCACCTGGGCAAGGCCAAGGGCAAGCCCAAGCCCGAGCTCTCTCTCAAGCCCGTCGCGGTGCGGTTCGCCGAGCGTCTCGGCAAGCCGGTGCGCTTCGTGGACGACTGCGTCGGGCCCGAGGCGGAGAAGGCCGCTTCCAACCTCGCGCCCGGCGAGGTGCTGTTGCTCGAGAACCTGCGCTTTCACGCCGGGGAGGAGGCCAACGATCCCGCGTTCGCGAAGCAACTCGCCGCGCTCGCCGATGTCTACGTGGACGACGCCTTTGGCGCCGCGCATCGCGCGCACGCGTCCGTCGTCGGCGTTCCCGCGCTCGTCGCCGAGAAGGGCGCCGGCCTCCTGCTCGAGAAGGAGGTCCGCGAGCTCTCGCGGCTGC
Organism: Acidobacteriota bacterium; assembly: GCA_046724475.1. Lineage (GTDB taxonomy): Bacteria > Acidobacteriota > Thermoanaerobaculia > UBA5066 > Gp7-AA6 > DAHUXD01. The sequence goes on along the minus strand of JBKOVK010000357.1, from coordinate 5,437 downwards.
TCGAGCCCGAGCGTCCGTTCGCCGCGATCCTGGGAGGGGCCAAGATCTCGGGCAAGATCGATACGCTGCGGATCCTCTCGCGCCGCGCCGACGTGCTGCTGATCGGGGGCGGCATGGCGAACCATTTCGTGCGCGCCCTCGGGCTCCCGGTCGGAAAATCTCTTCTCGAAGAAGACAAGGTCGCGATGGCGCGGGAGATCCTCGACTTCTGCCGGGAAGCGCACAAGACGATCGCGCTCCCCTCGGACTTCGTCGTCGCGAAATCTCCCGACGACGCCGCGGGGGCGCGCACGGTCACCATCCAGAAGATCCCGGACGATCGGATGGCGCTCGACGTCGGGCCCAAGACGCTGGAGCAGTTCGCGCGCCTTCTGAAACCGGCCAAGACCGTGTTCTGGAACGGTCCCATGGGCGTCTTCGAGAAGCCGCCGTTCGACAAGGGGACCATGGCGCTGGCGAAGATCGTCGCGGATCTTCCCGCGGTCACGGTCGTCGGAGGCGGTGAAAGCGTGCAGGCCGCGCACGAAGCCGGCGTCGCCGAGAAGTTCACACACGTCTCGACCGGAGGCGGAGCGTCGCTCGAGTTTCTCGCGGAGGGCAAGCTGCCGGGCGTCGAAGCGCTGGGATGACGCGGAGATGACGCGCCGGCTCTTCGTCGCCAACTGGAAGATGCACAAGACCCGGGCGGAGGCACGCGCCTGGGCGAGCGAGCTCGGCACGATCCTCGGCGCGGGCGCCATCGCCGACGAGCTCGTCGCCGCGCCTCCGTTCACGGCCCTCGACTCGGCGGCCGATCCCGCGGGTCGCTGGACGCTGGCGTGCCAGAACGTCGCGGCCGAGCTGCAGGGAGCGTTCACGGGCGAGGTGTCGGCCCTCATGGCGGCCGACGCCGGGTGCCGCTACGCGATCGTGGGCCACTCCGAGCGACGGCGCGAGTTTCACGAGGACGGACCGCTGCTCGCTCGAAAGCTCGCGTGCTGCCGGGCGGCGAAGCTGACGCCGATCTTCTGCATCGGCGAGACCTCGGAAGAGCGGGACGCGGGGCTGACTGCGGCGACTCTGATCCGCGAGATCGGCGCGCTCGAGGCGGATCCGGCGGGCGCTCCGCTGGTCGTGGCCTACGAGCCCATCTGGGCGATCGGAACCGGCCGTGCGGCGACGCCCGCCGACGCCGAAGCCGCGCGCGTCCACATCGCAGAGCTTCTTTCGGCGCGCTCGAACCTGCGTATCCTCTACGGCGGCTCGGTCACGCCGGAGAACGCGCGGGAGCTTCTCTCGGGGTCCCGTGTGGACGGCTTCCTGATCGGCGGCGCGAGCCTGTCGGCCCCGGCTTTTGCCGCGATCGCGCGCGCTTGACGGCCCGCGGCCGGACGGCTAAACTTTCGCCCCTTTTGGAGGCTCCGTGTACATAGCCCTGGTCGTCCTCTACGTCATCATCTGCTTCTTCCTGATCCTCGTGGTCCTGCTCCAGCAGGGCAAGGGCGCGGACATCGCCGGCGCCTTCGGGGGCGGAGGCAGCCAGACGGCTTTCGGCGCGCGCGGCGCGACGACGTTCCTTCACAAGCTGACGACGGGCGCGTTCGTCGGGTTCGTCGTGCTGGCGCTGGTGCTGTCGATTCTCGAGGCGAGGCCCCGGAACTCGGTGATCCAGACGCTTCCGGCCAAGGCTGCGGCGCAGAAGGCTCCGGCCCCGGCGCCCGCCGCGCCCGCGAATCCGGGAGCGGCTCCGGCGCCGGAGTCCGCACAGCCGGCCACCGGAACGACCGCGCCCGGGACCGCGACGCAGCCCTCCACACAGAGCCCCAGCAAGCCGTAGAATCGTTCCCCGTGCCGTCGTGGTGGAATTGGTAGACACGTACGTTTGAGGGGCGTATGGGGCAACCCATGCCGGTTCGAGTCCGGCCGACGGCACCAAATCCCCGTTCCACGTAAACCTTCCTGAAAGTCTCGGCGTCGGTTGGTGCAGGAGGTCGCCATGCACCGCCGACTCGCCGCCGCGGCTCTTCTGCTTCTCGCCACTCCGTTCGCGCGCGCGGCCTACTCGCCGGCGACGGCGAACGGCTGGTTTATCACGGCCGGACGCGTCGCGGGGCTCGGGGGCGCGCTGTTTCGCACCGACGTCTGGCTCTTCAATCCGGATGACTCCGCGACGGCGACGGTGACGCTCGTGCTGCATCCGGCGGTCTCGACGGGGCAGCCCGCGGGGTCGCCGGTGGCGTCGGATCCGATCGTGCTCGCGCCCCGTGAAACGCGTTTCTTCCCGGACGTGACCATGGAGACGGTGCCCGCGGGCGACGGCGTCGTGGGGACGCTGGAGTGGCAGTCGGCCTCGCCGATCATGGCCTCCGCCCGCATCTACACCTTCACTCCGACCGGAACCTACGGCTTCTTCCTCGCCGGGATACCGCAGAGTGAGTCGTTAACGGCCAAATCGAGCTCCGACGACGACGTCCACGTCCTCCAGATGTACGGCGTGAACTCGGGCGACGCGAACTTCCGCACGAACCTGGATCTCGCGAACACCTCGGGCGTCGCGCTTCCCGTCGAAGTCCGCGTCATCGATCCGGTGACCTCGCTCGTCTACGGCGGCGCGCAGACGTACAGCATCGCGCCGGGCTCGCTCCTGCGAGTCGGTCAGATCCTCGAGTCCGTCGGCGCTCCTCGGATCGACGGTCTCCGCATCACGGCCGCCGTCGCGGCCGGTGCGTCGGTCCCGTCGGGCGGGCTGCTCGCCGCCGCGTACACCGCCGACAACCGCACGCAGGACGCGTTCGCGTTCGTGGGGCAGCGGCAGAGTCAGTAAGCAGTAAGCAGTAAGCGGTAAGCGGCGTTTTGAACTCCTGCTTACTGCTTACTGCCGACTGCTTACTGATTTCAGGGCACCGGATCGAATCCCCCGCGCGCCCACGGATTGCATCGCAGGAGCCGCGCGGCTGCGAGAGTGAAGCCGCGCGGAGCGCCGTAGCGTCGGATGGCCTCGCGGGCGTAGACCGAGCACGTCGGCTCGTACTTGCAGCGAGCCAGGCCGCTCTTGGCGAGGGCGGGAGACAGAGTCGCGCGGTACACGTCGATCGTTGCGATCGCGACGCGCGCCGAGAGCTGCTCTTCGGGCGGCCGCAGCGCGTCGCCGACGGCGAAGCCGAGAAGCGCGGCGAGCACGGGAGCCGCGAGCCTCCGGCGTCCGGGCGTGGCGATCCGCGTTTCAGGATCCGTTCGAGAGCCGGGTGGCATAACGGGAGATACCCGGAATCACAAGGCGGCCGCCGCCCAGGGCGGTGACCGCCGCGAGTATGGCCACGAAGACGTAGAGCAGCGAAGCGATGAGCATCGCGACCGCGTAGAGGCAGGTCAGAGACGGCACGGCGATGCCCACGAGCGTGGCGAGGATCCCGACGATGGCGAGCGCGGCGAAGAGAAGCTGGCCGTTGCGCGCGTGCCAGCGCGTCTCGCGGTCCCGCTTTTCCAGGAGAAGCACGAGAAGACCCACGATCGGGATGTAGCCGAGGGCGAGAAGCCAGAGACGCGAAGAGGAGGAACTCTCGGCGCTCATGGCGCCGGGCAGCTTACCAGCTTCCTGTCAGCAGGTTGCTAGCGCGCGCGGAGGCGGATGGTGCCGTTGACCGTCTCGCACTGGAGCGTCTCGGCGCCGCCGTTGAACGAGCCCCGGGCTTCCTTGGGACCGAACTTGCCCTCGACGGAGAGGCCCACGTCGTCGCTCTCGATGCGGCCGTTGACCGTGGAGAGGTCGTAGCGCACGGACGAGCTCTTCTCGAACCCGACGTCGATGTTGCCGTTGACCGTCTCGATCCGGCTCTTCTTCAAGGGCCCCTTGAAGCTGACGCGGACGTTGCCATTGACGGTCGTAGCGCTGGCGGGTCCTTCCTGGTCCGCGAGCTCGATCGATCCGTTGACGGCGTCGCTGGAGAGATTGCCGGTGAAACCGGTGGCCGCGACTTTGCCGTTGCACGTCTCGAGGCGGACCTCGGCGCGGGCCGGAATCTGGAGCGTGTAGTCCACGTGCGCGTTGGAGCCTCCGAAGTCCAGGAAGCCGAACAGGCGCCGCCGCTTCGGATTGATGGTCTCGACCTTGATCGACTCGCCGACCTTCGAGACGCGGATCTCGGTCAGCTTCAGAGTGTCCTCGGCGCGGCCGCCCTCGGCGCGCTTGACGGCGCGCAGCTTGAAGTACGGCTTGTCCCAGGCCGTCGCTTCGATGTGGCCGTTGACGTTCTCGACCTGGATCTTGCTCACGCCCTCCATCGAGTAGGCCTTCTCGAAAACCTCTTCCGGCGCCGCCGAGAGGGGCGCGGCCGCGGCGACCAGCGAAACGGCGAGAAGGGCGTTACGCAGCTTCATCCGAATGTTAACAACGGAAACCGGGACAAAAGGTTCTCGCGCGGGGACGGGCTGCACGCAGTCGCGAGCCGATCTCTCATTGGGAGCGCAGGATACGCGTCCCGGACCTCCGATCGCAACGGCGGGGCGCCTGCGAGTCCGAGAGGATCGGCCAGGCGTCGTAGACGTTCCAGAGAGGAACGAGCAGGGGAATATTTCGGAGGATCGAGCCCCATGCGCCGGGCGGACGCCCGTCGGGAAGGCGGGCCTCGAGGGCGAACCAGCGGCGCGCCCGCCCTCCGCCCGCGTCGCGCAGGAGAAAGGCGGCGACCGCGGCCGCGGCGAGAACGGCCCAGATCCACGGGATCGCGGCCCGAAATGCGGGGACGTATCGCCAGATGACGGCGGTCGCGGCGAGACCGACGACGTCCGCGGCGGCCGCGCAGATGGCGAAGTCGAGGAGAAAGGCGAGGATTCGAGCGCGGCGCATATAGAGTAAGAGTGTCGCGGGATTCTGAATCCGGGGTCCGCAATTGTGAAGCCCGAAAACGCAGCCTCGTCCCTGTCTCTCCCCACGGGTGGCCTCGCCGACTGTCACCTTCACTTCGAAGGCTCTCTTCCGGCGGCGCAGGTCGCGTCGCTCGCGCGCCGCGCCGGGCACGCCTTCGCCGACCCGAAGACTTTCGAGGCCGCGCGGCGATCGCTGTCGGGCCCCGAGGATTTCCTCCAGCTCTTCGCCGAGGTCTGTCGTCTCTTTCGCCGTCCCGAGGACTACCTCGAGGCCGCGCAGGGCATCGGCGAGTTCCTGGCGAATGATGGGGTGACTCGCGCCGAGGTCTACGTCTCGCCGGAGATCTTCTCGTTGCTCGGATTGGACGCCGCGGAATGCCTCCGTGCGATCGACGAAGGCTTTCGAAAGGCAAAAGAGACGCACGGAATCCACTGCGCGATCCTGCTCGATGCCGTGCGCCACTGGGGCCCCGAGTCGGCGGATCGCGTGCTCGACCTTTACGCGCGACTTCCCCTGCCTTCGATCGTGGGATTCGGCATCGGCGGCGACGAGAAGTCCGTGCCTGCGGCGGCCTTCGCGGGTGTCTACCTG
>JBKOVK010000026.1:0-7272 GCA_046724475.1 Acidobacteriota bacterium | reverse complement strand
TCGGCCCAGTCGCCGCGCGTCGCGGCCGAGATGTTCCAGGGATTGCCGTTGGTCTCCATGCCGCGGAAGGCGTTCTGGACTTCCTTCGGAAACTCGGCCTTGTCGAGAACCAGGTAGCGCCGCATCTCGGCGATCTTGTCGACGGCGGGAATGATGAAGACCGGGCATGCGGTCGTGCAGAAGCCGCACATCGTGCAGGCCCAGATCGTGTCCTCGGAGATCCAGCCGCCGATCAGATCCTTTCGCGCGGGCGCGGAGGCGCCGTTCCCGCGGCCCGACGTCTCCGACAGAATTCCGGGAGTCGCCTCGTAGACGGCGTCGCGCACGTCGCCGATGAAGATCTTGGGATCCAACGGCTTGCCCGTCAGCGCGGTCGGGCAGACCACGCGGCAGCGGCCGCACTCGGTGCACGTGTAGCCGTCGAGCATCTGTTTCCACGTCAGGTCCTCGACACGCGAGCTCCCGAAGCGCTCGGTGTTCTCGAGGTCCACCGTCTTCAATTGGCCCATCGGCTCGAGGTTCATGAAGAAGATGTTCGGGATCGACGTGATGATGTGGAAGTGCTTCGAGTACGGGAGGTAGTTGCCGAAGAAGAGGAGGTCGGCGAGGTGCAGCCACCACGCGGTCTCGTAGATCGCGTGGAGCCTCGCCGGGGCGACTCCGGACAGCGCGCCGGCGATCGCGCCGACGACCGGCGCCCAGGGCGTCGCCATCTCCGGGTCGAGCGCCACCCTCGCCCCCTCGGCGAGCAGGTCCGTGACCATCAGAAACGCGATCAGGAAGAGGATCAGCCAGGCGTCCATCGACAGGTCGAGGCGCTTGGGCCGCGCGAAGAGCCGGCGGTAGACGGCCATCGCCACGCCGAGAAGGGTGAGCACCTCGAAGACGTCCTTGACGAGCGTGTACGCGTTGCCGGCGGGCCCGCGCAGGAGGACGAAGCCCGGCACGAGCCCCTCGACGACGAGGGAGATCGTGCGCACCGTCAGGACGACGAATCCCGAGAAGATCAGGATGTGGAAGAAGCCGGCGTAGAAGTCGCGGAACATGCGCTTCTGCGCGAAGGCGTACTCGAGCATCTTCCAGACGCGCTCCGGGATCCGCGTGAACCGGTTGTCCGTCCTCCCTGCCAGCAGGACGCGAATCCTCCGCGACATCGAGTACACGAAGACGGCGATCGCCAGAGCGATCAGGAGCCCGAAGAGCACCCGCCCGGGCAGGCCGAAAAGCGTGCGCTCGGTGGGAAGCGGCAGCGGGGTCATGGCCTCAGTTCGCGAAGATCCCGAAAAGCCACGAAACCCGGTACATGCGGCCGTTGGGATCGGCGCGCTCGAACTGTTCCCGCCATCGGTCGGGCAAAGTCGTCAGGTACACGTACTTTCTCTTCGAATCGATATCACGGAGCAGCCAGCGATGGAACTCGCGCGTGACGGGCCGCCGCGGCGGATGGTCGTAGAAGTAGAGCGTGCGGTCGAGATCCGAATACCGCGCCAGGGCCATCACGGGATCGCGATCGCCGAAACGCTGTCGAAGGAGGGAGACCGCCCGGAGGTCGTCGGAGGGCTTGTCCCGCGCGATCGCCTCGACGAAGCGCCGCTCGTTGAGCGAGGCGTAGAGGATGAGAAGTCCCGAGGCGATCGAAAGGCGCATCTCGGCCGACAAAGACCGAGCACGGCCGAGCAACGCGAACGGCACGGCCATCAGGATCGCCAGGAAGGGAAATGCCACCGTGAAACGGTGATACGCCGGAGGGGGAATCGTCAGCGCCACCCCTCCCAGAAAAGCCGCGGCCTCGACGCCCAGGACGAGCAGGAGCTCCCTGTTCTCCTGCCGGCGCAGCCCCAGATACAAAGCCATCGAAGCTCCAATGATCAGCAGCGCCAGCGAGAAGCGGTCGAACGGCGCGAGGCGGCCGAAATCGTATCCGCCGTGGCCGCCCACGCCGTCGCGCACGAAGGCCTTCAGCGACGCCTTCAGGTTTTGCGCCACGATTGGGCTCGCGGCGGCGCCTTCGAGGATCTTCTCGCGGTACGGCGACCAGGTTCCCGTCGTCAGAGCGACCTGCCGGAAGCGGCGAAGATACGAATCACCGGCCGCGAGGTCCCATGCCAGAAACGGCGCCACCACCACCAACGTGCCGGCCGAGGCGACGAGGAACGTCCGGAGCGCGGGACGCCCTTTCCCCGACAGCACCGCGAGGATGGCGAAGCCGGCGAGGAGCGGAAACGCCAGGTAACTGCCGTAGTACACGAGGTAGCAGAATCCGCAGGCGACACCGGCGATTGCCGCGTCCCGGAGACGGCCCGAACGGAACGCCCGGCTCGCCCAGAGAAAGAAGACCATCAGCGCCGCGCCCGACGTGACGAAGCAGAAGCCGAGCGTCTCGAAGTAGACCGAGATCGCCATGAAGCTGTAGAGGACGACCGCGGCCCAGGCCGCTTTCCGGTCCAAGAGTTCCTCGACCACGAGAAACAGAGCGGCCGCGGTGATCGCGGCGTAGATCTGGACGGAGAGGCGCAGCGTCAGCGCCGACTCGCCGAAGATCCCGAAGAACCAGTGCTGCAGCAGAAAGAACGGGCGCGGAAACGAGGCCATCCAGTCGAAGCGCTCCGGAATCGCGGCGAAGAAGCTCTCGTGCGCGAAGTCGCGCGTGGCCGAGAAGTAGCCGGTGACGAACTCGTCCTGGTGGGTGCGGAGGGGATCGATCCCCATGTTGAGGACTCGGACCACGACCGGGCAGAGCGCGGCCACGAAAGCTTCGATGACGCGGCCGGGGCGGCGCACGGCCGCCGGCCCGGGAGACGCGTCGCGGGCGGCGAGGAGGAAGGCGGCCACCGCCCCCACCCAGACGAGACCCATCCATCCGGATTCGATACCGGAGAACGCGGCCCAGAGACTCGCGGCGACGCCGAGGAGCGCGGCCAGGGCGATCCGTTCGATCGGGCCGCGAGCCATGTCAGTCCCCCTTTGCGGTTCGAAGCGCCTTCGCGAATCGTGCGTCGGCGAGACGGTCTTTCATCGGGTTAGGATCGAGCCGCATGGTCGCGAGCTCCCAGGCGACGCGCCCACGCCTCTGGGGTCCCATCCTGCGGGAGACTTTCCACGCGTGGCTCGAGCGCGATGCATTCACGCAGGCGGCGGCCCTCGCGTTCTTCGCGCTGTTCTCGCTCGCCCCGGTCCTCGTGCTTTTCGAGGTCGGCGCCGGAATGATCTTCGCGCCCGACGCGGTCCGTCAGCAGATCGTGAGCCAATTCGATCTCTTGATGGGGCACGAGCAGGCGCTCGCGGTGGACGCGATGCTCGGCCGCGCCGCGTTCGAGATGACCGGGTTGATCGGGCGAATCATCGGCATCGTCACGTTCGTCGTCGGCACGCTGGCGGTCTTCGTGCAGCTCCAGGACTCGCTGAACATGATGTGGGATGTCGCGCCGAGGCCGGGGCCGCTGATCCGCCGCCTTCTGCTGAAGCGGCTCGTCTCCTTTGCCCTCGTGCTGGCGCTCGGGTTCGTGCTCGTCGTCTCGCTGATCCTCTCGACTTCGATCCACGCGCTCCAGGCGTATGCCCAGCGCTACTTCGAGCTGCCGGCGAATCTCTTCGAGACCGGTAACGCGCTCGTCAGCTACGTGCTCGTCACAGTCCTCTTCGCGTTCCTCTATCGCGTGCTCCCGGACGTCCAGATTCCGTGGCGCGACGTATGGGCCGGCGCCCTCCTCACCTCGCTTCTCCTCTCGGTGGGCAAGTGGGCGATCGGCTTCTACCTGGGCCGGAGCGAGATCGCGAGCGAGTACGGAACCGCGGGCTCGATGATGGTCCTTCTGTTCTGGGTCTACTACGCGTCGTTGCTCGTTCTCCTCGGGGCGGTGTTCACCCGCGTGCAGTCGAAGCACCTTCACGAGGCGCGGCGGCGGGCGGAGCCCGGCGCGCGGCGAGTGAAGGTGGTGAAGAAGGAGCTCCCCGCTCCCTAGCGGGAGTGACGCGCGCGCTTCGCGCCGCGTCATTCCGCCTTGGCCGCCCGAACCGCCTTTGCGAATTCGGGGACGATCTGGAAGAGGTCCCCCGCGACTCCGTAGGTGGCGACTTTGAAGATCGGGGCCTCGGGGTCCTTGTTGATCGCGACGATCACCTTGGACGTCCCCATTCCCGCGAGGTGCTGGATCGCGCCCGAGATGCCGCACGCGACGTAGAGCGTGGGCGAGACGACCTTCCCGGTCTGGCCGACCTGGTGCTGATGGTCGATCCAGCCGGCGTCGACGACCGCCCGCGACGCGCCCAGCGCGGCATGCAGAGCCTGCTGCAGGTCCCGGATGATGGGCCAGTTCTCGGGCCCCTTGATCCCGCGGCCGCCCGACACGATGATGTCGGCCTCGGCGACGTCGAGCTCCTTGGACTCCGAGACTTCGACCTTCACGACCTTCGCGCGCGGCGCCACGTCCCCGAGGTCCAGCGTCTCGATCTTCGGCTCGGGAGCGCCGTCCTGGGCTTCCGCCGCGAAAACGTTGGGCCGAGTCGTGGCGATCTGCAGCTTCGCGGAACCGCAGTCGACCTGAGCGCGGGCCTTTCCGGAGTAGACCGGACGCCACGCGACGAGGCGATCGCCCTGGACCTGCAGATCCATCACGTCGGCGAGCGCCGACACCTGGTGCCGCGCCGCGAAACGCGGAGCGACGTCCTTGCCCATCGCGGTCGCCGCGATCAGCACCGCGTCGGGATTTTCCTTCTGCGTCGCCGCGTCGAGCGCGCCGACGTATCCCTTGTTGGAGTAGAGCGCCAGGTCGTCTCGATCCGCGACGTACACGGTTCCCGCGCCGTACTTGCCGAGGTCCTTGGCGAGCGCGGTCACGCCCTTGCCCGGGATCACCGCGGCCGCCGGCACGCCGCCGAGCTTTCGCGCCAGGGAAAGCGCCTCGAGCGAGGCCTTCCGGATCTTTCCGTCGCGTTGCTCGATGAAGACGAGGAACTTCATCGTTTCCACCTGTCATTCCGAGGAGCGCAGCGACGAGGAGTCCCGTGCTCGATAGTCCGGGATCCCTCGCTGCTCTCGGGATGACGCGCAATAGCTCCTCGACGAAGACGAGGCCTCATATGACTTTCGCCTCTTCCCTCAATAGCCGCACCAGCTCCTTCCCCGCCGCCGCGGGGTCGTCGCCGGGGATCATCTTGCACGCCTGCCGGGGCGGCGGAAGCTCCAGCTTCAACCAGCGCGTCTTCGCATTGGCCGGATCGGTCTCGGGGACGCCCAGCTCCGCGAGCTTCTTCTCGGCGATCGGCTTCTTCTTGGCCGCCATGATGCCCTTCAGCGAGGCGTACCGCGGCTCGTTCAGGCCCTTCTGTGCGGTCAGCACGCACGGAAGCGCGCACTCCACGATCTCATGCGCGCCCTCGATCTCGCGGTGCGCGGTGATCTTCCCGTCGCCGTACTCGACCTTCACGACGTTGGCCACGTGGGGCAGTCCCGCGAGCTCGGCGAGCATCGGCCCCACGAAGGATTCGTCGTACCCGACGCCCTTCTGACCCAGCCACACGAAGTCGTAGGTTCCACCCTTCGCGGTCGCGGCCAGCGCCCGCGCCGTGCCGAGCGCGTCGAGATAGCCGGCGCCGGTCGAATCGATCCAGACGGCTTCGTCGGCGCCGCGCGCGAGGCATTCGCGCAGTCCCGTCTTGGCACGCTCGGGGCCGACGGAGATGACGGTCACCGTCCCGGCGCCCTTGGCCTCCTTGATGCGCAGCGCCTCCTCGAGGGCAAACTCGTCGTACGGCGAGACGATCCACTTCACGTCCGTCTCGTCGATCGACTTGCCGTCGCCGGCGATCTTGATCCGGGTCTCGGTGTCGGGAACGTAGGCGATGCAGACGAGCGAATTCATCGAGCGTCAGATCCTGTTCAGGATGAGGCAACCGTTGGTGCCTCCGAATCCGAAGGAGTTCGAGAGCACGTAATCGATCTTCTTCGGCCGCGCCGTGTTGGGCACGTAGTCCAGGTCGCACTCGGGGTCCGGGTTCTCGTAGTTGATCGTCGGCGGGATGACGCCGTGATGGACCGCCAGCGCGCAGATCGCGGTCTCGAGCCCCCCGGCGGCGCCGAGGAGGTGTCCGGTCATCGACTTAGTCGACGAGACGGCGAGCTTCTTCGCGTGGTCGCCGAACACCCGCTTGATTGCCTTGGTCTCGGCGAGGTCCCCCAGGGGCGTCGACGTGCCATGCGCGTTGATGTAGTCGATCTTCTCGGGCGCGATGCCGGCGTCCTCGAGGCAGTTGCGCATGACGCGGGCGGGCCCGTCGCCGTCCTCGGATGGCGCGGCGATGTGGTACGCGTCGCCGGACATTCCGTATCCCGACAGCTCGCAGTAGATCCGGGCCCCCCGCTTCTTCGCCGCCTCCATCTCCTCCAGCACGATCAGGCCCGCACCCTCGGAGATCACGAAACCGTCGCGGTCGCGGTCCCACGGGCGCGAAGCGCGCTGGGGATCGTCGTTGCGCTGCGAGAGCGCCTTCATGACCGAAAAGCCGCCGACGGCGAGCGGCGTGATCACGGCCTCGGTGCCTCCGGCGATCGCCGCATCCGCCTCGCCGTACTGGACCATGCGATACGCCTCACCGATCGCGTGGGCGCCGGTCGTGCAGGCCGTGGCGGTGCAGAGGTTGGGGCCCTTGAGCCCGTACTTGATGGAGATGTTCCCGGCCGCCTCGTTCGCGATCAGGCCGGTGATGAAGAAGGCGGAGATGACACGGGGATTCCCGCCCCCCTCCACGTATTTCTTCTGCGTTTCCTCGATGATGGGCAGACCTCCAATCCCGGAGCCCACCACGACCGCGAAACGATCGCGGTTGGCGTCGGTGACCGGGACCGCGGAGTCCTCCATCGCGAAATGGGCCGCCCCCATCGCATAGTGGATGAAGGTGTCCATCTTCTTGATTTCCTTCTTGTCGATGAACCGTGCGGGATCGAACCCCTTGACCTCTCCGGCGATGCGGCTGTTGAAGCGCGACGCATCGAACCGCGTGATGGGCCCGAGCCCGCAGCGCCCGGCGGTCAGGGCGTCCCAGTTCTCCGCATTACCGACGCCGAGCGGAGATACGAGGCCGACCCCCGTCACGGCCACGCGGCGCGGAGAGGAGGAGCGGGGCATGGAAGGCTTAGTTTTTCGAGGAGTTCTTCTCGATGTACTCGACGGCGTCTTTGACTTTCTGGATCTTCTCGGCGGCTTCGTCCGGAATCTCGATGTTGAAGGCTTCCTCGAAGGCCATGACGAGCTCGACGGTGTCGAGGGAATCGGC
>JBKOVK010000155.1:0-7202 GCA_046724475.1 Acidobacteriota bacterium | reverse complement strand
CCGTACCAGATCGCGGTCATCCATGTTGCCCTCGGGGAGCTCGAGCGTGGCTTCGAATGGCTCGAGACCGCCTTTCGCCAGCAGGACTGGCAGCTCGTTCTCCTCCGGATCGATCCCCGACTGGATCCGCTGCGGGCAGATCCGCGGTTCTCCGGGTTGCTGACGCGCGCCGGCCTGGGCGCTTCGCCGACCGCGTGAGGAAGGCGCTCCTCGCGCTCGCGGCCGCGGTCGCGGCGACCTTGGCGTGTGCCGGCTTTCTCGTCTGGCGGACGTTTCCCCGAACCCGCGGCTCGGTGCGCGTTGCGGGCCACGCGGCGCCGATCCGGATCGACACCGACGCCTACGGCGTTCCGACGATCGAGGCGAGCACCGTGGCGGACGCCTTCTTCGGTCTGGGTTACGTCCACGCCCGGGACCGGCTCTGGCAGATGGAGTTCGAGCGGCGTGCGGGCGCCGGACGTCTGTCGGAGATCCTGGGAGAGGACCTCGCTCCCGCGGATCGATTCCTTCGCACGATCGGCTTCGCGCGCTCGGCGGAGGCGCAATGGGCGGGACTTTCGGCGGAGGCCCGCGGCGTTCTCGAGTCGTACGCGCGGGGCGTCAACGCGTACCTCGCCTCCGATCCGGCGCGGCCAATCGAGTTTCGGCTTCTCCGCGTGACACCCGAGCCGTGGCGGCCCGTCGACAGTCTCGTCTGGGGAAAGCTGCTGGACTGGGATCTCGCGACGAATGCGGCGGACGAGATCCGGCGCGCCCGCCTCGTCGAGGCGTTTGGCGCGGAGAAGGCCGCGGAGTTGATGCCGGCGGCGGCTTCGGAGCCGATGATTCTCGACGCTGAGGAGTGGAGGCCTCGGACCGCGTATAGGTCCCAGGTCCCAGGTCCCAGGTCCCAGGTGGACTGGGGCCGGGCCGAGGTGGGTTTCCAAACGCTCGCGGCGTTGGGCTTCGGTGGGGGAGAGGCCCTCGGCAGCAACTCCTGGGTGCTGGCGGGGTCGCGCACGGCCTCGGGCCGGCCGATCCTCGCCAACGATCCGCACTTGAAGCTCCGTGCGCCGTCGGTCTGGTATCTGGCGGCCCTGCACGCCCCGGGACTTCGCGCGGCGGGAGGGACCCTGCCGGGGGTCCCGGCCGTAATCGTCGGGCACAACGATCGGATCGCCTGGGGACTGACGTCCCTTTCGCCCGACGACCAGGATCTCTTCGTTGAGGACGTCGATCCGAAAGATCCGTCGCACTACCGCCATCGCGGCGAATGGAAGCGCTTCGTCACGCGCGTCGAGACGATCCGCGTGCGCGGCGGCGCCGACGTCCCCGTGACGGTGCGCGAGTCGGTCCACGGGCCCATCGTCGGCGACGCCCTTCCGGGAGCCGACCGCCTCGGCGCCGCGGTCGCTCTGCGCTGGACCGGCCTCGACGCCGAGGATCGGACGCCCGAGGCCTTCTCCGCATTTGCGGCCGCGCGCAATTGGGAAGAATTCCTGGCCGGCGCGCGCCTCCTGCATGCGCCGGCGCAGAACCTCCTATACGCAGACGTGGAGGGCCACATCGGCTACACCGCGTCGGGAGCGCTTCCGATTCGTCCCCGGGCCGATGGATTGCTCCCCGTGTCCGGCTCCGGCGAAGACGACTGGACCGGGATGATCCCCTTCGACGAGCTGCCTCGCGTGCTCGATCCGCCGCGGGGCTTTCTCGCGACCGCGAACAACCGTGTCGTCGCCGTGGATCCGTATCCGTTCGGTCGCAACTGGGCCGAGCCGTATCGGGCGAGGCGGATCTCGGACCGGATCCAGGACACGCCGCGTTTCTCGCAGGCCGACGTCGCCGCGATGCAGCTCGATCGTCGCTCGCTCCAGGCCGAAGAACTGCTGCCGCTCCTTCTCGACACGCGGCCCGCCGACGCCTCTTCTCGCGACGCGCTGGAGCGCCTCCGGCGCTGGAACCGGAGCATGGACCCGGATTCCGGCGAGGCCGCGATCTACGCAGCGTGGTTCGTGGCGCTGTCCCGGATGCCCGAGGACGAGCTCACCGCACACGGTCTCCCGCGTGGGCGGACGCGCGGCCGCTTCCTGATCCACACGCTCCGCGCGAACGGCTCCTGGTGCGACGACGTGCGCACTCCCCGGGTCGAGACCTGCGCCGACTTCAAGACTTCTTCGCTCCGCGAGGCGGTCGCCTTCCTGAAGTCCCGTCTGGGATCGGACCTGTCGCGCTGGCGCTGGAAGGACCTTCACCGCGCTCGCATGGCGCACGACGTCTTCGACCGCGTGCCGGTCCTGCGACGCTGGTTCGACCTCGCGACGCCGCACGGCGGCGACGCGTCGACGATCGACGTCGGCTCCTACAGCCAGGACGGAGAGTTCGCGATGACCGAAGGGTCGAGCCTCCGGCAGGTCGTGGATCTCGCCGATCCGTCGACGGCCCGATTCGTTCTGCCGACCGGCCAGTCGGGGAACGTGTTCGACCGGCGCTACCGGGAATCTCTTCCGCTGTGGCTTTCGGGGGAGACGCGGATGATCGGAGAAACGCCGCCGGCGGCGACGCTGACGCTCGCGGGTCCCTGACCGTCGCGCGCGAGAACGCCGGTCCACAGGAAACCATCGGTGACGTAGCGGTCTCCGCCGCCGTTGCGGTCCTCTCCCGCCGGGTGGGGCCCGTCGCTCGAGCGGACGCGCTGGAGCCGCCCGCCCCGCGCCAGATCCGCGAACAACGTCGCGCGCTCGGCGTCCACGTCCGGCTCGATGTGGTGCATGACCTCGCCGGTCCGCCGCGACATGCCGACGCTGCGGTCGAAGGTCGCCGCCCCGATCCAGTATGCATCGCCCGCCTTCCAGAGCCGGACGTGGTGGCGGCGGCGAGGGCTCCGCCCCTCGACCCTCTCGAATGCGAGGTCCTGGGGCCGTCCGAACAAGAAATGCCGGCTGACGGGGGCGGAGGAATACGGGCGGTCGAAGAGGATGCTCGCCGCGTCCCGCAGTCCGGACCGCCACGTGATCGGATCGGCCGGTTCCCAGCCGGCCGCTCGCATGGCCGAGACGACGTCTTCGCGCGTTCCGACGAGGGCCACGTTCAGCGGATCGGCGGGGATTCCCTCTGCCGTTCGCGAACAGCCCGTGCCCGAGGACACCGGCGCGAAGCGCTGGTAGCCCTTCCAGGACATGGGCAGCACGACATAGGCCAGTGCACCGTAGGCCGGGATCGACAGGAGGACAGCCGTCCCGAATCGCGCCGTCCGCTTCGCGAATCGCACGTCCGGGATCCTAGCGAAGATCGGTGTGAATGGAAGATGAACCCGGCGGTGCCAGCAGGCTCGGCCAGAATCGGCCCTGGGCGCGTCGCACCGCCTCCAGGATCCGTGAGGCGATCGAGGAGGGAGGGTGGTCGGTGATCGCCGGCCCGGCCTCGCCGAGCATCACGCGCAGGCACGCCGCCGCCGACGCCGAAATCGCGTCGAGGTTGTAACCGCCCTCGAGGGCCAGGACGACGCGCCCGCCGGCGAGGCCCAGAAGCCGCGAGGTCATCGCGGCGTACCCCGCCGGCGAGATGCGCATCGAGCCCAGAAGATCCCCCTCCGCGGCGTCGAATCCGGCCGAGACCAGGACCAGGTCCGGGTGGAACGCCTGCCCGACCGGCAGCAGCACGCGGTCGAAGGCGGCCAGGTACTCGGCGTCGCCCATTCCGCCCGGCCAGGGCACGTTGACCGTGAACCCGCGGCCCTCCCCGGCGCCGACCTCTTCGATCCCGCCCGTTCCCGGGTAGAACGGGAACTGGTGCGTCGAGAAGTAGAGGACCGACGGATCGCTCCAGAAGCTGTGCTGGCTGCCGTTGCCGTGATGCAGGTCCCAGTCCACGATGAGGATCTTCCCTGCCGCCCCCTGTTCCTGCGCCGCCCGCGCCGCCACCGCGACGTTGTTGAACAGACAGAAGCCCATGGCGCGGTCGGCCTCGGCGTGATGCCCCGGCGGACGCAGCAGAGCGAGACCGTTCCGGAGTTGACCGCGCGCGACCGCGAGCGTCATGTCCACGAGCCCGCCGGCGGCCAGCCGCGCGGCGGCGTGCGAGTCCCGGCACGTGTAGGTATCCGGATCGAGCTGGAGGAATTCCGCGCGCTCGGTCGCGGCGATCACCTCCAGGGTCTCCGGCGTGTGCACGGCCAGGAGCTCCTCGTCCGTGGCCGGACGGGCGGGCACGGACGCGCATCGGGCCGAAAGGCCGTCCGCGTTCAGACGCTCCCGGATCGCGACGAGGCGCCCGGGATGCTCGGGATGGTCGTAGGGCGCGCGATGGAGGAGGAAGCGGTCGTCGTAGAGAAGACCGGTCGTCACGCGTCGAGGAGCCGGCGCAAGGCGTCGGGGTCGGAGACCGGCGCCTTGCAGGCGAAACCTTCACAAACGTAAGCGGCGGCTTTTCCCCCGGCGGCGCGGCCCTCCAGGAGACGGGCGAGTTCCGGGACCGGCGGTGCCGAGCCGGCATGGGCGAGGACACGGTTCAAGCTCGGGCTCGCGAAGACCGCCCGTCGCAGAGCCTCGAAGTCTGAGCGCCCCGGCTTGCCGGAAAGGACGACCTCGCGCGAAGGCGCCGACGCGAGGTCGAGCGCCGAGAGAAGCCGCGGAAAGGCCGTGGGCGCCTTCGCGAGGATCGGAGCGAGCGATTCGAAGATTCGCTCCGCCCGTTTCCGGAAGGCGTCCTCTCCCGTGTAGAGAGCCAAACGGAGCAGGTTCGAGGCGGCGACGGAGTTGGAGGAGGGCGTCGCGCCGTCGTATGTCTCTTTCGGACGCACGATCAGTCCGTCGTGCCCGGCGGCGGACAGGAAGTAGCCGCCGCGAGGATCCTCGAACTCGGCGTCGAGAACGCGCTGGAGGCGGACCGCTTCGGCGAAATACAGGGGATCGAAGGTCGCCTCGTAGAGGTCGAGCAGCGCCTCGATGAAGAAGGCGTAGTCCGTCGCAAAGCCGGGGATGTCGGCCTTGCCGGCCTTTTCCCGATGGAGAAGCCGACCGTCTCGCACGGCGTTCTGGAGGATCCGATCGGCGGCCGCGCGCGCCGCGGCCTCGTATCGGGGCTCCTCCAGGACCCGGCCGGCCAGCGCGAACGCGGAGATCGCGAGAGCAGTCCAGTCGGTCAAGAGCTTGTCGTCGGTGCCCGGCCAGACCCTTTTCGCGCGGACGTCGTACATCTTCCTCTGTGCATCCTCGAGGAGGGCGGAAATCTCTTTCTCGCTCCTGCCGTACTCGGAAGCGAGCTCCGGCACGGTTCGGACAATCGAGAGGACCGTTTCGCCGTGCTCGAAGTTGCCCTGCGGCGTCACGCCGTATCGCGCGGCGACGACGGGCGCGGCGTCCGCGCCGACGGCGTCCTCGAGCGACTTCGGGTTCCAGACGTAGAAGGTTCCCTCTTCGCCCCCCGAGTCGGCGTCCTGCGCCGCGAAGAAACCGCCGCGGGGAGGCGTCATCTCCTTCAGGAGGTAGTCCAGCGTCTCCCGGGCCACACGCGCGTCCTCCGGGTCGCCGAACGCGCGATATGCCAGCGTGTAGAGCCGCGCCAGCATCGCGTTGTCGTAGAGCATCTTCTCGAAGTGCGGCACGAGCCACCGCGCGTCGACCGAGTAGCGGTGGAACCCGCCGCCGATCTGGTCGTACATGCCGCCCGCGGCCATCGCGCGCAGAGTCGCCTGGACCATCTCGCGCGCCCGATCGTTTCCGCTGCGACGCCACACGCGGATCAGGAGCTCCAGGCGCATCGTGGGCGGAAACTTCGGCGCGCCTCCGAAGCCGCCGTACGTCGGGTCGAACTGGCGATCGAGTGACGCCTCCGCGGCGTCGAAGACCTCGGGACCCGGAATCGCCGCCGACGGCAGCGTGGCACCGGCCTCCGCGCGCAGGTGGCCGAGCATCTCTTCGGCCGAGGACTCGAGCTCGTCGCGGCGCGTCTTCCACGCTTCCGCGATCGACGCCAGGATCCGGAGGAACCCCGGCCGTCCCCAGCGGTCGTCGGGCGGGAAGTACGTGCCGCCGTAGAAGGGCCGGCCGTCCGGCGAGAGAAAGAGCGACAGCGGCCAGCCGCCCGAGCCCGTCATCATCTGGACGGCCTGCATGTAGATGTCGTCGACGTCGGGGCGCTCCTCGCGGTCGACCTTGATGGACACGAAGTCGCGGTTGAGCGCCTCCGCCACGTGCGGCGTTTCGAACGATTCGTGCTCCATGACGTGGCACCAGTGGCAGGTCGAGTACCCGATCGACAGGAACACCGGCTTGTTCTCGGCGCGTGCCTTTGCGAAGGCTTCTTTGCCCCACGGATACCAGTCCACGGGGTTGTCTTTGTGCTGGAGGAGATAGGGAGAGGACTCGAGGGCCAGCCGATTCGCCACACCGCGAGGATATCGCCGACCTGGGACCTGGAACCTGAAAGCTGGGACCTGGAACCCGTCTACGAGATCGTCAGGCCCTTCTTCCGAGGCACCGCCGTGATCGTGATCTCGCTGTCGCCGTCCTTGATCGTCACGACGTCTCCGGGACCGAGATCATCCAGGCCCCGGAGGACCTCGGAGATCGAGAGCGAGTGGCCTTCATCCAGGCCCTCGACCAGGTTGCGCGGCACGCGAACGTGGACGTGCTTGTCCCATTCGTCCTTGATGTCGATCACGAGCATCTTTCCATCGGCGCGCACCTCGATCGTCGCCTCGTCTTTCTTGATGACTCCGGGCTTGCCGTCCTTGCTCTGATCGGCGGCGTCGAGGATGTCGCGCGGCGTGACGTCGCCCTTCGCCCACTCGTGCTGGAGATCGGCCTTGATCTCGTGCATCGGGGCAAGCTTCGCGAAATGCGCGAGGAGACCCGAGGGGACCGAAAAGGAGGCGTGGCGCGTGGAGTCACCCTCTCTCTCGGTGACTTCCACCCTGAAGCTCCGGATTTTCCGGAACTCGGCCGCGGGACGGCGCCAGAAGGCCAGGGCCATCGCGCCCAGCACCACGATGAACAGTCCCAGGACGACTGCGCGCAGGTCTTTGGACATACTCGTACTCTCCCACCATTTCCTAACGCGAGGCCACCCGGAAAGTTCAGTGCCCGAGGGGGTTCGGGCCGGCCTCCCGCTTGTGGTACTTTGACGAAGGGAGGGTAGCCTCGCAAGAGGTTGCCAGAGCTACCACTTATGCCTCATTTCATCACGGAGACGTGCATCGGGTGCGGGGTCTGCGAGATCAAGTG
>JBKOVK010000078.1:0-5733 GCA_046724475.1 Acidobacteriota bacterium | reverse complement strand
GAGCACGGACGCCTCCGTGGAGGAGATCCGCAGGTTGCGGGGCGTAAACGAGCGGGTCCGGCTGCTGTCGCTCTCGCGCAACTTCGGCCATCAGATCGCCCTGACGGCGGGCATCGACCACGCATCCGGAGACGCGATCGTCTTGATGGACGCGGATCTGCAGCATCCACCTTCGCTGATCCCGCAGCTGATCTCGCGCTGGCTGGACGGCTTCGAGGTCGTCCACACCGTCCGGCGAACAACGGCCGACTCGAGCTGGCCCAAGCGAGCGACGGCGGCGGCGTTCTACCGGATCTTTCGCGGTTTGAGCCGCGTCGATCTCCCGAGCAACGCCGCCGACTTTCGTCTGATCGACCGGAAGGTCGCCGACGCTCTCCGGGGTATTCGCGAGCGGGCGCGCTTCCTGCGCGGCCTGACTGTCTGGACGGGTTACCGCTCGGCCACGATCCCTTTCGATGCGCCGAATCGGCAGGCCGGCGAGACGAAGTACTCACCGGCGCGAATGCTCAAGCTGGCGGTCGACGCCCTCGTCTCCTTCTCCGCGGCGCCACTGCACCTGGCGGTCTACGCGGGCATCGTCCTGGCGCTGCTGGGCTTTCTCTACGCGGGCTTTGCCCTCTACGCGCGGTTCGTGACGGGCCACGTCCTGCCGGGCTGGACGTCGCTCGCGATCCTCGTCTCGATCGTCGGCGGAATCCAGCTCGTTCTGATGGGAGTGATCGGCGTCTATCTCGGCAAGATTTTCGAGGAGGTCAAGCGCCGGCCCCTGTACCTGGTTCGAACCCGCCTCGGCATCGACGCTCCCCGACCCGAGACCCCGGAGACGGCCCCCGCCATCGACGATGGCGTGTGAGCTCTGCGGGCGGGACGGAGCCCCGGAGCCCTTCTATCCCCGGTGCGGAATCGTTCGGTGCCCGAGCTGTCGTCTCGTCTATTTCCCCGGCCCGGTCGAGACGGAAGCTCTCTACGGCGACAGCTACTTCCGAGGCGGCGAGTACCTCGACTACGCCGGAGACGAGGCGGTTCTCAAGCGCAACTTTCGAAGACGCGTGCGCGAGCTCAAGCGCTTCTCCCCCGGCGGTTCGCTCCTGGAGATCGGGGCAGCCTACGGCTTCTTTCTGGACGTCGCGCGGGACGTCTGGCAGGTCCGAGGCCTCGAGATCAGCCCCGAAGGAGTGGCCCACATCCGCGACGTGATCGGCGCGGACGTGACCGGCGGCGATTTTCTGGACCTGCCCGAGGAGCCCGAACGCTACGACGTCGTCTGCATGTGGGACACGGTCGAGCATCTCGCTCGCCCGGTGCGGTACATCGAGAAGGCCGCCCGCGCCTTGAAGCCCGGCGGCATCCTGGCGATGACCACGGGAGACGTCGGGAGCCTCCTCGCGCGCCTTCGCAAGGACCGCTGGAGGCAGATCCATCCCCCGACACACCTCTTCTACTTCTCGAAAGAGACTCTGTCGGACGCCGTGCGGCGCGCCGGCCTCGAGGTCTGTCACGCCCGCCACGTCGGGCACTCGCGCAGCTACAAGGCGATGATGCACTCGATCTTCGTCATGGGTCGCCGGCGGCGGGACGTTCTCTACGAGATCGCAACGCTCGGCGGACGGCTCGACGCCCCGATCTACATCAACCTTTACGACATCCTGCTTCTCATCGCGCGGAAACCGGAAGCCACTTCGCCGCGCGCCGGCGACGCCACACGAGCACCGCTCCCGAGAGAATCGTCGCCCCGCTGATCGCCGCTCCCCGGAGGAATCCGTCGGGCAGATAGTAAAGACGCGCCTCGTGCTCCCCCTCCGTGATCCGGAACCCCAGGAATGCGTGGTTGTACGAGAGAAGCGGAGCGGTCTGTCCGTCGATCTTCAGCTTCCACCCGGGCCAGGCGGGAATCGACGTGCCCACAATCGACGGGCTCGTAGCTCGGATGCGAAGCGACATCTCCTGTCCGGAATAGCTCGTGACCCGCACCTCTCCACCGCCGTTCTCGATCAGGCCGGAGGGACCCGCGGCCCCGACGATGCCTTCGGCGCCGTAATCGACGATTCTCCCCAGCGCCTCCACTCGGCTCCGGCCGTTCGGCTCGAATCGCACGGCCACGGGCATGAAGGCGCGCGGCAGCGCCGCGGGGTTTTCCATGACGCGAATGCCGTCTCCTTCGCCGAGGGTTCTCCATCCTCCGGAAGCCGCGATCGAGCTCGGGACGAGCGCATACCGCACGTTGAGAAAGGTGAGGAAGGGACGACCGACGTCGTCGACCCGGTTGAACCAGACGGGTTGATCGACGCACCAGAGCGGATACGTCTCGGCCAGCGGCAGCAGCGTCATTGGTCCGTATCCCCTCACGTCCTCGATCTCGTACAGCGCCGAGACGTTCGGGACGAGGAGAAAGCCGTAGGGCGCGGTCCTCTCAGGCGCATCGCGGCGTATTCCGTCGAAGACACGCAGCGGCGGGAAGAAGGCCTTGTTCTCCCAGGTCGGATACGTCCCGATCGCCTCCACGCCGCGCTCCGCCGCCAGGATCAGGCAGAGCCCGGCGGCGACGGTCGCGCCGGAGAGCCGCCGGCGAAACGCGACGAGGAGGACGGCCAGCGCGATGGCTGCCGTCTGCGCCGGCATCTGCCAGTCGAGCCGGTGGGGTTTGGCGACCATTTCCACGAAGTGAGGCCGGAGAGACTGGTTCATCCAGACGAAGATGGCGATCGAGGCGAGCCCGCAGATCACGAAGGCCACGACGCGGCGCCCCTCGATCAGCTCTTCGGTCCCCAGCGCCGCCAGGGCGGATAGCCCGAATGCCGCCAGGAACACGAGGTAGTCGTTGACGGCGATGTCGAAGAGCGGCAGGCGGGAGACCAGATCAGTGACACCGCCGAGCCTGGCCCAGAGCGCGAGGCCGAACACCAGCAGGATGACGAAGCCCCACTTCTCGCGCCGTCGCGAGAGGAGGCCCACCAGCGCGAGAGGAAGCACGAGCGCTCCGGCGTACGCCGCCGGGATGTTGATCGTGCCCGTGGCGGGCCGAAGCTCCCCGAGACCCGTCGCATACGGCAGGAAGTTCCGCCCGCTTCGATACAGACTCAGGTCGAGGTCGACGGACTTCCTCTGTTGCGAATAGAACGAGGAGCGACTCACGGCCTGCTGCGTGTGCGGAAGGAGTTCGCGAAACGGGAGAAGCTGGACCGCGCACAGGCCCAGGGCAAACGCGCCCGCGACGAACGAGAGGAGGATCGGCCGAAGCCGACGTCCGCGCCCGGCAATAGCGAGCTCGAACAGGAAATAGAGGCCGGCGCCCGCGACGGCGTGCAGCACGGTCTCCGGATGACCCGCCGTGATCATCAGGCACAGCGCGGCGACGGTGAGAGCGGCGGAGCTAAAGTCCGCCCAGGACACCAGCCGGCGCAGCCCGAGCAGGAGCAGCGGGAAAAAGGCTACTGCGGCTCCGACGGAATAGCCCATCCAGAACACGAGGTGATCCGAAAACGCCCACGCGAACGCGCCGAGGTACGACGCCGCACTTCCCAGGCGCAGATCCCGGAAGAAGAGGTACGCGGCCAGGAGCGCGAAGAAGGTGCGCAGGCACATGTCGAAAGTCCACGCCTGCGCCAGGGGCAGGAGGAAGCCCAGCCACGTTCCCGGAAAGAGGACCGCGGGCTGCTGGAAGGCCAGCAGCGGCTCTCCCGCCATGTGGAACCGGTTCCAGAGCGGGAGCCGTCCGTTCTTGACAGAATCCCTCACGGCCTTCTGCGACGGGATGTACGACGTCACCACGTCGATCAGGAGCCCGTTGCGCGTCGTAATTCCCATCTCGTCTCGATGCGAGAGCAGCGGATAGGACTGATACGCGATGTCGAGCGGCGCGTACACCCCTCCGGTAATGAGCGCCTTTCCCGTCAGCAGCGCCGGCGTCACGGCCAGGATCAGGGCCGGCGCCAATCGCAGCGACATTACGTAGCGATGAACCAGCCAGAGTACGGCCGCCGCGCTCGCGCCGTAGACAGCCAGCAGTCGAAGTGCAGTCAACGTGATAATCATTCTCTACGGAGTTGGAGCCCGGATTGCCCAGGCCGGCGGCGTCAGACCCGCCCGCGCCTCTCTGTCGTCAGGCAGATGGTCGGCGAAAGGGCTGTCTATCGCGTGCGGCAAGAGCGGGCTGTGAGATTAGGTCGGGCCGGCGCGCATCGTAGCACCCCGACGGTCTTGTCTTTGAACCTACTGTTTCAGCAGCACGCGGAGAAGACCGATGGCGGCCCCGGC
Source organism: Acidobacteriota bacterium (assembly GCA_046724475.1). Lineage (GTDB taxonomy): Bacteria > Acidobacteriota > Thermoanaerobaculia > UBA5066 > Gp7-AA6 > DAHUXD01. Next base: position 1,479 of record JBKOVK010000078.1, on the reverse strand, counting down.
CAGGACGACCCAGACCGCGTCCAACTTCAAGAAGGAGAGAGCGACAAATGAAATCGTCGTCAACACAAGAGCAAACCAGTCCGGCCTGTGTTGCAGTCCGGCCGGGAAAAGAACGGCGCTGCCGAAGACCACCGCGAGGTTGAGGATGACGCCGACGACGGCCGCGGTAATTCCGGAGAGCGCTGAAGTCAGATTCCGATTTCCCCGCAGGCTCTCGATGTAGGGAGCTCCCAGGAAGATGAAGAGGAAACACGGCAGAAAAGTCACGTAGGTCGTCACCAGGGCTCCGATGCTCGCACTCGCGAGGCGGCTCATGCCTTCGGGGCGGTTCCACCCCGACACGAACCCCACGAACTGGAGCACCATGATCAAAGGGCCGGGCGTCGTCTCGGCCAGGCCAAGTCCGTCGATGGCTTGCGTGTGGGTGATCCAGTGAAACGACTGAACGGCGGCCTGGATCACGTAGGCGAGAACGGCATAAGCACCGCCGAAGGTCACGAGCGCCGCCTGCGTGAAGAAACGGTACTGACGCACGTGGAGACTGGACCATCCGCGCCAGAGGCCGAGAGCGAGGAAGGGCCCGGCCCACAACAGGAGACCGGCCAACGTGATTCTGGCAAAGCGCGGCCACGAGCCCCGCGCCTTTTTGATTCGAGAGCGACTCTGTTCCGAAACGGGGTCGGTTTCCTTCGGCTCCATCGCGCCACTCTGACCGTCGGCCAATGCGGGAGCCCAGATCCGACCCGCCAGAAAGCCCAGGACGCCGGCGCCCACCACGATCCAGGGGAACGGGATGTGCAGCAGAAAGATCCCGAGGAACGCTCCGGCCGCGATCGCGACCAAGCCGCGCGGCCGGAGGGCTCGGGCTCCGATCCGGAGCACTGCCGCGATCACGAGCCCGACGACGGCGGGTTTCAGGCCCGCGAAGATCGCGGCGACCATCGGAAGGCTCCCGCAGGCCGCGTAAGTCCAGGAGAGGCCCCAGACGATGAAGATCGAGGGAAGGACGAAGAATGCGCCCGCTACGACTCCGCCCCAAGTTCCATGCAGCAGCCAGCCGATGTAAATCGCCAGTTGCTGGGCCTCGGGTCCAGGCAGGAGCATGCAATAGCTCAAGGCGTGCAGAAAGCGCTCCTGAGAGATCCATTTCCGGCGGTCCACGAGATCCCGCTGCATGATCGCGATCTGGCCGGCCGGCCCCCCGAAGCTGATGAATCCGAGCCTGATCCAGTATCCGAATGCCTCCGCGAAGCTGACGGTTCGCGGCGAATCCGCGCCGCGAATGTCGTCCATCTCTCTGGGCGGCGTCACGATGCCGGAGGCCGGCCGGGATCCGAGATCAGCGTCCTTCGATCGTGAAGTCGTCGAACTGGATCACGGAGTCCGCCTTGGTCCACAGACCCACCTTGCCCGCCTCCTTGAACGTTTCGTCCTTGGCGTCGAGCACTTTCGTGCCGTCGAACCACACCACGAAATGAT
>JBKOVK010000124.1:0-6084 GCA_046724475.1 Acidobacteriota bacterium | reverse complement strand
TGGTTGTCGCGAAAGAGGTTTTCGGCGCCATCCGAGAATCTGTCGACCATGAGGAAGTACAGAACCTGGTCCTCCCAATGCAGGGGGGAGGGAAAGTAACTGCGCCCGGCGACTAATCCCGCGAGGTCGAGTTCCTGGATAGATTTCTCTGGCATCGCCGATCGAGCTTACGCCCATGTCGATGACGTGGTTCCGTCAGTGACCTGGAGGAATCCCTCGAGACCGAGTGGTCAGAGGTTCAAATCCTCTCGCCCCGACCAATCCTCTCAGGTCGCATGCGCGGCCGCGCCGGCCTGGCGTTTGCCCACGGCGAGCCAAGGCATGCCGCGGTAGGAATCCGCAACCATCCAGGCGCCGGCCGTCAACGCAAACGAGGCGATGGATTCGTGCCCTTGGAACGTGGTGGCGCCTTTCGCGATGACGGGAACCCACACCAGCAGAGTGAACATGCCGATCTCCAACGCCGACAGTGTGGCTGCAAGCCGCGCACAGACAGCCATGAGCACGCCGATGCCCGCTGCGATGAAGGCACCGCCGGTGAAATACGCCCAGCCCACGGGCCAGCCCAGCCAGCTAGGCACCAGCACGACGGTTTGTTGGAGATAGATGAAGTGGGCCAGGCCGAAGGGGATCAAAGCGAGGCCGTAGAGGACCCGAGCAATGCGCAGACCGCTGTCGCCGGTGGCGAAGCGGAGACGCTGTTCGTCCCGTTCGCCGGCGAACCAGACGTACAGAACCCACGCGGCCGCGACCATCACCGCGACCTCACTGGTTGCCCAGATGGTGTCGATCGTGGGAGAGAAAAAGATGCTCGGCACCCGGAGCAGCAGCAGCCAGCCCAGCAGATACGCGAGCAGCACGCGGGAAGCGACCGCGGCCGTGCGCTGCCAGAGCAGGCCTATGCCGGATGCCAGCGAGACAACAGCGCAGAGATAGGCCAGTGCTTCGCGCCCGGGCAAGCCTTCGGGCACAGGCAGCCATATCGGGGTGAAATCGCCTTTGATCAGACCCAGGACTCCGAGGCCGATCATGGTCACGGCAAAGACCGCATGACCCAGGCTCGCGATGCGCATCGGCCTTCCTCCGGTTCCGTTTCCAGTGCATCGATCCCCGGCGATTGATCCTCCTCGGGTCGGGATCGGCGCACAATGACCACTTGCGCGAAACGCGTGCAGGCCATTTTCGGATCGGCACGTCTGGAGGCTCGAGCCTTCCGGCGGCCTTTTCCGAGGACATCTCACCGGCTCGGGACAAGAACGCGAAACCCTCTCTACTGCTGGGAGGGCGAGATATGCTTCCGCCCAAGAGGTCCCGCGGGCGCGACGCCGTGGGGAAGGAGATGCCATGGAAACGATGTCGTCTCGACTCCGCAAGCTTCTGGCGCTCGCTTGCGTCGCTCTTCTCGCCCACGGCGAAAGCGCCCTTCTCGCGCAAGAACCTTCTCAAACGACACCGGCCGCACCGGCGGCGGCGGAAGCGCCGGAGGAGAAGCTTTCACCGGACCAGCTCGATTCGCTGGTAGCGCCGATCGCCTTGTATCCCGATCCGCTCCTGGCCCAGACGCTCGCGGCGTCCACCTACCCGCTCGAGCTGATCCAGCTGCAGCAGTGGCTGGCGAAGAACAAGGACCTCAAGGACAAGGCGCTGGCCGACGCCGTTGCCAAGCAGCCCTGGGACCCAGCCGTCCAGTCGATGGCGGCAGTTCCGGAGGTCGTGAAGCGGCTCTCGGACGACATCCAGTGGACCACGGAGCTCGGGGACGCCTTCCTCGCCCAGCAGGGCGAGGTCATGGACGCCGTCCAGCGGATGCGGAAGAAGGCCGAGGACAAGGGCGCCCTCAAGACCAACGAGCAGCAGACGGTGGAAACGAAGGTCGTCGAAGAGAAGACGGTCATCGTCGTGCAGCCGACGAACCCCGAGGTCGTTTACGTCCCCTCCTACAATCCGACCGTCGTCTACCCGCCCCCGGTCTATCCGTACCCGCCGGTCTATTACCCGCCGTATTACCCGGGAGCCGGGTTGGTCTCCTTCGGCGTCGGCATGGCGATGGGCGCGGCCATCTGGGGCGGTTCTTGCTGCGGCTGCAACTGGGGCGGCGGGAACAACACCATCAACATAAACAACAACAACAACTTCAACAGGAACTCGAATCGGACAAACAACGTCGGCGGTGGTGGTAACAGGGGCGGCGGAGGGAACTGGCAACACAATTCCCAGCATCGGGGCGGAGCGCCTTACTCGAACAAATCGACGGCGAGCAAGTACGGCGGATCGGCGCGCGGTGAAGGTCGCGGCCAGGGCGGCGCCGGCAGCCGCGGGGGAGCCACCGCCAGTAGCCGCTCCGCTGAAGCCGGAAGCCGGGGCGGCGGAGCCGGAGCCAGCGCCAGCAGCCGCAGTAGCGGAGCGGGAGCAGGCAGTCGCGGTGGCGGAGCCAGCGCCAGCGGTCGCTCGGCCGGTGGCGGCAGTCGCGGCGGCGGCGGAGGCGGCAGCGCCTTCGGCGGCGGCTCCAGCGGCTTCAGCGGCAGCAGTGCCCGGTCGAGCAGCTCTCGAGGCTCCTCGAGTATGAGCTCCCGGAGCGGCGGAGGCTCCCGAGGTGGCGGCGGCGGGAGGCGGAGATGAGCACGATGAAGCATCGATTCGGCCCCGGAATCGTCGGCGTGCTCCTGCTCGCCTGCGCCGTGGGCGTTTCGGCTCAGGACAAGCCGAAATCCGCGCCCGCGGCTCCGGCCCCGGCAAGCCAGAAAACCTTCGACTCGCCGAAGGCCGCCGCCGACGCGTTGATCGCGGCCGCCGCGAGCGACGACATCGCGGCCATGAAGGCGATTCTGGGCCCGGAAGGGAACAGTCTCGTCGAAACCAGCGACCCCGTTCAGACGAAGAATCAGCTTGAGGCGTTCGCGGCCCAGGCGCGCAAAGACACGGCCGTCGTCCTCGACGCGAAAAACCCGGATCGCGCCACCCTCTCCGTCGGAGATGACGACTGGCCGATGCCGATCCCGATCGTCCGGAAGAACGGCCGGTGGCTCTTCGACTCCAAGGCCGGCAAGCGGGAACTCCTCTATCGCCGCATCGGGCGGAACGAGCTGGACGCCATCGAGGTCTGCCACGAATACGTCGACGCGCAGCACGAATACGCCCTCGAGAAGCACGATGGGTCGAGTCTGAACCAGTACGCACAGAAGATCATCAGCTCGCCGGGAAGGCACGACGGCCTCGCGTGGCACAATTCCGACGGGACCGTGGGAGGCCCTCTCTCCGAAACGATTGCCGACGCGATCGCCGAGGGCTACTCCAAGAAATCGGAACCGCTCCACGGCTACTACTTCAAGGTCCTGAAAGGTCAGGGTCCCGCGGCGCCGCTCGGGAAGCTGGACTTCGTCGTGAAGGGAGTCATGATCGGCGGCTTCGCCCTCGCTGCGGCGCCGAGCGATTACCGGGTCACCGGCGTGATGACCTTCATCGTGAGCCACGACGGCATCGTCTACCAGAAGGATCTCGGGCCGCAGACGCTCGAGCTGTTCCAGAAGATGGACCGCTACAACCCCGACAAGACGTGGACCCCGGCCGAAGAGCAGGCGTCTCCGGAGACGCCGAAGAAGGCAGGAACCTAGCGCTTCGTCTTTCCGTACAGCCCGTTCGCCGAGACTCGCCGGCCGGTTTCGACTTTCGGTCGAGCGATGCGCGTGGGTTCGAGCGGCGAAAGGCCGAAGCGCGTCATGTCGCGGTCCAGGCCCTCGGCGTCCACCAGGACGTGCCGGCCTCCGGTGTCGAAGCCCTCGTAGACGTCGGGTTCGCCTGGGACGGCGCGGATGCCGCGGCCGGTCAGGTCGGTCTCGGGCGTAAACACCGACACCAGCGCCCGCCCTCCGGGCCTGAGCACTCGCGCCGTCTCGGAAAGGGCGCGCTCCCATTCCGCCCGGCTCTGTGCGCAGTGATAGATGCCGAGCGCCACGACGAGGTCGAAGCTCTCGTCGCCGTGCGCGGATAGATCGTCTATACGGCCGAGTCGGACGCGGTTGGACGCCTCCGAGGCGCCGAGGAGCGGCGAGAGGCGCTCTCGAGTCTTCGCCACCATGGCGGTGGAGGCGTCGAGGGCCTCCAGGTCGAACCCTCTCTCGGCCAGGACCACCGCGTTGCGACCGCCCGCACAGCCGAGATCGAGGACCCGGACCCGCGATGGATCCGCGTGTTCCCCGAGAAGCTCCATCAGGCGCTTGTCCGGCTCGCGCGCGGCGAAGCGCTCAACGTTCTCGGGCGAGTTCCAGAAAGCGCTGTCGTCGATACGGCGACTCTAACGGAGAGCGGGGGAGGGCGGAACTGGACGTTCAGCGCGTAAAGGTCCAGCGGAGCTTGAGGATCACCTGGTCGGTCACGGGCGCCAGGAAGTAGGGGTAGGAGCTCTCGGGGGCCGTCGGATGGCGCCAGCCGCGGTTCCAGACGACGAAGAGGTCCCGTCCGGGCCGGATCGTCCAGCGCAGCCGCGCGTTCATCCCCAGATTCTCGATCTCGGAGTCGTACTGGAAAAACGTCGCGAGGACGAGGTTCGGGTTGAACGCGTAGACGCCTTTGAACTGCCAGAGATGCACCGTGAAGTCGCCCTGGGGCAGATGCCCGATGTCGTCTTCCGTCGCGAGGATCAACTGGAGGTGGCCGGATCCCTCCGTCCACTTGACCGAGCCCAGGATCTGCGTGAGATGTCCGTCATAGAACTGGCCGAACCACACAGTGCCCCCGACGGACAGGGGCCGCGAGTCGGATGACTCGGCCTGGATCCGGAACCGGTTGAACTGGTAGCTGCCCGGCGGGATGACGACCCCCGAGACGATCTCGAAGGGGGCGTCGAGTCGCTGGAACTCGGGCGCGTAGTTCGCTTCGAAGTGATCGCCCTGCTGCGTGACGACGTTGAACGGCGCCATGAAAACGCGCCACGTCGCGGTCTCTCCGTGGAGGTCGGTCACCACTCTCGGAGAAAGCTCGAAGAAGAACTGGCGCACCCAGGCGAAGGTACCCCCCGAAGGCCGCGGCTGGTAGGCCAGGTTGGCGTTGTACTGCCGTGTGCCGGGTCGCGGGAGGAACCCGAGAGCCGGATCGAGCGAGTCGCCGAACTCCTTGAAGGCGGCATCCGCAGACCAGAGATCGTTCGGGTACTGAAACTTCACGCCCCAGCCCCCGCGTTCGCCCGAGCCGACGTCTCCGAAGCTGCGGGCCCCCCATAGTCCGAATCCGAGGTTCTTGTCGCCCTGGAAGCTCGAGGTCTGCCACACCGCGTCGAGACCGGCGAGCGAGTTGCTCGACCGGCCGTCGGGATCGCCGTTGGTGCCGATGGCTCCGACCCGCAGGTTTTCGTTGAAGTCGTAGGTCACGCGTCCGGAGGCGAGGTTGGTGCCGGGCACTCCGAAAACGTCTTTCGTCTGAACGTCCAGGGCGCCAATGCCCCAGGGGCCGGCGCGCCCGACCGTTTTCAGCCCTGCGATGATCGGGATGATGCGGTCGCCGAAGAGACCCACCCGACGCGAGTAGAAAGGAATGAAGTCGTCCCTCAGGTCGAGGCCGAAGTCGAAGAAGTTCGCGCCGTCGGTGAAAAACGGCCTCTTCTCGGGGAAAAAGAGCGCAAAGCGCGTGAGATTGACCTGGAGCGTGTCGGCCTCAACCTCGGCGAAGTCCGGGTTGACCGTCAGGACCGCGTCGAGCTGAGACGTGGCGTGGTAGCCGACGTCGAGGCCCGCCTGTCCCTTGGTGAAGCTGTGGTCCGTGTCCCGGTCGAGCTCGTAGCGCCCGAGCACGTACGGGGAGATCGTGAGGCCCCAGCCCTGCGAAAGCGTGTCGACGCCGGTGAGGGTGCCTGCCCGGCGCATATCGAGCAGGTTCGCATCGAGGGTGGTGCCGGTCCATCGGAGCGTGATGAGCTCCCGCGCCACGTACCTCTGGATGTTGAAGCCCCACTGTCCCTGCGTCCGATTGAAGCGGATCGTCTGCGCGGGCAGGACGAATTCGGCCGTCCAGCCCGTGGGCGTGACGCGGGTACGGACGTCCCAGATCCCGTCCCAGTCGAGCGAAGGATCCTGCGCGTTGGGGTCCGAGATC
>JBKOVK010000015.1:0-5235 GCA_046724475.1 Acidobacteriota bacterium | reverse complement strand
CCCCGCTTCTCCGCCAGCGTCCGGGCGAACGCGCGCGCGTCCTGCTCGGCTTTCTCGTTGAGCTTCTTGGGCAGGTCCTGGCCTTCACCCCCGACGGGATGCGCCGCGCCCGTGTTAGTCCCGGGAGCCATCGCGGCCACGTCGCTCGACAGCAGCAACAGGAACCCCGCCGAGGCGGCCTGCGCCCCGGCTGGAGCGACGTACATCACGACGGGCACTTTCGACTGCAGGATTTCCGACGTCATCTCGCGGGTCGAAGTCAGCAGGCCGCCCGGAGTCGAGAGGGTGACCACCGCGAGCGCGGCATGATCCTCCTCGGCCTGCTCCAGGACCTTGCGCAGGTAGTCCGCCGCCGCGGGGTGGATCGGAGTGTCGATGCGCCCGACCACGACGACCGGCGCGGTTTCGGAGGCGGCCGCGAGGGAGGTAACGAGGAGTGAGGCCGCAAGCAACGCCCGCGTTCTCATCACCGTCGAGTCTATCGCACGCTGCGACGGGTCAGGGCCGGGTTATAAATGCGCGTGCGCATCCGCCCCACCGAAGCCGTGCACGCGACAGCGCTCGTCGTGCTGACGGCGCTGACCCTCGCGCTGCGGCATCGCCTCGAAAACCCCGGCGCGCTCCTCCTCGGCTACGTGGTCCTCGCCGCCGTACTCGTCCTCGTCACCTGGCTCGTGCCGAAGGAAGACCGGCTGCCCGCGCCGCTGGACTTCTTGATCGACTTCTATCCGGCGGTCTTCCTGCCGGTCCTTTTCAACATGCTCGAGCCTCTGATCGCGGCCCTCCGCGGGGGCGCCCGGGACGACCTGCTGATCGCGATCGACCGGGCCATGTTCGGCGTGGACGTGTCGGTCTGGATGCAGCGCTTCGCAAGGCCCCTCGTCAACGACGTCTTCTACTGCTTCTACGCGACCTACTACTTCCTGGCGCTGACACTGGGCCTGATCCTGTGGCTGAGGGACCGGCCGGCCGCGCGGCGCTTCGTCTTCACCCTGATGGTGGTCTACTACGTGTCGTACGCCGGCTACTTCATCGTTCCGGCCCTGGGACCGCGTTTCGCGCAGGCGAACCTCTACACGGTCTCGCTGACGGAGACTCCCGTCTCCCGATTCATCAATGACACCATCAACAGTCTCGAGAAGACCAAGTTCGACGTGTTCCCGTCGGGGCACACGATGGTCTCGGTGGCCGTCCTGCTCGTGGCGTGGAAGAGGGCCCGGGACGTCTTCTGGTGGCTCCTGCCGATCGCGACGGGTCTGATCATCTCGACGGTCTATTGCCGCTTCCACTACGTCATCGACCTGATCGCCGGGGCTTCGCTTGCCGTCGTGACGGTGCCGTTCGCCGACTGGCTCTACGACCGATGGACGGGGCGGCAGGTCGCGCGAGAGGTCGCGCGCGCCTAGAGCGGCTTCTCGTAGATCCGGTAGGTCTTGTAGAGCTTTCCGCCCCACAGGCGCACCGCCCCGATGACGAGCTCGTTGTCTTCGAGGAGCCAGGAGACCTCGGCCCCCGTGTAACCCAGCTTGAGCAGGAAGCGGAGCGAGTCGGCCATCATGATCGACTGGACGCCGCTCATCCGGTGGGTCCGCTTGATTCCCAGGGCGAGAACCCGGACGGTCTTGATGCGCCGCTGCGCCAGGAGGAATTTCAGCCATCCGAAGGGCAGCAGCCGCCCCTTCGTCGGCGCGATCGCGACGTTGTAGTCCGGAAGCATCAGCATGAAGGCGATGGGCTCGAGCGTGCCGTCCGGGCGCGGTGCCTCAGCCAGCCACACGAGCTTCTCCTGGAGGAGGGGCTTGAGGCGCTTGGCCATGAAGTCCATCTCTTCCGGCGTCATCGGCACGAAGCCCCAGTTCTTCTCCCACGCCTCGTTGTAGACCTCGCGGATCTTCGGCAAGTCCCGGGTCAGGCCTCCCTTCGACACGTTCCGCACCACGACCTGGCTCTCGCGCTTGCGGAACCGGTCCGCGACACGCGACAGGCGTTCGAGGGGTTTCTCCTCGAGCGGGAACCAGAAAGCCAGGAGGTCCTTCGCCTTCCGGAACCCCTGACCTTCGATGAGGCGCGCGTACGAGGGAGGGTTGTACGTCATCATCAGAACGGCCGGTGAGTCGTAGCCGTCGACCAGGAGCCCGACTTCGTCGTTCAGCGTCGGGTTGACCGGTCCGCGCAGGACGGTCATCTTGCGCTCGCGCCCCCACAGCGCCGCCGCATCCAGGAGCTTCCCGGCGACGGCCGGATCATCGACCGACTCGAAGAATCCGAAGAACGCGGCCTTCTCTCCGTGGAACGAGTTGTGATTCTTGTCGAGGATCGCGGCGATGCGCCCGACGTCCTCGCCGTCGCGCTGCGCAACGAAGAGCTGCATCTCGCCGTGGCGGAAGAACGGGTTCTCGTCCTGAAAGACCTTGGCGAGATCCGCCCGCAGCGGCGCAACCCAGTTGGGGTCGCCGGCGTAGATGCGGTCGGCGACGTCGAAGAAGCGGGCGAGCTCGGCCTTGGAGCGGCCGATGCGCTGGATCGCGACGCTCGCAGCCGGGCTTGCGGCTCCCCCGCCGCTTTCGGCTCTCACCGGCTTCGTGGGCTCAGACGTGGGCCGTGCGGACGAGCCCGACCTCGCGGCCGATCTTCTCGAACGCATCGAGCACCCGCGCGAGCTGTTCGCGGGTGTGCGTCGCCATCAGGGAGGTCCGGATCAGCGCCCGGCCGGGCGGAGTGGCGGGAGAGAGCACGCAGTTGACGAAGACCCCTTCTTCCTGGAGACGGTGCACCATGCGCAGCGCGATCAAGTCCTCGCCCACGACGACCGGCACGACCGGCGTCCGCGATTCTCCGGTGTCGAGTCCCAGGGAGCGCAGCCCCTCCGAGAAGAATCGCGTGTTCTCCCAGAGGCGCTCCCGCCGCTCGGGTTCGCGCTCCATGACTTCGATTGTCGCCAGCGCCGCCGCCGCCGAAGCCGGCGGGGGCGCGGCCGAGAAGACCAGGGTCCGCGCGCGGTGCTTGATGTAGTCGATCACGGTGGCGTTGCCGGCGATGAACCCGCCGACCGAGGCCATCGACTTCGAGAAAGTCCCCATGATCAGGTCCACGTCGTGCTCGAGGCCGAAGTGCTCGGCCGTGCCGCGCCCTGTCTTGCCCAGAACGCCGATCCCGTGGGCGTCGTCCACCATCACGCCCGCCGAGAACTCCCGCGCCGCGGCGACGATCTCCGGCAGCGGAGCGATGTCGCCCTCCATCGAGAACACGCCATCGATGACCACGAGGCGGCCCTTGGCCTCCGCATCGTTGCGCATCTGGCGGCGAAGGTCGTTCGGGTCGTTGTGTTTGAACTTCTTGACGTCTCCGAAGGACAGCCGGGCACCGTCGATGATGCACGCGTGATCCTGCTTGTCGAGATAGACGGTGTCCCCTTTTCCAACCAGGCACGCGATGGCTCCGAGGTTGACCTGGAAGCCGGTCGAGAAGGTGACGGCAGCCTCCTGGCGCATGAACTCGGCCAGGCGCTGTTCCAGCCGCACATGGAGATCCAGAGTTCCGTTCAGGAAACGGCTTCCGGCGCAACCCGATCCGTATTTCCGGATCGCGTCCATCGCCGCTTCCTTGATGCGCGGATCATTCGTCAGCCCGAGGTAGTTGTTGGAGCCCAGCATGATGAGCCGCCGCCCGCCCAGCACGACTTCGGGGTCCTGGGCCGACTCGATGACGCGGAAGAACGAGTAGAACCCGGTCTCGCGGACCCGTGCCGCTTCCTGGTAACGGTGGCACTTCTCGAAGACCGGAGCAGTCCCCATCATGTCGTCCCTTGTTAGCCGGGCGACCTTGCTCATTCGTGTTTCCCCCACCTTGAAGTTGCCGGACTGGCGCGGCGATCTTAGCAAATTTTACAAACTATCGCCCCGGCACGTAAAGGGCTTTTGATGGAAGATTTTGAAGTGTTTAGGCAGGCTACAGCCACCCCGCGCGGCGATACCACTCTGCCGTCGCACGAAGGCCGTCGGCCAGCCTCGCGGGCTCCGGAAGCTCCAGGGCCTTTCGCATCGGGCCTCCGTCGCAAAGCCAGTCCCCGGCCAGAAGCTCCCTGGCTTTGTCCGCGTTGAACGGCCGGGATCGCCGTGTCAACACCTCGACGGCCGTCTCCCCCACGCCCAGGAGCCGCACCGCGAGGTCGGGGACCGAGACCATTCGGGGCTTCGCACCGGTTGCGGTCGCGACGAGCTTCGCCAGGTCGGCGAGCCGGATCGGATCGGGATCGGCCAGGAAACCCGTCTTCCCGGCGAGGTCACGCCGGGAGGCCGCCCTGGCGATTGCGAGAGAGACCTGATCGACTCCGACGATCTGGATCCGGGATTTCGCCGCCGGCACGGGAAGGAACCCCGAGGTCGCCAGGCGAAAATACGTCAGAAGGCCCGGATCGCCGGGGCCGTAGACGACCGCGGGGCGCAGGACGATCCACGGACCCTTCCAGCTCCGCGCCAGCGACTCCTCTCCTTCGCGCTTGGAAAGACCGTACCAGGAGACCGGTCGCGCCGGGTCCTCGTCGGTGATGGGACGGCCGTCGAGAGAGGGGCCCGCGGCAGCCTGGGACGAGACCAGAACGAACACTGCGTCCGGAGCGACCCGAGAGGCCGCGGCGATGAGGCGCTCGGTCCCGAGAACATTGACCTCTCGATACGCGTAGAGGGATCGTGCTTTGACCAGGCCCGCAACGTGCACGATCGCCGCGGCTCCCGCGGCCGCGCGCTCGAGTAAGCTCGAGTCGGAAAGATCGCCCACGACGATCTCGCAGTCGAGGCCCTCGAGCAGCCCCGCTCGGGCGCGCTGCGGATCGCGCGCGAGGAGTCGCACCTTCCAGCCGGCGATAGCCAGAGCGCGAGCCACGTGGCCTCCCACGAAACCGGTTCCGCCCGTGACCAGCGCCAGCGCCATCGTCGGCTCGAATTGTATTGACTCGGCCGTCCCCGCCGGAGAGCATTCCGGCAACTCGATGCGCCGCTTCGTCCCCGTTCTCGGCCGACCCCTGCTGGCGTTGCTCGCGATGCTCTCGGGCGCGCGGCTCCATGCCGCCGCTCCCGTCCGGCCCCCGGTCGTCGAGTACACGATCGAGGTTTCGCTCGATCCGGCCGCGAAGACCCTGGACGGCAAGGAGCGGCTGCTCTGGCGCAATCCCTCCAACGACCGGGTCGCGGAGCTGCGCTTCCACCTGTACCTCAACGCGTTCAAAAACACCCAGTC
>JBKOVK010000322.1:0-2336 GCA_046724475.1 Acidobacteriota bacterium | reverse complement strand
TCCCGGAGAGATACACCCACTGGAGCAGCTCTTCCATCCGACGCGTATCGGGGTTCTTGCGGTCCACCTCGGTCGAGCCGGAGACCGCGCCCAGGCGCAGCTTCCCTTTTTCCTGGATGGCGATCCCGCAGCGGTCGTAGTTGATCAGCGCCGACGTCGCGTTGACGATCGTCTGCATGACCTTGTCGAGGTCGAGCGTGGCGGTGATCTCCCGGGAGACCGCGAGAAGCGCGTCGAGCTCCTGGACCTTTTTCTCGGCCTCGTGCTGGCGTGCGGTGCGCAGCGCCCGGACGGCCTGGCGGGCCACGTCCTGCAGGAGCTCCTCGTCCTCGGCCGAGAACTCGGGATGGCGGCCGCGTTTGTTGGCCAGGACGAGCGCGCCGACCGACACCTCGTCTTCGACGAGGGCGGCCGCAAGGACCGACTGGATCCGGTACCCGGAATCCTCCTCGGCGGCCGGGTCTCCCGCGGGGATGCGGTTGCGCCGCACCGTGGTCTGGTCGGCGATGACGTCGCCGACGATCGCCGCGCCGACCGCTTCGGGCGCGGGCGCGACGTCGTAGTTCTCGTTGACGGCCGTGGCGGCCAGCGTGACCTCGTCCCGCGCGGTGTCGAGCATCCACAGCGACGCCGATTCGGCCGTGACGAAGTCCGCCGCCTTGCGGACGATCAGCGCCGAGAGCTCGTCGGTGTCGATCGTCGATCCGAACGCTTTCGAGAGGTCGTACAGGTTGGTCAGCCGCTCGATCGCGTGGAGCATGCCGACGGTCTTGCGCTCGGACCGCAGGGCCCGGCCCAGAGCCGGGGCCGCCTGCTCGAGGAACCGCTCCAGCCGCGCCAGCGCCTCCTCCGCGTCCGGCATGTGGGTGAAATAGAGAGCGAGGAGACCCACCACCAGGCCTTCCGCGTGGAGCGGCACCGCGAGACACGCGCGGAGCGTCGGCGGGAGCCCGCGCACGAAAGGATCGGCGGTGGTGAGCTCGTCTCCCGCGAGAACGATGGCCTGGCGGTCGCGGACGAGGTCATGGACGATTCCGGTCTCGCGGGGCGCCGATCGCCGCAGGAGCGTCTCGACCCCCGGACCCGACCCCGCGATGCAGAGAAAAATTGGATGGACCGTGTCGGGAGCCCACAGCAGCGCGGCGTCCGCGCCGGACATCGTGGTGCTCCAGCGAGCCGCCCATCCCGACGTCTGCGAGAGGTTTTCGCAGAGCGCCAGCTCGGCCAGAGCCGAGACTTCGTCCTCGGAGCCGTGGTGGGCGGCTTCGGGCTCCTCCGGCTCCTCAGCCGGTTCGTCTTCCGTTTCTTCGGTTTCGTCCGCCATGCGCCTCCTCGGTGGACATCGACCGGGCCCGATGCCGGTATAGGTCTGACCCCTCAGAAGCTGGAGACCGCGGCCTCCATGTCGTCGTGGATCTCGAACACCGAGTCGAGCTTGGTCATCTGGAGGAGCTTTCGGATCTGAGGGCCGGCGCGGAGGAGCTTGGTCTGGCCCCCCTCCTTCTGCGATTGCGTCAGCGCCCGCACCAGGGCTCCGAGACCCGAGCTGTCGAGGAAGCCGACTCCCGAAAGATCCACGAGCAGACGGGTGTGGCCCTCCTCCAGCAGCCGCGTCACGGTCTTCTTGAACTTGGACTCTGCGTCGCCGATCACGAGGTCTCCCGTCACGGTCAGCACCGTCACGGAACCGTCTTCATGAGTTTGAAGTTCCATGGAACCGGGGCATTATGCCAAAAGCCAAAGAGGCGTGGAGGCGGGCTTTCCGAGCCTCGAAACCCCGGTTCTCTCTCCGGCATCCAAGTCCCGAAGCGGCGGGTGTCACCGCACGGAAGAGGGACCGAATGAGCGCCGACGAGCGCCCCTACATCACCTGTCAGGAACTGCTGGATTTCCTCTACCTCTACCTCGAGAACGAGCTTCCCGACGCTTCCCGGCACGAGTTCGAGCGCCACCTCTCCGTGTGCGATGCCTGCCGGGACCACATCCGCCAGTACGAGACGGCGATCCGCCTGGGGAAGTCGGCGTACGCGCGGCCCGACGATCCTGCGGCGAGGAAACGCCGGAGGAGCTGGTGGGAGCGATCCTTCGCAGCCGCGGGAAGTCCTAGCGAGCGGGTTCCCAGAGCGTGATGCGGGTCGTCCAGCCTTCCTGCTGGCGCTTCGCGAACGACTCCGAAGGAAGCGGTTCTTTTCCAGCGGCGACCGGTAGAGGTCGTACTGGAGATTGCCGGCCTCGGCGCGCGTGGGCGCGGTCAACGGTACGGCCGTAGAATCCCCGCATGCCGCAGTTCGACCGACGCTCTCTCTTCTCACTCGGCGCAGCCTCCTATTTCCACG
>JBKOVK010000156.1:0-4679 GCA_046724475.1 Acidobacteriota bacterium | reverse complement strand
GATCGGGGTCGGGTCGCCCATGCCATTCCGAGCGCGATCGCGAGCGTCGCCGCCTGGATCGCGACGCCGATCCGGAAGGGCACTCGGTCGTAGGCGATCTCGATCTCGTGGGTTCCCGCCGGGACGGGGACTGCGAGGTCGCGGCCGTTGGCCACGAGAACCCGCGCGGGCTTCCCGTTCAGCCGCGCCTTCCACGCTGGGAAGTAGGTCCGCGAGAAGAGGACATGGCCGGGACCCTGGGCCTCGACCCGCGCACGGACGCGGTCCGGAGTGACGGATTCGACCGTTAGGCGCGCGGCCGTCGGCGCGGCCTCGGCCATCCGGTCCTCGCCGCCGCGCAGAACGACGTCGGTGGCCGGATCGAACCCGTCGGAACGCAGGAGCTCGATCGTTCCCGAGAGGGAAGCGCGGTGGTGCGCGCGGCCGGCCCACCGCAGCTCCGGCAAGGGTTGCGGGTCCTCGAAGAGCACGAGTCTCTCGTGCGCCACCGAGAGGCCGGTGGCTGGACGATAGAGGGGATGCGGATCACCCTCGTGGGCCAGAACCCAGCGCACTCCGAACGTGCGCAGCATCCGGTCCTGCGCCGCGGGAGCCGAAGCCGCGGCGGCTTCGCTCGCGATGCGGTTGTAGTAGCCGTAAGAGCCGTCGGGATCCTGGTCGAACAGAAAGCGCACGCCGAACGCGGCTCCCGTCAGAGGCACCAGCCGCTCGATGCGGGCCCGGGCGGCAGCGGACTGGCGCGGCAGCTTCTCGCGCACGACCGGCTCGAGGGCCGAAAGCTCGAGACGCTCCGCCGAGGGCACGTACAACCGTCCTTCGCCCCGAAGCTGCTGGAGAAGTGCGGGAGAACGGTCCAGCTCCGCGGCGGCGCCCGACGCGAAGAGCGGAAGGCCCCAGACCATGGCGAGGCAGAGGGACGCGAGCCCGAGAAGGTAGCCCCGGTCCACGCCCTGCGGAGCCCACTTCAGCAGCAGACCCACCAGAACCACGGTCGCCATGCCGATGGCGGCGTCGCCGCGAACGAGTCCGCGGAACGCCTCGACCACCGCAACGTCGTAGCGGCTGCCGGCGAGCGCCGCGTGCGCCCGCTGATCGATCGCTCCGCCCGGAGCCGCGGCGATCCATGCCGCGGCAAAAAGGCACAGAACCGCGAAGAGCACCGCGAGACCTCGACGCCCGATCGAACGGCGGGACAGCGCCGCGGCGGCCAGGCCCGACAGCAGCGCCACGCAGAGCGTCGTCAGCAGGTAGAACTTGATCGGGTAGCGCAACCTCCGCAGGAACGGGACGCCGTAGAGGAGTCCGTAGAAGGGGAGCGCGAAGCCGAACGAGAAAAGGAGCGTCGCGCCTGCGGCGGCGGCGAGCGCGGCCGCGCGCCCGTCCCAGAAACGTCGGTCGAGGGCCGCCAGGGCGACCATCAGGAGCGGTGCGACACCGAAGGTGACGCACCAGATGTACACGAAAATCTCGGAGTCGCCGGGGTGCAGCCACGACGATTCCACGCCCGCCAGGCTCGGGTTGCCGCGGAAGCGAGGCAGCAGCCACTCGAAGAATCTCCACGGCGCAAACGGCGCGGCGCCGAAGGCTGTCTTCGAATAGAGATGCTGGCCGCGGACGGTCAACGGAAAGACGGCTCGCAGCGTCAGCAGCAGCGGCGCGGCGAGGCCGAGGGCGAGGGCTCCGGCGAGGAGCCCTCCGGCGACGAGTCCCCCGAGTCTTCGGGTCCGGAGCTCGCGAGGGCCGCGCCACGCTTCCAGGAGCGTCCACCCCACGATGAAGATCACGGTGAGCGCGGTGATGGCCGGCTCGCCGGCGAGCAGTTGAAGACCCAGTGCCAGGCCGGTGGCGATGGCCGCGCGCAGTCTCTCGCGCGTGGTCGCGGCTCTCGCCAGGTCCAGGGCGGCGGCGGCGCACCACGGGAGCCACGCGGCCGCGGCCCCCGAGTTCATGAACGCGGAGCCGTAGGACAGGAGCATTCCCGAGAACGCGAACGCGACGGCGGCGAAAAACGCGGCTCCTTCGGGCAGCCCCAGCCGGCGCGCCAGGGCACGCGCTCCGAGAAACGCCCAGAAGACGTGCAGGAGGTAGTGGAGGTTGAACGCGGAGGTCGGAGGAACGACGCGTTCGAGCAGGAACGTCGGATAGAGCAGCGCGGCATTGGGATTGGCCAGGAGCGGTTGGCCGCCCGAAGCCTCGGCGTTGACGAAAGGAACCTCGCCGCGCGCGAGCGCCGCCGTGGCCACGCGGCGCCACGGCCAGTGCGTCACCAGAGCGTCGCGGAAGATGAGGCGTCGCGCCCCGAGGATCTCCGGCAGCAGCGGTAGTGCGAAGAGAACGGCGACCGCGAGACTCGAAGCGACCGCGCGGCCGCGTGCGCTCATCCCGGTCCATTGTAGGCGAACGGTCCGGGCCGCCGCGGCGGCTACAATGACCCATGCCTCCGTTCGAGCGCTCGCCCGTCGCCGGACGTGCGCTCGCCGCGGTGCTTTGCTGCTTCGCGCTGCTCATGCTCCTGTTCCCGGGGACCTTCTCGCAATTCGCCAATCCCAACGAGCTGTCCCGCTACCAGTCGGTCATCGCGGCCGCCGACCGCGGCACGTTCGAGATCTCGAGGGAGATCGGAACGTTGGGAGGACACGAGGACGTGTCGGTGTCCGATGGCCGGACCTACTCGAACAAGGCGCCCGGTCTCGCCTTTGCCGCGATCCCGGTCTATCGCGCTCTCCGCCTGGTCTTACCCGCGCCGTCCAACGTCGCGTCGCCTCTTTTTCCGGCGGTGCGGTTCCTCACCGTGTCGGTCGCTTCGATCCTCGCGCTGGCGGCGTTTGCGCGGCGCGTCTCCGCCGTCAACGCGCGGGCCGCGTTCCTGGTGGTCTACGCCGCGGCTTTCGGCACGCCCTTCCTCTTCTATGCGCGCTCCTTCTTCGCGCATGCGTGGACGGCGGCGCTCCTGTTCCTGGCCTGGGATCGGATCCTGGCGGCCGAGGAGGCCGGCCCATCGCGGCGCGTGACCGTGCCGTACATGATTTCGGGTCTTCTGGCGGGGCTCGCGGCGATCTCGGAGTATCCGGTCGCGTTGATTTCGCTTCTGCTCGCGCTCCGTGCCGCGTCCGGGAAGAACGGCCGCGCCTTCGCGCTCTTCCTCACCGGCCTCGCGGTGCCACTCGCCGGGCTCGCGGTTTACGACACGATCTGCTTCGGGGCGCCCTGGGTCCTGTCCTCGGCGCGCGAAGGGTTCCCCGAGTACCAGAAGCTTTCGACCGGTGGCGCCTTCGGATTCCAGGCGCCGAGCCTCAAGATCGCGCTCGCGTATCTGATCCATCCGGCGAGGGGCGTCCTGATCTTCTCGCCGTTCTTCCTGTGGTGCGTGCCCGGCTTCCTCCGCTGGTGGAGATCGCGGGAGCGCCGTCCCGACTTCGCGCTCTGCCTGGCCACGACGGTTCTCTTCTTCATCGCGATGACGGCGTATCCCAACTGGCACGGGGGCTGGTCGCTCGGGAGCCGGTACCTGTTGCCGGTGCTCTTCTTCGCGGCGTTCCCGATGGCGCAGGCCCTCGATTCGCCGCTCTCGCGGGGACTCTTCCTGGCGGCGGTCGTCTTCTCGGCCGCGGGCCAGTTTCTCCTGACCTCGACGTTCGCTCACTTTCCCGACTCCGTCCCGTTTCCCGCGGCGACGGGCTCGTGGTGGTTCCTCGCGCACGGCTGGATCGCGCCGAGCGTCTTCGGTTCGGCGCCGGCGGCGGGCGTTGCGGCGATCGTCATCGCCGCTATGGCTTTTGCGGCGCCTCTCGCGCTGTCGGCGCGCGCCGGGGCGCCGCTGTCGCCGCGGCCGGCGTTGTGCGTTTTCATCGGCGCGGCACCGCTCGCGGCGCTGCTGTTGCGCTCGCCGCCGCTCTCCTATTCGGCGCGGCTCTGGCGCGCCGGAGTGTTCGGCCAGTACTCGGGCCGCGATCCCGCGCGTGCAGAGCTCGCGGCCGTCGCGCGCGCGGCCGCGTCTCCGGAGGAGCAGCGGCAGGCGGTCCGCGCATGGCGGATCTTCGGGCCGCGAGCTTCGCCCTGAGCGACCCTTAGTCCGCGATCTCGAACACGACCCAGCGCGGGATCCAGCGATCGCCGCGGCGGATCGCGCTCTCCGAGCGAAAGAGCGGCTTGATCTTCGACAGCGGCGGAATCGAGAGCCCCGGAAGCTCGGCGCCCCTTCCACCGAAGTCGTAGAGGCGGGACTGGAGCGTCCGGAAGTACGCCGGCGTCGGAGAGAGGCCCTGGGGCCCCGCCTGGAGCAAAGGAGAGCGGCCGAGATACGAGGCGTAATCGTTCATGCGCGGTGTGAGGTCCGTGGCGACGATCCAGCGCGCGCGGCGGCGCCTGGCGATCTCCAGCGCCTCCTCCTCGGAATCCGCCAGGAAGAAACGGATCGAATCCAGAAACCCATAGCCGAAGTTGTTCGCGACCACCGGAAGCTCCGCCCCGTAGAGAATCCAGTGGCCCATCGACCACGGCGCCATCACGGCGGACGCGTTCGCGAGCGCCGGTGGGAAGGGAGGCGGTCCCAGCAGCGCAGGGTCGTATGCGGCGACCGGGTGCGGGATCTTCTCGCGCATCTTCTCGAGCGTGGCAAAGAAGTCCGAGCCCGGCACGAGGTGCGAAGAGAGCTCGTCGCGGAGTCCCCAGGCCATGGG
>JBKOVK010000095.1:0-3977 GCA_046724475.1 Acidobacteriota bacterium | reverse complement strand
ACCTCCAACCGGTTGGCCTTGACCCTCACGTAGTCGAGGAGACTCGTGATCAGTTGGTCCATGCGGCCGATGGTGAGTCGAACGTTCCGGGCGGTTTCGACGGCTCCCTCTCCGTCCCGTCGCAGGAAGAGCTCTGCGTTGATGGTCAGGGCGTTGAGAAGGCCTCGGAGGTCATGAGCAAAGACGGCGACCATGTGGTCCCGTCGGGCCAGCATCGTGCCCACGGCCTCGTGCGTCGTGATCTCGTCCACGAGAAGCGCCGTCGAGTTGAGCCTGTCCCCGCGTCGACGGCCGGCCGAGGGTCCTCTTCGCGTCCGCCGACCCGAAGCGTCAGTCGAGCCCGGCGCGCCGGGAGGACGAGGCTGGACTCGGGAAATCACCTGTGACATCGCTGATCCGACAGTATCGCCAACGCGCGACCGCGATCGATAGTTTGAATCGATGGATTTCAGACGTCCGAGCGATGGATCGATGCCCGCCGGCGCTCGCTCTCTATGCCGGCTCGCGGAGAGCCTCGGCGGCCTGATGCTCTCGGTAGTGGCGGTAGGTCACCGTCAGCACGGCGACGACCGGGATCGCGAGGAAGATCCCCGAGAGGCCTCCGAGCTCCGCGCCGCACAGGATGGCGAGGATGACGGCCAGGGGATGAAGGTGAATACCTCTGCCGACGATCTTCGGGTACACGACATAGTCCTGCACTGCCCTGAGCACGACGAGGAAAATGAGGACCGCCAGCACCTGCCCGAGCGAGTGGAATGCCGCGAACCCCGCGGCCAGGAGGCCGACCGTCAGCGGGCCGGCGAGGGGAATGAATTCGAGCAGACCGGCGGCAATCCCGAGCACCACCGCATAGGGGACGCCGATCACCAGGAATCCGACCGTGCAGACCACACCGATGAGCAGGCAGGCCGTGACCTGCGCCCGAATGTAGGCCGCCAGCGTTTCGTTGAGCTCACCGAGAAACTCGACCCCGCGCGATCGGAGGGGACCCCGGGGAAGAAGCCGCAAGGCGAGATCCCGCAGACGCCGCGCATCCTTGAGCAGGAAGAAGGCCAGAATCGGTACGAGGAGCAGCCAGGGCAGGTACGTCAGCCAGCCTCCGATTCGCGGAAGCAGGTCGGCCGTCACGTACACTTCGCCGGCGGTCGCTCCCCGCTGCAGCGCTCGATCGACGGCCTCGCGCAACTCTCCGGGAAGCACCCGGAGTTGATAGCCCGCTTGCCAGACGCGCCACTGGTCCTGAGCCCGCGCGAGGTAGCCCGGGGTCTCTTTGGCGAGCTCGGAGATTTCCCGATTCAGGACCGGAAGAAGCAGAACGACGGAAGCCGCGAGCGCGCCGAAGATCGCTGCGTAGATCACGCCGATTGTCAGCGGCAGCGGAAGGACGAAGCCGCGCCACCGCGCGGCGATCGGCCGGCGCAGCATGCGAACCAGAGGCACGACCAGATAGGCAAAGAAGACCGCCAGGACCAGCAAGAGGAGAACGCCTCTGAGGCGATACAAGGCCCAAAGCCCGAGGGCCATGCCGATCAGGACCACCGCGACCTGAGCCGTTGCTCGGGCCAAAGAACGCGGTGCCGCCGGGTCTGCGGCTTCCTCAGAGACGGGCATCGAGCGGATGCCCGCTGAGCGCCCGCTCGTCAGGGGTTTCCTCCGTCAGGTTTCTTGTCCTTCTCGTCAGGTTTGCCGGAGTGCGGCGTGGGCTTCGGGGCATGTTGGGCCGGCGATTTCGCAACCGGTTTTTCCTTCGCCGCCTGCGGCTTGGGCTTCGAGGTCTGTTCGGCCGGCTGACCCGCCTCGGGCCTGGGCGGCGGCGCCTGCGCCGCGCTCGCCTCGTCCGGCTGCCGATGCGACTTCTCGACCGGTTGTTCCTTCACCGACGGCGGCCTCGACTTCGAAGTCTGTTCGGCCGGCGGGCGATGGGATTCCATGGGCGGTGCGTCGGAAGCCGTTTTTGAAGCCTTCGCGTTCCCGGGGTTACGATCGGCCTGCGCATCGGCGTGCTTCTGCTCTTTCGAAGACTCGGAGGCACGCGCCTGCGGCCGGGCAGCCACGGCGGCTTTGACCTCGCGCGCGGGGGCCACGACAGCCAACCGGGCGGTGCCGGCCGAGACAGGGTGCGGCGCCGTTCCGGCGGTCTGGATCTGTCGGGTCTCGATCTTGGCGCCGGAAGCGCGCTCGATCGTCGCCATGGGAAGGGCCGTATTCCGGACGATGCCACCCGAGACCGCGAATCCCGTCACCGGTCTGGTCTCGCGGAAAATCTGCGCGCTCTGCTGCGCCGGAATGCGAACTGTGGTCACGTTGCTGCCAACGAAGCGGTTCGTGGGCACGAAGACGTACTGCGTCTGGCTCACGACGATGGGACTCCCCGAATAACCGGCAGAGCCGAAAGCGACGGTGGGCGGCAGGGGCGCCCAGCCGACGTAGTTGTTGCTGTAGCTCCACGTCACCCAAGCCGGTGCCCAAACGGTTCCGGGCACCCAGGACCAGCCGTAGCCCGGAATCGAGGCCCAGGTCCCGTAGTGGTAAGGGTTGCCCCCCCAGGGGTCATTGGACACCCATGTCCATCCGTATTCCGTGTAGATCAACTGGCCGTTGCTGTACGGCTGCCAATCGGCGGCGACGCGCGCGGGCACCCAGCACTGTCCGTAGTTGCAGTCAACCCACCGGCCATACGGAGCCAGCTCGTCGTAGAACCCTCCGATCGTCACGTTCACGCTGACTTGCGCCTTTGCCGCTGGCGGAGCAGCAAGGCCAATCACTGCCGTGATGGCGAGGAGTGTTCGTATTGTGTAGCTCTTCATCATCGTTCTCCCTCGAGGTCTGATCTGTGAATAGACTCCACAGTCACGAAGTCGATCATGGGCCCCCGCCTCCGGCAGGTCCAATCGTTTGTTTGGTTGGTATCGAGACCTCGGAGTGATGGATGAGGCCGGTCTACGACTTGCTATGTGCTCGACGCCGCCCTTGTGATCGGTGCAGCGTTGCCACAAACCCGCGGCGCTGAGACGTCAGCTGACCGGGCGCGCGAGATCCGACTTGACTCGGGCGAGTCTTGACGCGATGAGGTGAACCTGGTCGCCGTCAGGCTGCTCGAAATAGGGAAGAGCCGGAGCCGGCCGTTCGGACCCGCCGACGAAATCTCGGCTGTCGATGGTCCAGTGGCGAAGAGTCCGACCCGAGATCGCGTGAACTGCGTGGTTGGTCATGAGGGGTGCCTGCCTTCTGTCTTGCGGAGATTCCGTGAAGGCTCTTGGGGTCAGTCACCACAGGGTGACCGACCCCAAGGGAACCCTTCATTCGGTCTCAATTGCCATCAGATAGTTTTCGGCGTCGGATTGACGACTTCACCGGCCTTGTGTCCGGCCGCAGCGCCGGCTACGCCTCCGATGGCGGCTCCCGCGACCGCGCCGACGGGACCACCCAGGGCTGCTCCAACAACCGCGCCGGTCGCCGCGCCGCCGGCGGTTCCCACTCCGGTCGCGACCGGCTGAGAGCCCGTCTTCCCAGTCGGCTCGACCTTCTCAGCGACTTCGTGTCCCGCTGCGGCTCCGGCCACGCCTCCGACGGCGGCTCCGACGGCCGCGCCGACCGGACCACCCAGCGCTGCGCCAGCAACCGCGCCGGTCGCCGCGCCGCCAGCGGCTCCCAGTCCGGTACCAACCGGATGAGAACCCGGATTTCCCGTCAGCTCAGGTTTCTCGTCCAACATGATGAACCTCCTTCTGTTTACGACCTCCGAAGACACATTCCCGTCGCATCACGGGAGACACCGTGCCGCTCTTATACCGGCCGGTTCCACCGTCGACAGCATGTATGGCGGCATTGACGCTGTCCAATAGCTGGTTTCGATCAACTTGGGAGGTCTTGACGATCGATCGTGAACAATTCGGAAGGTGACTCAATGGAGAGCGGCAATGTCCATAGAACGGCCGGCGGGTCAGCGGCTCGCGAAGAGCCGAAGGCTATGAGCG
>JBKOVK010000118.1:0-21714 GCA_046724475.1 Acidobacteriota bacterium | reverse complement strand
CGAGGCCTCGACGTCCAAGATCGGCGAAGATCAGGTTTTCTATTTCCAACAGCGCGGCATCTCGGCCGAGGAGGCGGTCAACATGATCGTCAACGGCTTCTGCAAGGTCGTCTTCAAGGAGCTCCCGATGGAGTTCGCGGTGGAGGCGCAGAAGCTGCTCGGGGTGAGCTTGGAGGGCAGTGTCGGATGATGAAGTGCGTCATCCCGAGCGCGAGCGAGGGATCCCGAACTCGGCAGGCTTCGAGACGGTCGGCATCGTCGGCAAGGAATCCCGGGATCCCTCGGCCTGCCGGCCTCGGGATGACATTGGAGAAGTAATGAGCGAGTCCCTTCTCGAAGTCCGTCATCTGCACGCCTCGGTCGGAGGCAACGAGATCCTCCGGGGCGTGGACCTCACGGTCGGACCCGGAGAGGTGCACGCGATCATGGGGCCCAACGGCTCCGGAAAGTCCACGCTGGCGCACGTACTGGCGGGACGTCCCGGCTACACCGTGACCGAGGGAGAAGTCCTTTATCGCGGCCGGGACCTCCTCGCGATGTTGCCCGAGGAGCGGGCGCGTGAAGGCGTCTTCCTGGCGTTCCAGTATCCGGTCGAGGTCCCCGGAGTCTCCAACGTCTACTTTCTGAAGGCCGCGGTCAACGCGATCCGCAAGCACCGGGGCCTGCCCGAGTACGACGCGATCGAGTTCCTCCAGCTCGTCAAGCAGAGGGCGAAGCTCGTCGAGATCGACGAGGATCTCATCAAGCGGCCGGTCAACGAGGGCTTCTCGGGCGGCGAGAAGAAGCGCAACGAGATCTTTCAGATGGCTGTGCTGGATCCGGCACTCGCCATTCTCGACGAAACCGATTCGGGCCTGGACATCGACGCGCTGCGGATCGTGGCTTCCGGCGTCAACCAGTTGCGCTCCGCGGAGCGCTCGATGATCGTCGTGACCCACTACCAGAGACTTCTGAACTACATCGTTCCGGACTTCCTCCACGTCCTCGTCGAGGGACGGATCGTGCGCTCGGGCGGCAAGGAGCTGGCGCTGGAGCTGGAAGAGAAGGGGTACGCCTGGCTCGAGAAGGAGCCGCCGGCGGCCGTCAGCGCGGGGAGCGCGCGCTGAGCATGGAAGCCCTCGCCACCGAGAGGGGCTTCGTCCCCCGGTTCGTTCCCGTTGCCGGCGAAGCGCCGGCTCTCACCGAGCTCCGCCGCCGCGCGTTCCGCCGCTTCGAGGAGCTCGGGTTTCCGACGGCGAGGAACGAGGCCTGGCGGTACACCGGGATCCAGACGATCCTCGCGACCGACTGGAAGCCGCGCGCGCGCGGTCTCCGTCCCGAGTTCCCCCTGTCCGCCGGCGTCCGCATCCGGCCGCTGTCGGAGGCGCTGGACGTCGTCGAGCCACACCTGGCCGGTATCGCCTCGTTCGAGGATGCCGCGTTCGCCGCTTTGAACACGGCGCTCTTCGACGAGGCCGTCGTCGTCGAGATCGAGCGAGGCGCCCATGTCGCCGAACCGATCGTGCTCCGCTTCGGAGGCGATCCGCACCAGGATCCGGAGGTTTCGTTTCCGCGGGTCTTCATCCTCGGGCGCGCCGGCTCGCAGGCGTCCATCGTCGAGACGTACTCCGGCGCGGACCGCCGCCTCTCCGACGCGGTCACCGAGATCCTGCTGGAGGACGGTGCGATCCTCGAGCACACGAAGCTCCAGACGGAGGGCGAGGAGACGTTCCACCTGCATACGCTGGCGGCGCGCCTTTCGCGCGACAGCCGGTTCACGTCGCACAACGTGGCTTTCGGTTCCGCGCTCGCCCGCACAGACTTGCACGTCACGCTCGCCGGCCGCGGCGCGGAGTGCCATCTCTACGGCCTCTACGCCGGCAGGGGACGGCAGCATCTCGACAACCACACCGTCATCGATCACGCCGAGCCTCACTGCACCAGCCGCGAGCTCTACAAGGGGATCCTCGACGACGCTTCCCGCGGCGTCTTCCACGGAAAGATCATCGTGCGGCCGGACGCCCAGAAGACCGACGCGATCCAGACCAACAAGAACCTGATCCTCTCGCGCGAGGCCCTGGTCAACTCCACGCCCGCGCTCGAGATCCTGGCCGACGACGTCAAGTGCAAGCATGGCTCCACGACCGGGCAGCTCGACGACAAGGCCCTGTTCTACCTGCGCTCGCGCGGCATCGGCGAGGCGGACGCCCGGGCGCTGCTGACCTACGCCTTCGCCGCCGAGGTGGCCGAACACATTCCCGCAGCCTCCGTCCGGAGCGCGGTCGAGCGCGAGCTCGGCGTCCGCCTGGGCGAGAGGGAGGAGATCCGATGAGCACCGTCGCCGTCCGCGAACGGGCCTCCGCGACTTACGACGTCGAGGCGGTCCGGCCCGATTTTCCGATCCTCTCGTTGAAGGTCTACGGCAAGCCGCTGGTCTATCTCGACAACGCGGCCTCGGCCCAGAAACCGCGGGCGGTGATCGACGCCGAGCGGGACGTCTACGAGCATGGCTACGCCAACATCCATCGCGGCGTCCACTGGCTTTCCGTGCACGCGACCGACGCGTACGACGCCGCGCGCGAGAAGGCCCGGGCGTTCCTGAACGCCCGCGATGCGAAGGAAATCGTCTTCGTCCGCGGCACGACCGAAGCCGTCAATCTCGTCGCGCAAACCTACGGGCGCGCCCACGTGGGACCCGGCGACGAAGTCCTCATCACCGGCCTCGAGCACCACTCCAACATCGTGCCCTGGCAGCTTCTGTGCGAAGAGAAGGGCGCCACGCTCTCGGTGGCCCGGCTGACGGACTCGGGAGAGGTCAACCTCGCGTCGTTCGAGAAGCTCCTGGGTCCGAAGACGAAGATCGTCTCGATCGCGCACCTCTCCAATGCCCTGGGAACCATTCTTCCGATCGCGGAGATCGCGAAACGCGCCCACGCCCGCGGCATCCCCGTGTTCGTGGACGGAGCACAGGCCGCGCCGCGGATGCCGGTGGACGTGCAGGCGCTGGACTGCGACTTCTACGCCTTCTCGAGCCACAAGATCTACGGCCCTTCGGGAGTCGGCGTCCTGTACGGCAAGGCCGATCTCCTCGAGGCCATGCCTCCGTACCAGGGAGGCGGGGACATGATCCGGTCGGTCACGTTCGAGAAGACGACGTTCAACACACTGCCGTACAAGTTCGAAGCCGGCACGCCGAACATCGCCGGCGGCATTGCGTTCGGGGCCGCGCTCGACTACGTCACCCGCCTGGGCCTGCCCGCGATCGCCGCGCACGAGCACGATCTGCTGACGTACGCCACGCAGCGGCTCTCGGAGATCCCGGGCCTGACGATCATCGGCACCGCCAGGGAGAAGGCCGGAGTCCTGTCATTCGTCCTGGACGGCGTTCACCCGCACGACATCGGAACCGTTCTGGATCGCGAGGGCGTCGCGATCCGCACCGGACACCACTGCGCGCAGCCGGTCATGGACCGCTTCGGCCTGCCGGCGACGGCGCGCGCGTCGTTCGGCCTCTACAACACGCGCGGCGAGGTCGATGCCCTCGTCGCGGGCGTCCACAAAGTCATCGGGATGTTCCGCTGATGTCGGATCTCAGAGACCTGTACCAGGAAGTCATCCTCGACCACAGCAAGCGGCCGAGGAACTTCCACGCCATGCCCGACGCCGACCGCAAGGCCGACGGTTACAACCCGCTGTGCGGCGACCGGGAGACCGTTTACCTCGATCTGGAAGGGGATCGATTGAAGGACGTCAGCTTCCAGGGCGCCGGCTGCGCGATCTCGACCGCGTCGGCCTCGATGATGACCGAGAGCGTGAAGGGAAAGACCCGCGCCGAAGCCGAGGCGCTGTTCGACCGGTTCCATGCGCTCATCACCGGCAAGGACGGCGGCGCGCGCAACGGGCCCGAGCTCGGCAAGCTCGAGGTCTTCTCGGGCGTGCGCGAGTATCCGGTCCGTGTCAAGTGCGCCACGCTCCCCTGGCACACGCTCAAGGCCGCGCTGGAGTCGGACGGTGCGACGGTCTCGACCGAGTCCGAGGGCCCGCAGGCTGAGAGCGGAGGAGCCTGATCATGCAGATGCGCAAGGAAGCGACGGTTTCCCGCGACGTCCCCGCCCGCGAGATCCCGAGCGGCACGCCGATCACCCTGAGGGCGGGAGACCCCGTGATCATCACGCAGTCGCTGGGAGGCAGCTACACGGTCATGACGCCGGTGGGCTTCCTCGCGCGCGTCGACGGCAAGGACGCCGATGCGATCGGCGAGCCCGTCGTCACCGTCGATGCGGCCGCGCAGGAAGGCAAGACTTTGGAGGAGCAGGCCTGGGACCAGCTCCGGACCTGCTACGACCCCGAGATCCCGGTCAACATCGTGGACCTCGGGCTCGTCTACGCCTGCGCCTTGACGCCCATCGAGGGCGGCGGCAACAAGATCGACGTCAAGTTCACGCTGACGGCTCCGGGCTGCGGCATGGGAGACGTGCTGCGGGAAGACATCAAGGGCAAGCTTCTCTCGATCCCGGGCATCACCGAGGCCGACGTCCAGGTCGTGTTCGATCCACCGTGGAGCCTCCAGATGATGTCCGACGCCGCCAAGCTACAGCTGGGGATGATGTGAGCGGAGGGACGCGATGAAGCTGACGTCGCAGGAAGAGTACGGGCTGCGGTGTCTCCTCCGCGTCGGCCGCGAGGTCGACGGCGGGAGCCTGACGATTCCCGAGCTCGCCCGCGCCGAGGGCATCTCCGAGGCCAACGTCGCCAAGATGATGCGGGTCCTGCGCCGCGGCGGTTTCGTCAAGTCCACGCGCGGGCAGTCCGGCGGCTACACGCTGTCGCGGCCGGCCTCCGAGATCGCCGTCGGCCACGTGCTCGCCGTCCTCGGCGGCCGCCTCTTCGAGCCGGCGTTCTGCGAGGGCCACTCCGGCATCGAGCGGCTCTGCACGCACATGCCGGACTGCTCGATCCGGTCGGTCTGGCGGATGGTCCAGCAGGCGGTGGACCAGGTTCTCTCGCAGATCATGCTGAAGGATCTGCTTCGTAGCGAGCCCGAGATGAACGCCTGGCGCCAGACGGGCGGTACGCTCCCGACCTACTCGCCGCACGCATAAAGTCGGCCGCGCGGGAACCCGCGCGCGACTCCGGGGTCTCTCCTCTTCAAAGGGAGGGCCCCATGCGACACGCGCTCCGGGCCGAGATCAACGTCACGCCCCTCGTCGACGTCTGCCTAGTTCTCCTCATCATCTTCATGGTCGTCACTCCCCTCTTGAACCAGGTCGAGCTCCCTCAAGCGCCCGAGCCGGCGGCGTGGCCGGCGGAGCCCGCCCGGACCCGGATCACGCTCGCCGTCGGGCCGCCGGTCGCAATCTCGGTGGACGACGATCCGAGCCCTCTCTCCGAGGCGGCATTCGAGGAGCTGATGCGCGCTCTCCACGCACAGCAACCGGCCCGCCAGATCCTCTTGCGCGCGGACCGGCGGCTCGCCTACGGCGAGGTCAAACGGATCCTGCGGATCGTGCAGGCGGTGGGCTTCGCCTCCGTCGGCCTCGTCGCCGAAAGGCCGACGACGACGCCGCGTTGAAGCGAGGCGAGGCGAAGACTATCCGGGAAAGCAGGCGACCCGCGCCGCTTGCCGGTTCGCCACCCGAATCCGGGCGCTCTCGATGACGGCGTCCGGAGTCCGTCGCAACCCGCGCGCGAGCCGTACGGCGGAGAGTCCCCGGATCCACCACTTGCTGGGGTCCCACTGGTACCACCGGATCCCATTTCGGAAGTCGCTGGGGAATCGATGGTGGAAGTTGTGGTAGCCCTCGCCATTGGTCAGCAGGGCGATCCAGGGATTGTCGCGCGCCGAGTTCGCTTCGCTGTAGGGACGTGTGCCGTAGAGATGGGCGATCGAGTTGACGAAGAACGTGGTGTGGTGAATGACGACGATGCGCAGGAATCCGCCCCAGAGCAGACCGCCGATCGGATCTCCCAACGCCCAGCCGACCGCGGTCGGCAACCCGAGGCCTCCGACGATGCCGAGAGCGGACGCGTAGCGGTGCTGGAGGCGCGCGAGTCGGCTCTTCCACAGGTCGGGCACGTCGGCGTACGACCGTTCGGGCCGGTTCTTGACGAAGATCCACAGGATGTGCGCCCACCAGCCGCCCCTCTGGATGTTGTACGGATCCCACTCCCGGTCCACGTGACGGTGGTGCGCGCGGTGGTCCGACGCCCAGGCGAGAATCGAGTTCTGGAGGGCCATTGCTCCGAAGAACAGATAGAAGGCCTGCACCAGCCGGTGGCATCCGTAACTGCGGTGCGCGAACAGCCGGTGATAGCCGGCGGTCACGGAGATCCCGATTACGGCGTAGAGGACCAAGAAGAGCGCGGGCTGCCACCAGGAAACGCCGTGGACCAGCGACCATGCCGCCGTGCCCAGGAAGCCGATGATCGGTGACGCGACGAAGAAAGCGATCCGAATCCAGTCCTTCGGAGCTCCGGCCTGGGCCTCCCTCATCCCCGCGGCAGCTCGGCGCGCGCCAGAATCTCCATGGCCTCCTCGGAGACGTCGATCAGGATCTCAGCGCTTCGCCGTCCGTGAACGGCGTCGAGGAGTCGGAAGATCTCCGGGACATCGGCGCCGAGGTCTTCGAGCAGGACGGCGAGATCTCCATCGCCGTAGAGGTAGCGGGCATCGAGGGCGTCCTCATCGTCGCCGGAGGAGCGACGGATGAAGATCGCCTTGTGCAGAAAAGGCTTTCGCTCCGCCGGTTGCACCCGAATCTTCCAGTCGTTGTTCATGGGTCCTCCTCGGACCGCCGGCTCCGCCCGGCCATGTTCTAGTACCGGTTGCGCCGGCCGCCCCCGCCGGCGTTGTATCCGCCGCGATTGCCGCCGCCGTCGCTCTTCGGACGTGCCGGCGACACCGTAAGGGCGCGGCCCGAGACCTCCTTGCCGTTCAAGCCGGAGATGGCCGCCTGCGCTTCGGCGTCGTTGCCGAACTCGACGAAGCCGAAACCTTTGGACCGGCCCGAGTCCCGGTCGGTAATCACAGCGACGGAGTCGACGGTGCCGTAGGCGCCGAAGAGCTCGCGCAGCTCCCGCTCGCCCGTGTCGTAGGAGAGGTTCCCGACGTACAGTTTCATGACGATTCCTTTCCAGTTCGAATCATTCGTGGCCCACCGGGCGCTCGGAACCTCGGGTGTCGGCCTCGCCCGTCTCGCTTTGTCCGTTCGGATTTCTCAGGTCGCGCCTGGATCAGGGCGAGCAAAGGAGACGACGACCATATCACAGGGTCATCCCCCGCCCCTGCGACATAATCCCGGGAACCGTGCGCATCCTCATGATCGCGGCCGAGGCGGCGCCTCTGGCGAAGGTTGGCGGACTCGCCGACGTCGTCGGGTCTTTGCCCAAAGCGCTACGCGATCTGGGGCACGACGTCCGGGTCGTGCTTCCGGGGTACGGTTCGATCGACTGGCCGCGCTGGTCCCCCGAGGTGGTCGCGAAGTTCCCGGTCTACACGACCTGGGGAGAGGTCGGCGCCGAGGTCTGGAAGACCGACGTGGAGGGGACGCCGTCCTTCCTGGTGACGGGCCTTCCGATTCCGAAGGACCGCTGGATCTACGGGCGGTCGATCCAGGAAGACGGACCCAAGTTCACGTTCTTCTCCCTCGCCGCGCTCTTCTCCGCGGAGGCGCTCTCGTGGACGCCCGACGTCGTCCACGCGCACGACTCCCACACGGGAGTGGCGGCCTGGTGGCTCGGCACGGAAGGACGCGAGAATCCCTTTTACCGCGACGTCGCTTCGGTGTTCACGATCCACAACCTGCCCTATGCGGGCGAGGGAGCGGGCCGGTTCCTCGGCGAGTACAAGGTCCGCCGCAGCGATGCGATCCTGGCGCTGCCCGAGCGGTTCCGGGATTCGATGATGGGCCTCGGCATCCTCGGCGCCGACGCGCTCTCGACGGTATCGCCGACTTACGCGCGCGAGATCCTCACGCCGGAGGGAGGCCAGGGCCTCGACGGTGTGCTGCGACTTCGCGCGGACCGGCTGGCGGGAATCTTGAACGGCATCGACACCGACTCCTGGAATCCCGCCGCCGACAAAGAGATCGCGGCGGAGTTCGACGCGCAGACGCTCTCCTCGCGCGCCGCAAACAAGGCCGCGCTGCAGGAGGAAGGCGGGCTCCTGCCGGACACGAGGATGCCGCTGCTCGGCGTCGTCTCGCGTCTGGTCAAGGAGAAGGGATTCGAGATGGCGGTCCCGGCGATCAAGCGGTGGCTGGATCGGGGCGGGCAGTTCGTCCTCCTCGGCACCGGGGATCCGGCCCTCGAGCACGAGTATGCGCAGTTCGAGATCCGCTACCCGCACCGGGCCAGCGTGCGCCTGCGTTTCGACAGCCGGTACGCGCGGCGGATCTACGCCGGCGCCGACGCGATCCTGCTGCCCTCCCGCTACGAGCCGTGCGGCCTCGCGCAGATGATCGCCATGCGCTACGGCTGCGTGCCGGTGGCGCGGCGGACCGGCGGGCTGGCGGACACGGTCACCGACGCGGGAGACCCCGGCGGTACGGGCCTGATGTTCGACGAATTCCATCCTTGGGCGCTCTGGGACGCCCTCGAACGGGCCCTCAAGGTGTACGCTCAGGGCCCCAAATGGGCCGATCTCCAGCGCAACGGAATGGGCCGCGACTTCTCGTGGTCGGCGTCCGCGAAGGAGTACGCCGCGCTGTACGAGAAGGCCCGGGCCGCGCGCGCGAGCCGGTAGGCGAGCGTCCGTGAGAGCGCGCGCAGTCATCCTCGCCGGCGGGGAGGGCTCGCGGCTGGGAGTGCTGACCGAGAAGCGGGCCAAGCCCGCCGTGCCGTTCGCCGGCAAGTACCGGATCATCGATTTCACGCTCTCCAACTGCGTCAACTCGGGGATCTCCGACGTGATGATCCTGACGCAGTACCGGCCGCACTCCTTGAACGAGCACATCGCCTCCGGCCGTCCCTGGGACCTCGACCGCAGCTTCACGGGCGGCGTGCAGATCTACCAGCCGTACCGGGGGCGCGCCCTGACGGACTGGTACAAGGGCACGGCCGACGCGATCGCGCAGAACCTGTCGTTCGTCGAGAGAGCTTCGCCGGATCTCATCCTCGTTCTCTCCGGCGACCACATCTACAAGATGAACTACGGGTGGCTGATCGCCTTCCACCTCGAGAAGCAGGCCGACGTCACGATCGCGACGTTGAACGTCTCGCGGGAAGAGGCGACGCGGATGGGAATCCTCGCCACCGACGACGAAGCGCGCGTGACGCAGTTCGTCGAGAAGCCCGCGGACCCTCCGGGCACGCTGGCGTCGATGGGCATCTACGTTTTCGGCCGGGCGATGCTCTCGCAGGTCCTGACCGAGGACTCCAAGCGACGCGACTCGTCGCACGACTTCGGAAAGGACATCATTCCGCGCATGGTCGCCTCGGGCCAGCGCGTCTTCGCGTATCCGTTCCAGGGCTACTGGGTCGACGTCGGGACGGTGGAGGCGTACTGGCAGACGCAGATGGACCTGCTCAAGACGCCGCCGCCGGTGGACTTGAACGACCGCGCGTGGATCGTCCACACCCGTTCGGAGGAGAGGCCTCCGGTCGCCATCCTGAACGGCGCGATCGTGCGCGACAGCATGATCACCGACGGGTGCATCATCTCGGCCGGCGCGCGCGTCGAGAAGAGCATCCTCTCGCCGGGCGTGTTCGTCGGTCCCGACGCGGTGATCCGCGAGTCCGTCGTTCTCACCGACACCTGGATCGACGCCGGCGCCCGCGTGGAGCGGGCGATCGTCGACAAGGCCGTCCGCATCGGGAGGCGCGCGCGTGTCGGAAAAGTCGCGCGCGGCGAGAAGACTTCCGAAGGTCTCGGCATCACGACGATCGGCAAGAACGCCGAGATTCCGGACGGCGCCACGGTCAAGCGAGGAGCCGTCATCCACACCGACGTGACCGCGGAGCAATTCGCGGCACCGGTCCTGCGGCGCCGCGGCGGACGCCGGCGCGACCTGCGCGAAAAGCAGATCGCGCCGACAGGCTAGATCGCGCAAAAATCCTGTCCTCAGGGTCAGGTCGTCTCGGCGCCCAACGCCGCGTCCGATGGAACGCCGTTTGCAATGAATTTCACCGCGGCGTTTCCCTCGGGGGGTAAACGCCTTTTCGGTTTCTAAGGATCTTGCAAGTTTTTCAAGGAGGCTTTCCATGAAGAAGGTTTCGGTTCTTGCTCTTACGGCGGTCTTAGTCCTCGCGACGGCGGCCATCGCCCTCCCGCAGGACACGTCCAAGTCGCAGGACAATCCGTCCGCGGCTCAGTCGAAGTCGATGCGCGGCACGATCAGCTCGGTGGACAACAGCGCAAAGAGCTTCGTCGTGAAGGACGCGAACGGCACGGAGACGACGGTGTTCTGGAACGATTCGACGCGTCTCTCGGGCGAGCTCGCCCCGGGCGCTGCGGTCGTGATCCAGACCAACATGCAGGATGGCAAGACCGTCGCCACCGCAATCCAGGTCAGCGGCGCGAAAAAGCCCTACTGACGTTTACCCTCACGGGTAGCCACCAGCGTCGGTAGTACTGTTTCGTGCTGACACGGGCCGGCGGGAGGCCCCGATTCCTCTCGCCGGCCCGTTTTCTATTTCGCGACGAACTTCCCCAGCCAGTCGAGGACTTCCTGCTCGGCCCAATAGCGCGCGCGCCACGGAGCGTGCCCCGAGACCCACCCGATGTGGCCTCCGTGATTCGTGACGCGGAACTCGACGGACGCCGTCGCGGCGTTGCGTGCGCGAGAAAGCGTCTCGCGCGGCAGAAAGGGATCGTCTTCCGCGGAGAGACACAGCGTCGGCGCCGCGATCGACGGAAGATACAAGAGCGAGCTCGAACGGCGATAGTAGTCGTCGGCGCCGGCGAACCCGTGCAGGGGCGCGGTGGCTGCATCGTCGAATTCTCGAAACGTGCGCGCGGCGAGCGTACGGCGCAGATCCATCGCCGCGGCGGCTTCCGGAAAGCGCCGCGCCGCGTCGACCGCTTTCCGGCGAAGCGTGGAAAGGAATCGGGCCGTATAGACCCGACCCACGAACGACTCGAGATGCCGCGCGCTCGCGGCCAGGTCGTACGGCGTCGAGACCGCGGCCGCCGCGACCACACCGCCGCCGGCGGGATTCTCGCCTCGCCACTTCAAGAGAACGTTTCCGCCGAGGGAGACGCCGATCGCCAGAAGCGGCGCGTCCGGCTCGCGCTGCGAGAGCGTGCGCACCAGGAAGTCGAAATCCGACGTCTCCCCCGAGTGATAGAGCCGTGGCCGCCGATTCGTCAGGTGGCGGTCGAGCTCCGCGGGATCGCGGGCGCAGGAGCGGAAATTCAACGCCACGCCCCGCCAGCCGCGGCTCCGGATCCCGCCCAGAAAACCCTGGACGTAGACCGAATTCGAGCTACCCTCCAGCCCGTGAAGCAGGACGACCCGCGGGGAGCCCGGCGGCCCGTCGAGGTGGTCGACCACGAGCTCGTCGGAGTCGGGTGTGGACAGGATTTCCCGCCGCACGGACACCATGCGCCGCCCGCGCGCCAGGCGGCCCCAGACCGTCTGGGCATGGGCGCCCGGGAGCCAGAATGCGGGCGAAAACCCGTCCCCGGAGGACCGAATGGCCGGGGATGAGGACGAATCAAAACCTTCGCTTCGTCTCAACGTAAGGTCAGCCGTCGAAAACAGGAGGATGACATGAAAATCGCCACCCGCCCGGGGATGCTGGCGACGCTGGCAGCGCTCATTCTCGCCGCGTCGGCGAGCGCGGCCCAGGCGCCGTTCCAGATCCCGGTCGAGTACAGCAAGCTCGGCAACGGGCTGAAGGTCGTGCTCTCTCGCGACACGACCGCCCCCGTCGCCGTCGTGGCCGTCTACTACAACATCGGATTCCGGATCGAGCCCAAGGACCGCACCGGGTTCGCCCACCTCTTCGAGCACATGATGTTCCAGGGCTCGGAGAACCTCGGCAAGATGGAGTTCATCCGGCTCGTGCAGTCCAACGGCGGCATCCTCAACGGCTCGACCCGGTTCGACTTCACCAACTACTTCGAGGTCGTGCCCGCGCACGCGCTGGAGACGGCGCTGTGGGCGGAAGCCGACCGCATGCGGGGCCTCGCGATCACGGCCGACAACCTGAAGAACCAGCAGGAGGTCGTCAAGAACGAGGTCAAGGTCAACGTTCTGAACCAGCCCTACGGCGGCTTCCCGTGGCTCGACCTGCCGCAGTACGCCAACACGAACTGGTACAACGCCCACAATTTCTACGGAGATCTCGCGCACCTCGACGCCGCGACGCTCGAGGACGTGTCGAAGTTCTTCAAGACGTTCTACGCTCCCAACAACGCCGTCCTGGTGGTGGTCGGCGACTTCGATCCCGCGCAGACGACGGCCTGGATCAAGAAATACTTCGAAGGGATTCCATCCTCCACGCTTCCGCCCAAGGCCGACATCTCCGAGCCCCGGCAGGAGAAGGAGAAGCGCGCCTCCAAGCCCGATCCGATCGCGACGCGCCCCGCCCTCGCGATCGGCTACCACGCGCCGCAGCGCAACACGCCCGACTACTACGCGATGGGACTCCTCGACCAGATTCTCGTCCAGGGCAAGGACAGCCGGCTCTACCAGGCGCTCGTGCAGAAGAACGGGCTCACCGGCGAGGTGGACGGAGGGATCAACTCGGGCCTCGGCGACATGTTCAACATCAACGGGCCCACGCTCTGGGACGTCTCGATGTTCCACGACAAAGACAAGTCGGTCGAGCAGATCCTGACGGTCTTCGACGGCGAGATCGACAAGGTGCAGAAGACTCCGGTCGACAAGGCCACGCTGGATCGCGCCATGGTGAAGATGCGCTCCAGCCTCTACGACAAGATGGAGCAGTTCGGCGGATTCGGAAAGGCGGACCTGCTCGCCTCCTTCGCGCTCTTCGACGACAATCCCGGCAAGATCAACCGCATCGAAGCGGAGTTTGCCAAGGTCACTCCCGAGCAGATGCAGAAAGTGGCGCAGGAATACCTGCGGCCGACCAATCGCACGATCCTCGTCATCGAGCCTCAGGGCAAGGCCGACGACAAGAGCGGATCGTAGGAGGCACGCCATGAAGATGAGAACCGCGCTTCTGCTGATCTCCATCGCCCTCGCGGCGCCGCTCCTTGCCGACAAGCAATCGCCCCCCGCGCCCGGCAAGCCCAAGGGCTTCTCCGTCCCGACGCCGAAGACGTTCACCCTGGACAATGGCCTCGCGGTCACGCTCGTGCAGTACGGCACGGTGCCCAAGGTTTCCATCAGCCTCGCCGTACGAACCGGCAACATCGACGAAAAGGCCAACGAAGTCTGGCTCGCCGACCTGACCGGGGACCTTCTGACGGAGGGCACCGCGACGCGCTCGGCCTCGCAGATCGCCGAGGACGCGGCCCGGATGGGTGGCTCGCTCGACGTGGCCGTCG
The DNA here is from genome assembly GCA_046724475.1 of Acidobacteriota bacterium. Lineage (GTDB taxonomy): Bacteria > Acidobacteriota > Thermoanaerobaculia > UBA5066 > Gp7-AA6 > DAHUXD01. The sequence goes on along the minus strand of JBKOVK010000118.1, from coordinate 8,276 downwards.
GCGAAAACCGCACCACGATCGGAGGCGACGTGCTGTCCGAGTTCGCGCCGGATTTCGTCGCGCTCGTGGCCGACGTCGTCCAGAATCCCAAGTTCCCCGAGAGCGAGCTTGCACGGCTGAAGGCCGATCGCGCGCGGCAGCTCTCGATCGCCAAGAGCCAGCCCCAGCCCATCGCCCAGGAGAAGCTGCGCGCCGTGCTCTACGGCGACCACCCCTACGGCCGCCTGTTTCCGACCGAGGCGATGCTCTCGGGCTACACGATCGCGCAGGTCAAGGACTTCTACGCGCGCAACTTCGGCGCGGCGCGCTCGCGCCTCTACGTCGTCGGCCGGTTCGACAACGCCGCCATCGAAGCCGCGGTCCGCAAAAGCTTCGGCGCCTGGAAGAAAGGCGCCGCGCCCAACACCTCCGTGCCGTCGCCCAAGAGCGCGCGCGCCGTCTATCTGCTGGATCGGCCCGACGCCGTGCAGTCCACCATCAACGTCGCGATCCCGGTCATCGATCCGTCCAACCCCGACTGGGACCGGCTCTTCCTCATGAACACACTGCTCGGCGGATCGTTCTCCTCGCGCATCACCTCGAACATCCGCGAGCAGAAGGGCTACACGTACTCACCCCAGGGTCAGCTCTCCAACCGCTACCGCGACGCGTACTGGGTCGAGATCGCCGACGTGACGACCAAGGTCACGGGCCCGGCGTTGAAGGAGATCCTGGGCGAGATCGACCGGCTGCAGGCCGCGCCGCCGAGCGAACAGGAGCTGAAGGGATTCCAGAACTATCGCGCCGGCGTCTTCATCCTCCAGAACTCCTCGCGGCCGGGCATCATCGGACAGCTCGAGTTCGTGGACCTGCATGGACTCCCGGCGGATTACCTCAATGGCTACGTGCAGCGGGTTTACGCCGTCACGCCGGAGCAGATCCAGGAGATGGCCAAGAAGTACCTCAAGGACGACACCGCCACGATCGTCGTCGTCGGCGACAAGAAGGTCGTGACAGATCAGCTCAAGGAGTTCGGGCCCGTCAAATGACCCAGTAAGCAGACGGCAGTAAGCAGTAAGCAGGACTGGGCATGCCGACTGCTTACTGCTTACCGCTTACCGCTTACGCGCAGGGCGCGTATCATCGACTCATGAAACGCCTCCTGCTTCTTCTCATCGCCGCGGGTGTGGTCTGGTACCTGGTCAAGCAGTACGGCATTACCCCCAGGTCGGGAGGCGCCGCGACCGCCGGTCCGATCGACAAAGCGCGGGCCGCGGCCAGCGCGAGCGACGCGAGGACATCGGCCCGTGAGGCTGCGGGCCGCGAGGCCGACGGCTCCGGCGGCGGCAGCGTTTCCGAGAACATGACGCCCGACCAGGTGCGCTCGCTCCTCGGCTCTCCCGACGAGACCTCCACGGAGTCCCTCCCGTCCAGAGGAACCCGCGAGACCTGGACCTATCGCAGCGCCGGCAAGACGGTCGTCTTCGAAAACGGCGTCGCGGTCTCGGTGCGGTAAGGCGGCCCGCGGGCCCGGGCGCCGTCAGCCGATCGTCTTGTGGAACGCGCGCGTCGACGCGCCGACGAGGACCGCTGCGATCACGATCAGGGCCGCGACGCTCCGCCAGAGGTCCGGGAAGGTCGCGCCGCGGATGATGATCCCCCGTGCGATCGCGATGAAGTGGGTCGCCGGCAGGATCTTCGAGACCCAGCGCAGCGGGCCGGGTAGCGCCGAGAGCGGGAAGAAGTAGCCGGACAGCATGATCGACGGCAGGAGGAAGCCTTGAGCGATCTGGATCGCCTCCATCTGCGTGCGCGCCCGCGAGGAGACGAGGAGACCCAGCGACAGCAGCGCGAAAATGTAGATCGTCGAGAGAGCCAGGAGGAGCGGCAAGCTGCCGTGGATCGGCACCCGGAACACGACGACCATCAGGAACAACACGAACAGGAGCTGGACGAAGGCGAGGACGAGGTACGGAAGCAGCTTCCCGAGGATCACCGCGATCGGCGAAGCCGGGGTGACCATCAGCTGCTCGAGCGTTCCGCGCTCCCGCTCGCGCACGATCGCGAACGCGGCGAGCAGCGTCCCCGAGAAGGTGAGGAGGATGGCGACCAGCCCGGGGATCAGCAGGTTGGCCGTGCGTGAATCCGGATTGAACAGGAGCAACGGGTGCGTGCGGATCGGAATGTCCTTCGCCCCCGCTCTCTCGGCGAGCTCGCTCATCGACCGCGAGAGCGCGACGCCGTTTGCGGCCGCCAGCGCCTGGCTCGAAATCGTCGAATCCGATCCGTCGATGAGAACGAGGAAGTCCGCAGGCTGGTCGTTGAGTCGGCGCCGCGCGAAATCCGGCGGGATCTCGACGCCGACGGACGCGCGGCCCGCCACGATGTACTCGCGCAGGGCCGCGTGCGAGGGCGCCTCCGCCACGACGTCGAAGTAGCTCGTATTGACGAAGTCGTTGACGAGCTGGCGGCTCTGAGCGGTTCGGCTCTGATCGTAGACGATCGTTCGCACATGCTTGACGTTCATGTCGATCAGTCCGAAGAGGACGAGTTGGAACGCGGGCGTGAGCAGCGCGAAGCGGAGCGAGCCCCTGTCGCGGAGCATCTGGACCGCCTCCTTGCGGAAGACCGGCCAGAAGCCCCTCACGCCGCGCTCCCCGCGAGCGCCGGGACCTCGCCCCGCTGCTCGATCTGCAGGCGCGTCAGGCGCACGAAGACGTCCTCGAGCGACGCCTCGATCGGACGAATCGCGACCGGCGCGCCCGCGGCCTCTTCCAGGTCGAGGCGGATCTGCGTCTCCGGCACCTCCGAGCGCACGAGCAGGTGAAGCGAGTTGCCGAAGATCGTGACGTCCACGACGTACGGCAGGGCTCGCGCCGCGCTCATGAAGGCGGCGACCCCCTGCGCGCACGCGGCCTCGACACGGTGCGTGCCCTCCGGCGTCACCTCCGGCAGTCGGGTCAGCGCGTCCGGCGAGCCCTCGACGAGCATCTTCGAAAGGTAGAGATAGGCCACTTGCCCGCAACGCTCGGCCTCGTCCATGTAGTGCGTCGTCACGAAGAGCGTGACGCCCTCCGCGGCCAGCGTGAAGAGCAGGTTCCACAGCTCCCGCCGTGCCACCGGATCGATACCGGCAGTCGGCTCGTCCAAAAAGAGCACGCGCGGCCGGTGCATGAGGGCGCACGCGAGCGCGAGGCGCTGCTTCCAGCCGCCCGAGAGCTGCCCCGCGAGCCGCTGCCGGTACGGGTCGATCGCGGTGAGCCGGACGACCCACTCGCGGCGCTCGACCAGCAGCTCGTTCTTCAGGCCGTAGACGGCCGCGAAGAAGTCGAGGTTCTCCAGAACGGTGAGGTCCTCATACAGCGAGAACTTCTGCGGCACGTACCCGATCCGGCGTCGAATCTCCTCGCCCTGGGTGACCACGTCCAGCCCATCGACGCGGGCGCGGCCCTCGGTCGGCGCGAGGAGGCCGCACAGGATCCGGATCAGCGTGGACTTGCCCGAGCCGTTCGGCCCGAGGAGTCCATAGATCTCGCCGCGGGGCACGCGGAGCGAGACGCGGTCGAGCGCCCGCACCCGGCCGAAGTCGCGCGACACGCCCTCGACCTCGATGCCGTACTCGCGCGGAGCATCCGACATCAGTTCTCCACGAGCCGGATGGCCGCGGCCATGCCGGGCCTCAGTTCCGGTGCGCGGTCAATCGCCACCTTCACGCCGAAGACCTGGTCCATGCGCTGGTCGAGCGTCTGGACGTTGCGCGGGGTGTACTCCGCCTGGCTGCGGATCTCGACGACCTTGCCGGGGAACTCGCGCTTCGGATACGTGTCGACCGTCAACATCGCCAGCTGCCCGAGCCGGACGCGCCCGAGCTCAGGCTCCGGGACGTAGACCCGAACCCACAACTGGTCGGGCTCGAGCATCTTCGCGACCGGCTGGTTCGCGCCGACGAGATCGCCGGGCCGCAGGTCCATCGACTCGATGACCCCGTCGGCGGGAGCGACGACGGTCGTCTCCTGCCGCTGGCGCTGCAGGTAGGCGAGCTGCCGCTCATCCGCGTCGAGCTGGGCGCGCGCGGCGTCGATATCCTCGGGACGGCTGCCCCGCTCCGCTTCGCGCAGCGTCTCGGCCGCCGTCTTCGCCGCGGTCGCCGCAGAATCGTAGGCCTGCTGGCCCGCGATCCCCGAGGCGAGGAGCGCCTGCTGCCGCTGGCGCTCGCGCTCGGCGTTCTCCGCCGCGGCGCGCGCTCGGGCGATCTCCTCCGTGCGGGGGCCGTGGATCGACTTGGTGAGGTTCGCGCGCGACTGTGCGATGCGGGCACGCTGCTGGGCCATCTGCAAATCGATCAGATCCGTCTCGAACTCGACCAGCGGCTGTCCCGCTTTGACCATCGAGCCCTCCTCGACGAGCACCTTCGAGACGCGCCCGCCCATCAGCGATCCCACCTCGACGTCGCGCGCCTCGATCGAGCCAGACAGGACGAGCGGCTTCACCCGGCTGGCGCGCCGCGATGCCCAGACTGCGCCGCCGGCCGCCAGGGCGGCGATCACCGCGAGGATCAGCCAGCGCTTCTTCACCGCTTGCCTCCCGAGCGGATCGCTTTCGTCTTCGCCGCCGGCGCGATCGCGCCCCGGGTCCAGATGTCGAGGACGGCGTCGAGGTACTCGTCGAGCGGCATCGGCTCGTCGAGCGCAGGGATCACGGTCTGGAGAAAGACGTAGGAATGGATGGTCGCCAGGAATGCCAGCGCGGCGGCCCGAGGGTTCCCGACGCCGAGCCGGCCGCGGCGGACCCCCCGGCGCATGTAGTCCTCGAGGAACTTCAGGTTCTGCTGCGGAGGCGTCGGCTTCTGCGAGAGGTCGAACGGGAGGGGCACCGGGCCGACCCCCGCGATCGTCGTCTTCAGGTAGACGAAGCGCGAGACCATCTGCCGGATCTTCGACTCGAGGAACGGGATCATCACTTCGCCGACCCGCCGGAGGACGCGCCGTGGGTCCTCGGATCCGTCGTGGTCTTCGAGGAACGCGAGTGGCGTGAGCTCCGTCTCTCCGGCTCCCATCGAGGCGAGGAAGAGGTCGCGCTTCGTCGGAGCGTGGCGCAGCAGAGCTGCGGCGGAGACGCCGAGCCGGGAGCCGATGGCCGAGAGCGTGGCGCCCTCGTACCCCCGCTCGACGAAGGTCTCGCGCGCGGCCGATAGGACCTGATCGCGGCTGACCCGCGGGGTGCGGCCCATAAGTAAGTAACTAAACACTAATTTACTTTTTGATGTCAAGCCGTGCGATGGCCGCTGTCGCAACTGAACGTGACTACCTATATCCGAACTAGAAGGTTACAGAGTGGCGAGGAACTGGAAATAGTCCTCGGGCGTCTCGGAGAGGCGCATCGAGAATCCGCTGGGGACCACCCGCGTCAGGCCCGAGGGAACCCGGATGGATCGCATGACTTCTCCGCGGACGGGGATGCGCTTCCCTTCGGGCAAATGCAGGTTCGCCGTCAGGAAAGTTCCCGGCGCGGGAAGCCGGTTAGAGCGGACGAAAATCCCCGTCGGGGAAACGTCGTAGGTAAAGCCGTTGCACGCCGCGCCCTGGAATTGGAACTCAACCAGGAACCGTCGTTTCTTCCGCGCGAACCCGCGCTTCTCGGCCATGACCCGATGGGATCCTCCACCTCTCTCTTCTCACGCGCAAACGGAGCAATTTCGGGGCCAGGCCGCAACTCCCTACGGAACCCGCGTGAAGAGAATCCCGCGCACCCGCCCGGCGTCGAGGGAGAAGCCGGTCGGCGCCCTGCCGGAGTCTCTCTGGAACTTCAGGGACAGCTCGTCGACGATGAATGCGTCGGCGACCGTGGGTTTCAGCGGCTTCTTCGGGGCGCCGCGGTGGCGGATAAAGAGCTCGCCTCCGTCCACCTCGAGCCTCCAGGTCGTCGAAAGCTCCTTGCTGGAGTAGGTGCCCGCCAGCGCCGCGAGCTCCGAGGCGCTCGGTTTCCAGAGCGTCACCGGCTCGAACGTCTCCTTTTCGACTTCCTCGTCCTCGTCGACGATCGTCATCTCCATCGGGGGCCGGGCGCCGGACGCGCCGTCGCCGAACACGACGGTTCGCTTGCCCCCGGGAAGCCCCTCGATGCGAAATCGACGGGGAGCGGTCGGCTCCAGAGTGAACTTCCGGCCGCGGCGGTCTCCACCCAGCTTGTTGGCCCACACGCCGAGCTCCAGGACTTCCCCGCTTTCTACGTTTCGGTACGCGCCCGCAAGGCGCTTGAGCTCCTGGACCGAAACCCCGTAGCGGACGGCGTCGGTCTTTGGCGCCGACTCCTGCGCCTCGGACGGCTTCATCAGACTTCCGAGATAGACCTCGGAGACCTGATAGGCGAGACGGCTGGGATTGGCCGTGCCGCCGTTGTTGCAGAGGCACGCGACCGACAAGTGCTGCTTCGGAAAGCGCAGGAGTTGCGCGCGGTAGCCCGCCCAGGATCCGCCGTGGCTGACCGTGTCGAGTCCCCGATAGGTCGTCAGGTAGAGCGCCGACGCATAGGCCAGCTTCTTGCCGCTGTTCAAGACCCCCGTCTGCTGCATCGCGTCGATCAGAGCCTTGTCCCCCACGACCGGCTGGTAGAAGTTCTCGTCCCAGCGCTGGAGATCCTCGACCGTCGTCAGGACCGCACCATCTCCGGTCTGCTCCCAGTCGGACATGTCGATGCCGAACTTCCCATCGTCGCCCTTGCTGTACCCCGTGGCCCGGTTCGGGATGATGCGCGTGTGCGAATCGTTGAACTGCGTGTGACGCATTTCAAGCGGCCCGAAGATGCGCTCGGCGGCGAAATCGCGCAGGGACTTGCCGGAGGCCCGCTTCACGATGACGGAGAGCAGGAAGTACCCGGTGTTCGAATAGAGATGCTCCTCCCCGGGAGCGAAGTTGGGCGCCTTTTGCGTGGACATGGCCTGGAGCACGTCGTCGTCGTTGGTCAGATCCTCGACGAGCACGCCCTGGAGCTCCAGCAGCACGATGTAGTCCCGCAGGCCGCCCGTGTGGTGCAGCAGGTGCCGGATCGTGACGGTCTTGCCGTAATCCGGAATCTCCGGGACCCACATGCGGATGTCGTCGTCGAGCGAGAGCTTCCCGTCCCGGGCCAGCAGGTGGATCGCGAAGGCGGTGAACTGCTTGGACGTTGAGCCGATGTCGAAGACCGTCTGCGGCGTGATCGCGGCGGAAAGCTCGAGATTCGCCATCCCGTAGCCGTGCGCGTAGAGGATCCGGCCGCTGCGGTATACGCCCAACGCGCACCCGGGCGTGTCGGTGCGGTCGTAGTCCTTGAAGAGCGCGTCGACGCTCGCGCGAGGATCCGAAGGAGTCGGAGTCGGCGCGGGCGTCGGTGTCGGTGCGGGCGACGCGCCGAGGGAGACCAGCACCAGAGCCATCGCCGGAATTCGTCGCATCCTTCCTCCTCTCAAGACTCTTTCTCGAAGAGCTCGATCTCGGCCCGGCGCTCCGCCGTCAGCGAGGTCTTGCCATTGGCGCGCCAGTCCCAGCAGACCTGCGTGGTGATCGCCTCGGCCACGACCCTCCCGTCCCCCGCCGTGATCCGATACGCGAAGTCGAAGGACGAGTTCCCCATCCTTGAGACGCGAATGTCGATGTCGAGCACGTCCCCCATGTAGGCCGAGGCGCGGTAATCGATCTCGGCCCGGGCCACGACGAAATCGATGTCGAGATAGTCCCGCGATCCTCGGAGCGCGAGCCAGTATTTCTGCCGCGCGAACTCCATGTACCGCAGGTACGCCACATTGTTGAGGTGACCCATCGCGTCGACGTCTCCGTAGGGCACCTCGACGGCAACCTTCATGCGGACGACACGATAGTGCGGTGCCGGTCGATCCACCAGCCCCACGGCACGAAAAACCACATCGCGATTCCCGTCCACTCCATCGCGCGCTCGTTCGGCGGCGGAGGGCCGACCACACTCGCCACCCAGGTTGCCGCGAGTAAGACAACGAGCGCCCAGAACGCCCAGCGCCCGGTACGGTCGGCCGCGCGGGTCGTCTTCAAATAGACCCCGATTCCCCAGCCGAAGACGAGGGCCTCGGCCGCGACGGTCGCGGCCGGCGCGTTCCAGAGTCCCAGGCCCACCCTCGGGCCCGAAGGCAGCACCGGCATGTCCGGCCGATGCACGAACGCGTCGAGGAACCAGTGACTCACGACCCCCGCGGCGAGCAGAAGCGCGCCGACACGCGACTCTCGCACAACGAGATAGAGACCTCCCACCACGATTCCCCAGACGATCAGCCACGCGAGGCTGTGGCT
>JBKOVK010000181.1:0-37555 GCA_046724475.1 Acidobacteriota bacterium | reverse complement strand
AGCCAAGCCCAAGGCCGCCGCTGCGAAGAAAAAGCCGGCGCGCAAGAACTCCCCCGCCAAGAAGGCACAGCCCAAAAAGAAAAAGTAGTCCGAACAGGAGACTCGAATGGCATCCGGATTCGACCGCGAAGAGCTTCGGTCCTACGCGCGCGCCAAACGCGGCGAGTACGAGCAGGTGCTCGAGAACATCGTCGAGATCCCCTCGGTTTCCGTCGACCCGGAGCGCAAGGGCGACGTGCGGAGGGCCGCCGAGTCGGCCGTCTCCCTCCTCCAGTCCTTCGGCGCGTCCGCCAAACTGTACGAGACGAAGGGTCATCCGATGGTCCACGGCCGTTTCGACCGCGGGCCGAAGTACCCGACGGTCACCGTCTACAACCACCTCGACGTTCAGCCGGCCGAGGGTCCGGACTGGAACACGGCGCCCTTCGACTTCATCCGCGAGGGCGACAAGTACCGCGGCCGCGGCACGACCGACGACAAGGGCCCGGCGATCACGGCCCTCTTCGGCGCGCGCTACGCCTTCGAAAAGGGTCTGCCGCTGAACATCCATTTCCTCTGGGAGCTCGAAGAAGAGATCGGTAGCCCGCATTTCGAAGCCACGATCCGCGACCACAAGAAGGACTTCGCGACGGACTCGGTCGTCGTTTCGGACACCGTCTGGGTCTCTCGCGCGAGGCCCGCGAGCCCCGCGGGACTGCGGGGCCTGCAGGGCTTCCGCTTCGACCTCCAGACGGGCGAGACCGACCAGCACTCAGGCACGGCCGGAGGCGCCGCTCGCAATCCGATCGCCGAGCTCTGCCAGCTGATCTCGGAGTGCGTGGACGGAAAGACCGGCAAGGTCAAGATCCCGGGCTTCTACAAGGACGTCGTTCCGCCGACGAAGCAGGAGATCGAGGACCTCAAGAAGTGCGGCTTCACGGTCAAGGACTTCAAGCGCGACCACATGTTCCGTTCGCTCCGCACCACCGACGCCGTCGACGTCATGAAGCGGATCTGGACGATGCCGACCTTCGAGGTCCACGGTATCGCCGGCGGGTACCAGGGCCCCGGGGTCAAGACGATCATTCCGCCCAAGGCAACGGCGATCGTCTCGTGCCGCCTTGTGCCGAAGATGCGTTCGGAGAAGGTCGTCAAGCTGGTGCGCGACTTCGTCAGGAAGAAGAATCCCGACGTCAAGGTCTCCACCGAGCACGCGCTGCCGCCGTACCAGGGAAAGACCACCGGCCCGTACGCCGACGCCGTGCGCGGCGCGATGAAGTTCGCGTTCGGCAAGGAACCCGTCTTCGTGCGCGAGGGCGGCTCCATCGGCGCGGTGCTTTCGATGGAGAGGGTGCTCAAGAGCCCGGTCTTCTTCCTGGGGCTCTCGCTGCCCGAGCACGGCTACCACGCCCCCAACGAGAACTTCGACTGGCCTCAGGCCGAGGGCGGGATCGCCGCGTTCGCCGACTACTTCCGCCGGATCGCGGAGATGGGTCGTTAGCAGGAGACGGACCTCCACCGCGCTCTTTGGCGGCCTGCTTCTCGCGGCGGCCGCCGCCATCGCCGCCTCGCCGGTGGCATCCAACGACGCCCTCGACGCGCAGCTCGAGCGGATCTTCGGAAAGAAGGAGTACACCGCCGAGAAGTTCGGCCCGTTCCAGTGGGCCGACGGCGGCAAGGCTTTCACGACCGTCGAGTCCGCCGCGGCCGCCGCCGGAGACGCCAAGGACGTCAAGGACCTCGTCCGCTACGACTCGCAGTCCGGAGAGCGCCGAGTCGCGGTCCCCGCATCGCGGCTCGTGGCCTCGCCCGGCAAGCCGGCGCTGGCCATCGAGGACTATGCGTTCTCCAACGACGGAAAGCGACTCCTGATCTTCACGAACACCCGGAAGGTCTGGCGTCAGAACACGCGCGGCGACTACTGGGTGCTCGACGTCGCCTCGGGCCGGCTGCAGAAGCTGGGAGAGGGTTTCCCCGAAGGCACGCTCATGTTCGCCAAGCTCTCTCCCGACGGGATGAGGGTGGCATACGTGCAGGCAAACGACCTCTACGTCGAGGAGGTCGGAAGCGGGCGCCGTACGCGTCTGACCTCCGACGGTTCCCCGACGAGCATCAACGGCACGTCCGACTGGGTCTACGAAGAGGAATTCGATCTGCGCGACGGATTCCGCTGGAGCCCGGACGGGCGGCGCATCGCCTTCTGGCACTTCGACGCCACCGGTATCGGCACGTTTTACCTGATCAACGACACCGACTCGACCTACCCCGCGCTCACGGCGATCCCGTATCCGAAGGCCGGGACTACCAACTCGGCCGTGAAGATCGGGATCGTGCCGGCGTCCGGAGGCGTGGTGCGCTGGGTGGAGCTGCCCGGTGACCCGCGCAACACGTACGTGCCCCGCATGGAGTGGGTGGATTCCTCCCAGCTCGTCCTCCAGCAGTTGAACCGTCTCCAGAACGCCGACGACGTCTGGCTCGCAGACGCCGACGGCGGGCCGCCGAAGCGAATGTTCCGGGACGAGGACAAAGCGTGGGTCGACGTCGTGGATTCCTGGCAGTGGCTGCCGGGAGGCCGGGAGCTCCTCTGGGTCAACGAGCGCGACGGCTGGCGGCACGCCTGGGCGGTATCGAAAGACGGCGCGTTTCGGATCCTGACTCCCGGCGCGTTCGACATCGTCACGGTCGAAGGCGTGGACGCGGAGAGGCGGATCCTCTACTTCATCGCTTCTCCCGGAGACGCCACGCGCCGTTACCTTTATCGCGCGCGTCTCGACGGCAAGGGAACGCCCGAGCGCGTCACGCCGGCGACGCTCTCCGGAACGAACGCCTACAAGATCTCGCCGGACGCCAACTTCGCCATCCACACCTTTTCGACCAGCAGCCGGCCTCCGGTCGTCTCGGTGGTGCGGCTTCCCGTTCACCAGACGCTCCGCACGCTCGAAGACAACCGGGAGCTCGCGGCGAAGGCCGCGGCGATCTTCCAGCCGCCGACGGAGTTCTTCACGGTGGACATCGGCGGCGGCGTGACGCTCGACGCGTGGATGATGAAGCCCAGGAACCTCGACCCTGCGAAAAAGTACCCGCTCCTGATGTACGTCTACGGCGAGCCCGCCGGCGCCCAGGTCGAAGACAAATGGGACGGCGATCGCGCCCTCTTCCACAGGGCGCTCGCGGACGCCGGCTACGTCGTCGCGTGCGTGGACAACCGCGGCACCCCGTCATTGAAGGGGCGAGACTGGAGGAAGTCGATCTACGGAGAGGTCGGCGTTCTCGCGACCGCCGATCAGACCGCCGCGGTCAAGGCGCTCCTGGCGTCGCGGCCGTATCTCGATCCCGACCGCGTCGCGTCGTGGGGCTGGAGCGGCGGCGGCTCGATGACGTTGAACCTGCTCTTCCGCTCACCCGACGTCTACGCGGTCGGCATGTCCGTGGCGCCGGTGCCCGACCAGACGCTCTACGACACGATCTACCAGGAACGGTACATGGGCCTTCCCCAGGAGAACGCCGAGGGATACCGGAAGGGCTCACCCATCAACTTCGCCGAGGGATTGAAAGGGAAGCTCCTCATCGTGCACGGCTCGGGCGACGACAACGTGCACTACCAGGGCACCGAGAGACTCGTCAATCGTCTCGTCGCGCTGGAAAAGCCGTTCGACTTCATGGTCTATCCGAACCGGACGCACGCGATCAAAGAAGGAGACGGGACCTCTCTCCACCTGCACGAGCTTCTCGCGCGTTACTTGACGACGAATCTGCCGCCGGGACCCAGGTAGGTCTTACCGCAGCTCCACTCTCCCCTTCGGGCATTCGATGACCGCGATCAGTGCGGGCTTCGGGCCCTGAGTCACCGGCAGGTCGATTCCGATCACCTCGAGGATGCGCCGGATCTCGGCCGGGTTCGGATGCTCCGCGCGCAGAGCCACGAGCTTCGCGCCCTTCACCGAGGTCGCGGCCGGATGCGGGGAGGTTCCCCAGTCGATGAAGAAGGGCACGATGCCGTCGCCCGGAGTCTTCGTCGCGTCGGTCACGCGCCACGAGAGCACGACGCCGTCCGGCCGCTTACGACCGCCGGATTTGACCTCCCCCAGGTTCACGCCGCGGCCCGCCGCGTCGCGGACGAGAGCATCGATATCGGGCGTGTTGGCGGCCCACGCCACCAGCCTCGGCGCGGGCAGCGCGTCGAGGCCGAACGAACGAGGTTCCTTGGGCGGCGGCTGATCCGGATCGGGGCCGATGATCTCGAGATAGCTCGTGGGGCCGAGGGAGACGAGGGCGTTTCGAGTGCCCCGGCCGGGATGCTGACCACCGGGTGTTGCGCGAACGCCGAGGAGCTTCTCGATTTCAGCGACTCCCTTGTCGAGGTCGGGTGTCGCGTAGGTCAGATGGTCGACGCGCGTGAGAACGCCGCCGCCGCGCGGCGTCGGGGGCGGAGTCGGCATCAGGACCGCGAGTAAAGCGAGCCAGAGCGCATGCATCGGAATCTCCTTCCGTCCCGGGAGCTCACCGCAGCGCGGCCTCCAGCGCCGCGGCCGCGTCGGTCCGCGCGTCTCGGTACTTGACGATCACGGGCGTCTGGATCGACAGCCCCCATTCGGCCCCTTTTCCATCGCGGATCGCGCGCGACCCGGGAACGACGACCGCTCTCTCGGGAATCTCGAGCGGCCTCCCGTCGGCGGCGCGGTAGACCTCCCCGCGCACGACGTCGTAGACCGGAGTGGCGCGCGTCAGGACCACCCCCGCCGCGAGCACCGCTCCGGCGCGCACGACCGCTCCCTCGTAAATCCCGGCGTCTCCGCCAACGAAGACCTCGTCCTCCAGGATCACCGGCAGCTCACCGGCCGGCTCGAGGACCCCCCCGATCTGCGCGCCGGCGGAAACGTGGACGCGGCGGCCGACCTGCGCGCACGAACCCACGAGGACGTGCGAATCCACGAGGCTCCCGCCGTCCACGTACGCTCCGACGTTGACGAACGCCGGCGGCATGATCGTCACGCCCGGAGCGACGTATGCGCCGGCGCGGACCGAGGTCCCGCCGGGAACGATGCGCACGCCCGACGAGCGGGTGAACGGAGACAGCGGGAGCGTGTCCTTGTCGAAGAAGCGCAGGGCGCCGGCTGGCGGAAACTCCGCGAGCGCGCCGACGCGAAAGGCCAGCAGGATCCCCCGCTTGACCCACGCGTTCGCCTGCCAGCGGCCGTCCTGGCGTTCGGCCGCGCGGATCCGGCCCGACCCGAGGCCGACCAGCAGCTCCCCCACCGCCGCGCGCGATTCGTCGACCGGCGGGACCGCGGCCGCCGCGAGCTCCTCGAGAATCCGGGCGAGGGGGCCGCTCAACGCGCGGTCGTTCCCTTCTTCGGAAGGAGCTTGTATCCGGAGAGCATCTTCTCGATCCGCTTGCGCGTGTCGTCGCGCACCGGCACCAGCGGCAGCCGCAGGGTTTCGGGTGACTTCTTCATCAGCGCGAGGGCGCACTTCACGGGTCCCGGCGAAGGCTCCCATTGGTTCATCTCCATCAGCGGCTCGTACTTGCGCTGGAGCGTGAGCGCCTTCTCCCGTTTGTTCTCGAGTGCCGCGCGGACGAGCTCGGCCATCTCCTTCGGGATCTCGTTGGCGACGATCGAGATCACGCCGCGCGCGCCGAGCGCGATCAGGGCCAGCGCGGTCGCGTCGTCGCCCGAGAAGACCGCGAAGTCCTCGGGCAGCGCGGCCATCAGCTTCGCGATCTTGTCGAAGTCCGCGGAAGCCTCGAGCAGGCCGGCGACGTTGGGATTCTCGGCCAGACGCAGGATCGTCTCGACCGTCAGGTCGATGCCCGTCCGCGTCGGGAAGTTGGAGACCATCATCGGCAGGTCCGTCGCCTCGGCGATCGCCGAGAAGTGCCGCAGCAGACCCTCCGGGCTGGGCGTGTTGAACATCGGCGTGACCGAGTGAACGCCGTCGGCTCCCACGGAAGCCGCGTCCTTGGCCCAGAAGACGGCGCGGGCCGTGTGGTTTCCTCCGGCCCCGGCGATGACCGGGACCCGCCCGCCGGCGGCGTGGACCACGGCGGCGGTCACGGCCTTGCGCTCGTCGCGCGACAGCGTGGAAGACTCGCCGGTTGTGCCGCAGGTCACCAGGAAGTCGGCGCCCTGTGCGATCTGCCACTCCACGAGTGCGGAGAGCGGCCCGAAGGCGATCCGACCCCGATCGTCGAACGGCGTGATCAGCGCCGTGCCGCAGCCCCTGGCGTCGAACGTCTTCCGGGTGCCCTTCACGTGTCCTCCGTCCGGCGGTTGTTGTGGGACACCGTATAATCTTTTCGTATCCTCGAACAAACGAGAAGCACGTGAGCAGCACCTCTCCTGCAGGTCCGCGCTGTCCGCGCTGCCGCCGGCCCCTGGCCGCCTGGCGGATGAACCATTGCGTGTACTGCGGCGAGGCGATCCCGGAGGAGCTGAAGGCGGGATTCCAGGAGCCCGAGGCGTTGAAATGGGTGGAACGGCCGGGACTGCCGGCGGACGTCCATCGTCAGCTCGAGATGATGAAAGTCGTTCCCCTGGAGGCCCGCAAGCCCGCGCGCAACGTCGTCAAGATCGCAGGCTTCGTGTCGATTCCGATCTTCGGCGTGCTCATCTATCTGACGTACACCATGATGAAACAGCTCTCGGCCACCACAAGCACTCTGATCCTGGTGGCGGGCGCCGGCGTGCTCGGGTACCTCGTCTACACGTTCGCCAAAGCCGCCAAGAAATAGTCAGTCGAAAAGGGACCTCGGCGGTCCTTCCTCCTTGATCGGGATTCCGAGCTGCGAGGCGAGGGCCCGGATCGTCAGAGGCGCGCAGCCCTCGGCGCGGTTGTTGACCAGAATGAACGCATCGGCCCCCCGCGCCGCGATGTCGCGGATCATGCGGACGAGGTCGCGGCGCATGTCCTCGCGGGGCGCCAGGATCCGGTCGTAGGGGCGGAACCTTTCCACGGCCTGTTCATAGGGCATTCCCGGCGGGACGAGGATCCGGACGACCGCCGTCCCCGACGGCAGCGGCTGGGCCGCCTCCCATTGTTCGAGCAGGGCGGGCGTTCGCGTCCACCAGTTGAAGACGTGGGAAGCGCCCCGCCGGCGCAGGACCTCGAAGTATTCCGGCACGAAGTACTCGGGAGTACGGATCTCGACGGCGAAGCGCCGTCCGGGCCCCGAGACTTCTCCGAGAAAGCGGTCCAGATCCTCGACGAAGGCGCGGCGCCTTGACGCCGAGGGCTGCCGGTCGGTCGGAAACTCGAGGATGAACGGAGCCGTGTTGTCGGCGAAGGCGCGCACGTACGCCGGCAGCACTTCTTCCAGGAACGCGCGGGCGTCCAGGTACTTCGGGTTCGGCTGGCCGGCTCGGGGGCCGTGCCGCTCGAGCTCCGGGAAGCGCGGCATCGTCAGCTCCTCCCAGACTTTCGAGAGCACCGGGAATCCCGGCGGTAGGGAGCGCGCGTAGCGCGAGAGTTGCGACTCGGTCGGCGGCCGGTAGAACGGGAAATCGAACTCGACCGTCCGCAAAGGCTCGTAGCGAACGTACTCGCGGAGACACTCGACTTTGAACTCCGCCGCGCGATAGCGATCGTGGTAGACGATTCCCTTCCAGCCTTCGTACGCAAAGCTCGCGGTGCCGAATCGGATCTCGCCCATGCGCCGGGGCAGAGTATCCCGCACGTAGAATCCGGGGATGATCCCCTTCCGCGGCCAGGCCGAGATCGCCGGACGTCTCGAGCTCGCCGCCGCCAAGCGAATCCTGCTCATCGAGGCTCCGCGACAGCTCGAAGCGATCCTTCTCGCGGCGGGAGCCGAGGGTCAGGAAGTGCGCTCGATCGAGGCCCGCGCGATCCGATCCGTCAAGGACACGGCCGACCTCATACTGATCTGGCAGGAGAGCCGCGTGGGCTCGCGCTCGGTTTTCGAAGCGGCGATCAAGCGCCTCGCGCCCGGCGGCCGTCTCTGGGTCGTGACGGCGCTGAAGAAAGTCTCGGGACCTCGCACTCCCGCGGTCCATCGCCTCGAAGCGGAGGACCTCCGCAAAGCGTTCGAGAAGTCGGGGCTGACCTGCGATCGGGAAGCCAGGCTGTCGGCCTGGCACGTCGGCTACCGGTTCGTCTACTCGACGTAGGGGAAGAACCGGCCCGTCACCCGGAAGAACCTCCCGCTGGGCGGCTCGACCGTGAGCTGGCAGCGGGAGACTTCGAGCGTCGTGGAAAACGAGACGCCCGGGGCGGTGAGACTGACGGGGTATTTCGTCCCGACCTTCAGAGGCGCGTCGAAGTCGAAGCGCACGCCTGTCGGAGACACGTCCAGCACCTGGCGGGCCTTCTCCCACCGGATCTTCAGCTCGTACTGTTCCGGCTTGAGCTTGCGGTGCGCCCTCTGCTCGTCGACAGCGCCCGTCTTGCCGGCCGGCGGATCAGTCCTTCTTTCTGGCATCGGTCCCAGGGTCGGAAGCCTACTCCCATTGGCGCCCGGTTCAAGCCCGGTCGGACCTCCGGTCCGAGGGGGCCCAACAGGTTGCGCCGGGAGAACGGGAGTTTATACCAGGGCTATTCCCCCGGCTTTCAGGCGAGCACATCCCGCCGCGCGAAAACGGCGAAGGCCGCAGCCGTCGCGGCGAGGGCCCAGGCCGCCAGTACGGCCGCGCCGAAACCTACGGTCAGCCCCGGGATGGGAGGCGGCGAGCCCGAGTAGTAGTCGGGCAGAGGCAGGTTCGTCACGAAGAGGTACTTCTGCGCGTCCCACGACGGAGCGAGCCGGGGAAGGATCGTGCCCGCGATCAGAGCGGCGAGCATCGTCCCCATCGATGCGGCCGTCGAGCGAAGCACCACGGAGGTCAGAAGCGCGATGGCGCCCACGCAGAGAGCGGCGAACCATGCGAGCCCGTAGACGAGGATTGTTTCCTTCCAGAGCACGATCTCGCGGATCCCGGCCGGGTCGAAGCTCTGGCCCGCGACGCGGAAGCCCGTGAGCACGGGCGCGTCCCACCCCGCGTAACCGTAGGCGATGCCCCCGAGGGCGTACGCCACGGCGCCGCCGAAGAGGACCGTCAGCGTGATCGCGAGCAACAGAGCCGCGAGCTTGGACGCGAGCACGCGCGAGCGTCGGACCGGCCGCGTCAGCAGGATCTTGATCGTGCCCTGCTGAAACTCACCCGACACGATGTCGGAGGCGAAGACGATCGCGAGAAGAGGAAGGAGCAGGTAGCTCGCGGCGTTGGCGAATCCCCGTGCAAACAGAGGTCCGGAGATCGCCTCGGGATCCATGTTGCGCTCGAGGTGGTACTGCAGGCGGCCCAGCTCGAAGCGGGCCCAGCGCTGCGAGGCCGCGGGCATCCGTCCGTCGCGAAGCCAGTTCTGGATCTGGGCCATCCTTTCCTGCGTCTGCACGCGCCAGTCCTTGCCGCGGCGGAAGCGCTCGCGACCGCGCGACTGCGCGAACACGATCAGCCCGATCAGGACGACGAGGATCAGAACGACGACGCGGAATCGCCGCTGCTTCGAGATTTTCAGAATCTCGTTCTCCACCAGGCCCGGGAACCTCATACCGTTTCGCCCCCGGTGATCTCGAGAAAAATCTCTTCGAGCGAGGGCACCGGCCTCTCGACGGAATAGACGTCGACGCCGGCGGCGAGAAGGCGCCGCAGAGCTTCGGGCACCTTCTCCGGCGGAACGCGCGCGGCGACGGCGTCCGCGGCTCCTTCGGGCTCGATCTCCGTCGGCCCGAAGGCCGCGAGGATTTCCGCGGCCCTCTGCGCCGGCCGGGCCCGGACGCGCACGACGTCCGAGGCGACGCGCTCGAGGAGCTCCGCCACCGGCGCCGCCGCCAGCGTGCGACCGCGATGGATGATCGCGACCCGGTCGCACATCTGCTCGATCTCGGAGAGCAGGTGGCTCGACACGAAGACGGCGATGCCGCGCTCGCCGGCCAGACGCCGCACGAGCTGCCGGATCTCGCGAATGCCCGCCGGGTCGAGACCGTTCGCCGGCTCGTCGAGGATCAGGATGTCCGGGTTGCCGAGCAGGGCCTGGGCGATCCCGAGACGCTGGCGCATGCCGAGCGAGTACGCCGACACCCGGTCGTCCAGCCGCTCGGAGAGGGCGACGAGCGATGCGAGCTCCTCGATGCGCTCCGCCGCGCCCGGCGGCAACATCCGGGAGAAGTGCAGGAGATTCTCCCGGCCCGTGAGGTACTTGTAGAGGTCGGGCGCTTCGACGATCGAACCGACGTGCGCCATGGCGCGCTCGAAATCGCGCGCGAGGTCGAGTCCCCGTATGCGCACGCGTCCGGCGTCGGGCCGCGCGAGGCCCACGAGCATCCGGATCGTCGTCGTCTTCCCGGCGCCGTTGGGTCCCAGGAATCCGAAGACTTCCCCGGCGCGCACGTCGAAAGAAACGCCGGAAACGGCCTCGCGTTTTCCGAAGCGCTTGGTCAATCCTTCGGCCGAGAGAACGATCTCGCGCTCGAGGCGGCTTTCGGCGGCGCCGGCGTTGGGCATCGAGAAAAACGTATCATCCCCCTCCTCATGGTCCGCACGCCGTCGCGCTTCTGGCTCTGGACGCTGCCGCTGATCGTCGGTAGCGCCGCGGCGGCTGTCTTTGCGACCGGTCTTTTCTTCGCGCTGCGAGGCTCCGTCGGCGAGCCGCTCTCCGCGGCGCCTCCTCCGGCGACGACGCCCGCGCCCCGCCACGCGCGCGACGGCACGGAGCGCATCCTCGTTCTCGGCGACTCCCTCGCCCGTGGCACGGGCGACGAAACGGGAAAGGGATTCGCCGTCGACGTGCTCGAGGAGTTTCGCAAGCGCGGCAAGGCGGAGCTCACCAACCTCGGGGTCAACGGGCTGGAATCCGGCGAGATCCGGACCACCGCCGAGTCGGCCAACGTGCGCAGCCTCGCCGCGGACGCCGACCTGATCCTGGTCTCGGCCGGCGCCAACGACCTCTCCCACGCAGCCGCCGGCGCCACACGCTCCCCATCCGCGGCCGCGGACGCGGTAGCGCAGGCGCGCCGCGATTACGCCTCGAATCTGCGCGCGATCCTTTCGGCGCTGCGGGAGGCCAACCCCTCGGCTCCCATCGGCGTGCTCGGCCTCTACGATCCTTTCGGCGGAGGGCCGCAGGCCGTGAGTGGACCGGGACGGATGGGATCGTCGGTCATCCTGCAGTGGAACGCGATCGCCGCCGAGACGGCGGTGTCGTATCCGGGAGTCTTCGTCATTCCGACCTTCGATCTCTTCCAGGGCCGGGCCGACCGGTTGAGCGCGGATCGGTATCACCCGAATCGGAAGGGATACGAGGAGATCGCGAAGAGGATCCTGCAGGCGTTGCCGGGATAGAGACGAGTCCCAGGTCCCAGGTCCAACTACCAGAAGCGCCGGAGACGCTTGACGCCGCGGCCGATCCCCAGCAGCAGGCTCGCGGCCGATGCGATCTTGCCGGCCCGCGCGGCGAGCGAGTTACGGCCGAAGAGTTTCCAGGCCGCCGTTCCCGCGGCCGCGAGGCCGGCAGCCGTGCGGCCCGCGAAGCCCCAACGCTCGCGAAACGCGACGGTCCGGGCATGGATCTCCGAGAGGGCCGTCGCGAGATCCTCGCGCTCCCACGCCGCGCGCCGGGACAGCGCCGCCAGCCGCTCTTCACGCGAATTCATTCGGCCCCCGCGCGGAGCCGCCGCTCGAGGTCGTCGACTTGTCCCGAGTCCGGCTCCGGCGGCACGAAGTCGTCGTCGTCCGGAGTCTCGTCGGGTTCCAGCGCCGACCGGACCGCGACGACGTCCTTCTCGATCTCGGCGGAGGTGACCGGGAAATCATCCGGCTTGACCTGCGAGAACCATTTCCACGCCATCCAGCCCAGCACGCCCGCGGCGGCGCCGTAGAGAACCAGCGCCGCCAGGATTCCCAGGATGAGGCTGTGGAAGAGCGCCGCGAAGATGGCGACCACCAGTGCGCCCAGCATCAGGATCATCGCGACCGCGAACGCGGCGGCCGCGGCCACCGCGGCCATGCCCTTGCCCGCGAATACGGCCTTGACCGAGAGCTCTTCCTTGAAGATCGCCAGCCGCGTTCGCAGGAGCGAAGCGGTGGCGTTCGCCGCCGCGGACACTCGGTCTCCGAAGCTTCGCGCTTCTTCGCCGGTCTCGTCGTCGATCGTGCTCATGCGTGCGCCGAAGCCGGCTAGCCCGGCGGGATGACGTGCTCTCCGCGCCGGGACACCCGCCCCGGCTCCAGGGGTGCAATTCGGATGCCCTCGGCCCGGAAGCGCTCATGGATTCGGCGCGCGATGGATTCGGCGCCGGGCGTATCGCCGTGCAGGCAAAGGGTATCCGCGCGCACGCTCACGCGCGTGCCGCCGGCCGCGACGGCGACGCGGTCCCGCGCCAGCAGCACCGCCTGCTCCGCGGCCTCGTCGGGATTCGTGATCACGGCTCCGGGCTGCCCCCGGGGCACGGTCGCTCCGTCCGCCTGATAGCGCCGGTCGGCGAAAGCCTCCTCCGCGACCTCGAGCCCCGCGTCCCGACCGGCCTCGATGAGCATCGATCCGGCGGCGCCCACGAGGACCAGGCTGGTCCGAAAGCGCCGCACGCCTTCGGCGATCGCGCGCGCGACGTCCGGGAACTGCGCGCCGGCGTGGTAGAGGGCGCCGTGCGGCTTGACGTGCGTGAGCGTTCCGCCGCGGGATCGAACGAAGCCGTCGAGCGCCGAGATCTGGTAGAGAACCAGGTTCTCCACGGCGTCCCCGGACATCTCCATCGGTTCGCGTCCGAAGTGCTCCGGGTCGGGATAGCCGGGATGGGCCCCGACCCGCACGCCGCGCGAGAGGGCCAGCGTGACCGTCCCGTCCATGACGGAGGGGTCGCCGGCGTGCAGGCCGCACGCGACGTTGGCCGACGTGACGAACGGCAGGAGAGCCGCGTCGTCCATTCCCTCGCCGACGTCCGCGTTCAGGTCGATGCTCAAGGGAGACTCATCCTACTCCTCGCAAGGAGGGCTTCGTGCAAAGAGACGGCCTGAAATCGGAGTGCGTCTCCCGGCCGGGCCTGGCCGAGCAGGCGCAGGTCCGCCCCTATGACCGCGGCGATTCGGGGATAGCCCCCCGTCACAGGCCCATCCGGGCCGAGGAGAATCGGCAGACCGCCGGCGGGAACCTCGATCGTGCCGGGGGGCATCCCGGCCGGAGATATCTCCGCCGCCGCCGAGAATTCGAGCGGACGCCCGTCCAGACGAAGTCCGCGGCGATCGCTCTCGGGACTCACGCGCCAGACGGTGTGGAGAAAACGGTCGATCTCGTTCGGAGGAAATCGGTCGACTTCGGGCCCGAGCACGACGCGAAGCCGGAGCTCCGACGGAAGCGGGACCGCCGAAGCGCGGGTGTGTTCCGCAGTCACGGGTGAAACGCCGGCCGCGAGCACCTCTTCGCGCGCGATTCTCTTCGTCGCTTCCCCGGGAAGGCCGCGCTCGAGACCGCCGCGCACCGCCAGGTACGCACGCGCGCCGCCGGATGTGCGCCCGCACCGCACTCGCTCGCCGCGTCTCGCACGAAAGGATCGACCGAACGGCGCCGGCCGGCCCTCGACCGAGATGTCCAGAGGTGCGCCCGCCACGGCGAGGACTGCATCCTCGAGACATTCGAGCTCCGGCCCGGCGAGCGTCATCTCGAGCGCCGCGGCGCCTGGGCCGTTGCCGACGAGCGTGTTCGCAAGGTCCAGCGACAGCAGATCCATCGCTCCGCCCGCCGGCACGCCGAACGATCCGAGACCGTAGCGCGGCGCGCCCTGTGCGGAGGTGAAGAGGCCGGGCGAGACCACGCGCAAGAGAGGTCGTCCGGCGGGCTCGAACGCGGCGGGCTCCGCAGGAGGCGGCGGGAGCTCGTCCGGCCTCGCGGCCTCGAACGCCACGCGGTCACCGGCTCGGAGTCGCGAAGGAGGATTCGCCCGCGGATCGAACAGATGCACCGACGTGCGCCCGATCAGGTTCCAGCCTCCCGGAGATTCGGAGGGGTAGATTCCGGTCCACGGTCCGCCGATCGCGACGGTTCCCCGTGGCACGCGCGCGCGAGGCGATGGGAGACGCGACGCGGCGAGCTCGGGCGGAAGCCCGGAGAGATAGGCGAAGCCCGGAGCGAAGCCGACGAACGCGACGCGATAGGCCGCGCCCGCGTGGCGTCGCGCGAATTCCTCGGGTCCGAGTCCGCTTCGCTTCCCGACGGTGGCGAGGTCTTCTCCGTCGTAGACGACCGGGATGCGGTGGAGACGAATCTCGCCTTCGGGCTCCTCCCGCCCCGCCGCCCTCGCGATCTCTTCGGCGCGGCCCTGCAGCGAAAGCTTCTCCGGCTCGAACAGCAGGAGGAGCGACCGCGCCCCGGGAATCGCGTCGAGCAAGCCTTCGAGTCGCGCTTCCCGCAGCTCCCGGCCGAGGCGGACGGAGGCATGGTTCGCCTCGTCGTCGCGCAGTCCAGGGTGCTCGACGAGGAGCGCTCCGTCGCGCAGCCTCGTTAAGCGCGGCGCTTCCACAGGAAGTAGATCGGCACGCCCGAGGCCAGCAGGAGGTATCCGGGCCACGTCCAGTCCGGTATCCCGATCAACAGAAGAACGATCAGAACGACTCCGCAACCCGCGTAGGCGAGCTGCAGCCATGGATAGCCGGGCGCGCGGAACGGGCGCAAAAGAGCCGGCTGGCGCCGGCGAAGCATCGGCACGGCGAGCACGAGCGCCACGTAGAGAAGGAGGTCCGCGGAAACCACATAGCGCAAGAGCTGGCTGTAGGTCCCCGTCAAGACGAGAAGCGACGCCCACACCGCCTGCAGCGCGAGCGCGTTCCCCGGCACGGCGGCGGGGTTGAGGCGGGCGAGTCCCGAGAAGAAAAGCCCGTCCCGTGCCATCGCGTACGAGACGCGCGCGCCGGAGAGGATCAGGCCGTTCACGCACCCGAAAGTCGAGATCAGGATCGCCGCCGCCATCGCGCGGGCGCCCGCGGTTCCGAAGAGCGCTCCGGCAGCCGCCGTACCGACGCGATCCTGGGGCGCCGACGCGACGCCGACGAAGCCCAACGTCTTGAGGTAAGCCACGTTGGTCAGGACATAGGTCACCGTGACGATCAGGCATCCCACGACGAGCGCCCGCGGAAGAGTGCGGCCGGGATCGCGGACTTCCTCGCCGGCGAAGGTGACGTTGTTCCACGCCGATTGCGAGAAGAATGGGCCCACGAGCGCGGCGGCGAAGGCGATCGCGAAACCGAGCGCGTCGCGGCTCTCGACGAGCGTCCGGGAGAACGTGTCGGACGGCTGTCGGAACGTGTCCGCCGTCCCCAGCAGGAGGCCGCCGAGGGCCAGCGCCAGAAGCGCGGCGAGCTTGGCCAGCGTGAAGACGTTCTGCGTCAGCGTTCCCGCGCGCAGGCCGGTGGCGTTCGTGGCCGTCAGGAGCGAGATGACGCCGATCGCGACCAACCGCTGGGGCGTGACCGCGAGCGGACCCAGGCTCGTCCACGGAGAATCCGAGAGCCCCGGAAGCAACACGGCGAGAAACCGCGCGAAGGCCGCGGCCACGGCCGCGATCGTGCCGGTCTGGATCACGAGCAGCATGGCCCACCCGAAGAGAAAGCCCGGGAGCGGTCCGTAGGCTTCTCGAAAAAAGACGTACTGCCCGCCCGCCCGTGGAAGCATCGCCGCGAGCTCCGCGCAGGAGATCGCGGCGGCCATCGTGAGGAGACCCGCCACCACCCAGACGGCGAGAAGCAGCGGCGCGGAACGCAGCAGCCGCGCGCTTTCCGCCGAGACGATGAAGATTCCGGAACCGATCATGGACCCGACCACGAGCGCCGTCGCGTCGAGCCGGCCGATGCCGCGGCGAAGAAGCCGCTCGGTCAATGCGTTCGGGGCTTGCGCTTGCCGATCTTGACCTCGGCCCAACGAACGCCGCGCAGCACCAGGAGAGCCAGCAGCGTCACGCCGACGGCCAGGATGGCCCGGCTGCTCGCCGCCGCCATGCCGATCGCCGACGTCAACAGGAGCGACGCGGCCGTGGTCAGGCCTTCGACACGATCGGTCTCGGGGTGGCGCAGGATCGTTCCACCCCCGATGAAGCCCACGGCCGTCGCGACGGCCTGCACGATCACGACGGGGTCCGCGCGCAGCGACGGGCTGGGCGCTGCGATCGACTGGTGGACCATCGCCAGGCCGACTTCGGTCAGGAGCGCCGCGGCCCCGCACAGCAGCATGTGGGTGCGCAGGCCCGCTGGCTTGCCCGCGAACTCGCGCTCGAGGCCGATGAGCGACCCGAGGATCATCGCGAGAGCGACTCCGCCCAGAAAGTGCAGGTCCGCGCTCCAATTGCCGACCAGGGCGTTCCAGTTCATCTCCACCCCCTGCGTCCGAATCGGCGGCGGCGAGGGCGGCGCCCCCCGACCAGACGGGCCACCGCGAAGGCGCCTAAGCCAATGGCGGCGGCGCCCGCCAGTATCGGCAGGGGCGACGTCGTCGTCGGCATCGGCGGCGGCGGGATTCGGGCCTTCTCGGCCGGCGTGGCCGCGCGTCGGCGCGCGAGCTCCAGCTCCAGGCTCTCCTCGCCGCGCGCCATCGCCCAGCGATGGTTCGCCGCGAATAGCGGGCGCAGCACCGGCGAGAGCACCGCGAGAAGCGGCTTCTCGGCGCGCACACGCCAGTCGTAGCGCACCAGCGTCCACGCGCCCGAGGGTTCGAACGTCCAGGTTCCCTGCCCCGTGAGATCTCCCTTCGCCGCGATCGAAAAGCCCTCGGGATGGCGGGACTCGGTGACTTCGAACTCCCAGCGAAGCGTGTACGGCAGCCAGCCCTTGGTGTGGAGTCGGACGCGCCGGCCCACGCCGCTCTCGTCGCCTTCGTCGAGCACATCCGCCTCGAGATACGTCGAGGGCCACCAACGAGGCAGCTCCCGCGCGTTCGCAAGAATGTCGGAGACTTCGTCGGGCGTCCCCAGGACCTTCCAATGCGAGACGAAGCGATACTCCGGGGCGCTCACGAGCGACGCGCCTTCGGGCGGCGGCTGCGGGACTCCGTGAGCAGCTCCTCCTTCAGGAGTCCCATCCGGATCACGTCCACGGGCTTGCCGCGGCGGAACGCCTCCTGCCGGAGCACACCTTCGCGGCGGAAGCCGACGCGCGCGTACGTCTTCTCGGCTCCCGGATTGACGGCATACACGTCGAGTCGAATCTTTCGCAGGTCCAGCTCGTCAAACGCATATCGGCACAGGGCCCGCACCGCGTCCTCGCCGAGTCCTTTGCCACGGAAGTCTGCCTCGCCAATGAGGATGCCCAGAGTCGCGGTGCGGTTGTCGCGATCGATGGCCTCCAGCCCACAGTTGCCGACGTGCCGGCCGTCTCTGGCCACACAAATCGCCAGCGTCAGCTTCGAGGGGTCCTGTCCCCGGGCCATGCGCTCGATCCAATCCGACTCCTGAGCCAGCGAAACCGGATAGCGCTGCGCCAGCGTCGCCGTCAGTGCCTCGTCGTTGATCCACTTGTGACAGCGGGCAAGGTCCTCCCGCTCGATCGCTCTGAGGTAGACCCGGTCGCCACGAATCACGCGCAACCCCTTCCGGGTCAAAGATATCAGTCGTTCTGTCGGTCCGTAAGCAGTCGGCAGTAAGCAGTAAGCGGTAAGGAGGCGAAAACAACGGCTTACTGCTTACCGCTTACTGCCTACTGACTGCGGAACCTCTCGCCTCCCGCTGCGTACCCCATCTCGGAAGGTAACGAGGTCGCCGTGAGCGGTCGTTTCCGCCGTTTCTGGTCTTCGGAGGATCGCATGTCGAAGCTCTTCAAAACTCTGCTGCTTCTGGCCGTCCTGCTGGCCGCGGCCGTAGCCGTGTACGCCCTCGCCCGAAGCGGAAAAGGATCCGACAGCGAACAGAAGATCGTCTCCGTCGAGAAGGGCTCGGTCACGGAGAAGGCCCTGGCCGTCGGCCAGATTCAGCCGCGACAGAAGTTCTCGATCAAGTCGAAGATCTCGGGCCTGGTCAAGCGGTGCATGGTCAACGTCGGTGACAAGGTTAAGGTCGGCGATCCCCTCTTCGAGATCGCGCCGGACCCTACGCCGCAGGAGCTGACCGACGTCGACCGGCAGCTCGATTCGACGCGCGCCTCGTATGAGAGAGCCAAGGCCGAGTTCGAGCGGTCGCAGGAGCTCAATAGGAGCGGCGTCGTGGCCAAGTCGGACCTCGACGTCAAGCGCGAAGCCTTCGAGCTCGCCAAGGTCGCCCTCGCCAAGGCCGAGCAGCAGCGCGGCCTGACCCGGGAAGGCCACATCCAGACCGAGGGTGTCCGCATGGAGTCGATCATCCGCGCGCCCGCCGCCGGCACCATCTTGACGCGCGCCGTCAACCCGGGTGAGCCAGTCGTGCCGCTGACCTCGTACCAGCCGGGCACCGAGCTCGCCGCGATCGCCGACATGAACGACCTGATTTTCAAGGGCACGGTCGACGAGATCGACGTCGGCAAGCTCCACGTGGACCTGCCGGCGCGGATCAAGGTCGGCGCACTGCCCACGGACGTGGTGACCGGAAAGGTTTCGCGCATCGCGCCGCAGGCGCAGCAGAAGGAAGGAGCCACGCTCTTCGACATCGAGATCGAGCTCGATCCCGGCACGAAGGTGACGTTGCGCGCGGGATACTCCGCCAACGCCGACCTGATCATCCGGGAGAAGAAGGACGTGCTGACGATCCCCGAGCGCGTCGTGATCTTCGAGGACGGGGGTAAGAAGACGTTCGTCGAGCTGCCGGCCGCCAAGCCCAAGGATCCGCCGAAGAAGACCGCGGTGAAGCTCGGGATCTCCGACGGCTTGAATGTCGAGGTCGCCGAAGGCCTCTCGCTCGGGGCCAAGGTCCTGGAGCGGCCGCCCAAGAAGCTGACGTCCGCGGTCGACTAGGGAGCCATGCTCTCCCTGCGCGACGCCGTGCGCCAGATGTGGCGGGACTTGCGGAGCCAGAAGCTCCGCACTTTCCTGACGATGTTCGGGATCGTGTGGGGCACTGTGTCCGTGAGCCTGCTCGGGGCGTTCGGCAAGGGCCTGCAGCGCCAGATGATCGTCAACAGCTCCGGCATCGGCGACGCGATCTGCATCGCCTGGCCTGGCCTGACGTCGATTCCGTTCGAAGGGCTCGGCAAAGGGCGCAAGATCCGTCTGAACGAGGAAGACGTGGAGGCGATCCGCCGCGAGGGGCGGGGCCTCAATCTGATCTCCAGCGAATACTCGAAGACGCTGAAGCTCAACTACGGAGCGAAGACGATCGCCATCGACATCTCCGGTGTTTCTCCCGAGTTCGGCCCGATGCGCAACCTCATCCCCCAGGAGGGCAGCCGCTTCATCAACTCGAGCGACATGGACGAGCAGCGGCGGGTGCTCTTCATCGGCTGGAAGATGGCCGAGGACGTATTCGGGAAGGACGCGAAGCCGGTCGGCAAGACGGTGATGCTCGGCGGCTCGCCGTTCCTCGTCGTCGGCGTGCTCACCGAGAAGGTCCAGAACTCGAGCTACAGCGGGCGCGACAACCAGAAGGGCTTCATCCCCAGCTCGACGTTCCGCGCGATCACCGGCGAGAAATGGGTCGACAACCTGATTTATCAGGCGAAGGCCGTCGGCGAAACCGAGAAGGTCACCGACGACGTGCGCCGCGTCATCGCGCAGCGACAGCGCTTCGACCCCGACGACAAGGAAGCCTTCTCCGTTTGGGACACGACTGAGAACCTCAAGTTCTTCGCCACGTTCTTCCTGTCGTTCCGCCTCTTTCTGGGAATCATTGGTTCCTTCACGCTCATCGTCGGCGGCATCGGCGTCTCCAACATCATGAACGTCGTGGTCGAGGAGCGGACCAAGGAGATCGGCATCAAGATGGCCCTGGGAGCCCGCGATCGCTGGCTCTTGCGGCAGCTCCTGCTGGAGACGCTCCTGATCACCGGAATGGGGGGCGCCCTCGGATTCGCCATCTCCTTCGCCGTCTGCGCCTTGTTCCCCAAGTTCGGCGTGACCGAATTCGTCGGCGATCCGGACCTTTCGCTCTCCGTGGCCGCGATGACGGCCGCGATCCTGGGCCTGACGGGACTCCTCGCCGGCTACTTCCCGGCGCGCGACGCCTCGCGCCTGGATCCCGTAGTCGCGATGAAACTATGAAACGCGACCTCTCCGTCGTCCTGCATCTCTTCCTGTCGTCGGCGCGGCTCCAGAAGAAGCGCGCCACGCTGACGATCGCCTCCCTCGCCTGGGGGACGGTCACGATCCTGATGCTGCTGGCGTTCGGCGAGGGCCTGAAGCGCCAGATGATGTCCAACGAGCAGGCCATGGGGAACAACCTCGCGATCATGTGGCCCGGCGAGACCTCCAAGCCCTACAAGGGCCTTCCCGAGGGCCGGCCGGTCCGCCCGAAGCTGGAGGACATCGACTATGCGCGCGAGCGCCTGCCGGAGCTCGACGCGATCTGGGGAGAGCTGACCTCATGGCGCACCGCGCTGACCTACGGACGCAAGACCGTCAACGGCCGCGTCATCGGCACGCGCTGGGACTACGGCGACGCGCGGAAGCACTTCCCCAAGGCCCGCGGACGGTTCATCAACCCCAACGACGAGGACGAGAAGCGCCGCGTGGTCTTCCTCGGCAACGAGATGGCCAAGGACATTTTCGGGCCCGAGGATCCGCTCGGGAAGACCGTCCTCATCAACAATTCTCCGTTCACGGTCATCGGCGTGATGCAGCGCAAGCGCCAGTCCTCGACGTACGGCGGACCGGACGCGACGCATGCGGTCATTCCGCAGTCCACGTTCAAAGCGGTCCTTGGGGACAAGGACAACCGGCTCAATGTCGTGGTCTTCCGCGTCAGGAACGCTGACGACATGCCCGCGGCGCTCAAGCACTTCAACGAGGTGATGGGCCCGCGGCTCGGGTTCGACCCCGAGGATCCCCGGGTCTGGGGACTCTGGGACACGGTCAAGGGCCAGAAGATGTCGGCGAAGATCATGATCGGCCTCGAGCTCTTCTTCGGCGTAATCGGCGCGCTGACGCTGATCATCGGCGGCGTCGGCGTGGCGAACATCATGTACGCCGTCGTCAAAGAGCGCACCAAGGAGATCGGCGTGAAGATGGCTCTCGGGGCGCGCCGTGGCTGGATCACCGGACCCTTCATTCTGGAAGGGCTGGTCTACACGCTGGTCGGCGGACTTTTCGGCGCCCTGATCGCGATCGTGATCGTGACGGGGCTGTCGTTTCTGCCGATCGAAGGCAACGACGTCCTCGAATTCCTGGGCCGACCCACTCTCTCGTGGCCCATCGGCATCGCGACCATCGCGATCCTCGGAACCTGCGGGCTGCTCGCGGGCTACTTCCCCGCGCGGCGCGCCGCGTCGATCAATCCGGCCTCGACCCTGCGGTACGAATGAAGACGGAGGTGCCCGTGCCCGCGAACATCATCGACATGTCCGGCATCCGGAAGGTCTACGACACCGGCAAGGTCAAGGTCGCGGCGTTGAAGGGCATCGACCTCGCCGTCGAAAAGGGCGAATTCGTCGCGATCGTCGGGCCTTCGGGCTCCGGCAAGTCGACGCTGATGAACCTCGTCGGCTGCCTCGACACGCCCACCGACGGCCGTTACCGCCTCGGAGGTGAGGACGTGTCGAAGTTCACGCGTGACGAGCTCGCCGACGTGCGCAACCGCCGGGTCGGGTTCGTGTTCCAGGGCTTCAACCTGCTGCCCCAGATCACGGCCTTCGAGAACGTCGAGATGCCACTGCTTTTTGGCGGCGTTCCGCCGAAAAAGCGCCGCGAGCGCGTCGCGGAGCTCCTCTCACGCGTCGGCCTGGCCGATCGGATGGACCACAAGCCGACCGAGCTCTCCGGCGGCCAGATGCAGCGCGTGGCGATCGCGCGGGCGCTGGCGATGCAGCCGGACGTCATCCTCGCCGACGAGCCGACCGGAAACCTCGACACCTCCGCCGGCGGCGACATCATGGCCCTCTTCTCGGAGCTCTGGCAGCAGGGCTCCACACTTGTCGTCATCACCCACGACATGACGCTCGCGCGCCGCGCCGGACGCATCGTCGAGATCCGCGACGGGCGGATCGTGCGGGACGGCGAGGCCGCGGCCTAGCTCGCGCGTCAGGGGAAGAAGTTCGCGCCGGTCTGTTTCACGGCGTTCCAGTCCACCAGATAGAAGCACGCGGGGGCCGGAGCGGTCTGGTCCACGCGCACGGTAGCCGTGAAGCCCTGCGGGCCGAATTGTCCCTGGATCGAGATCGTGAGCTGCGCGCCGCCCGCCGAGACCGACTTCGGCTGCGTGGTGAACGTTCCGTCGTCGTTGACGGTGCCATCGTAGGTGATGTTCGCATGCGTCAGCGTCATCGCGTGCGATCCCGGCGTCTGGACGACCGTGGTCGGATTGTCCTGCACCGTCACGCTGCCGCACGTGTTCTGTTCCAGGGAGACGTGCGTGTCGTAGGTGCCCGCGACAGAGAGCACCGGCGCGACGTCCGGCGCTCCGGTCACGAAGATGGGATCGGTCGTGTTGTTGTCGATCACCGCGGCATACGTGAACACGGCCGGGCCGTCGGTCTTGACCGTCACGATGCCGCTCGACGTCGACAACAGCGGGTGATGGATTCCGTTGGGGCCGAACACGTCGTTGATCTGGACGCCGGAGTGCGGAGGCACCGACCGGATCACCTCTCCGACCCAGTGACCTTCCCAGAACACCGCGAAGGTGACCAGAGCGGCCGTGTCTTCGCCGTTGAAGGCGCCGACGTTCGTGCGGAAGCCCGGATCGCCGGACGCGTTGGCGATCTGCGTCAGCATCGAATAGCGGTGGGCCGACGACAATGTCTTTCCCGGGATGAACATCCCGACCGTCGGCTCCGGCTCCGTCGAGTAAAGGCGGCTGGTGACCGCGACGCCGGCCGCGCTTCCGCCGGATCCCACGTCGAGCTCGACGCCTCCGGCCGAGTTCGGCGCGTGGAAGGTCGCGGAGACCATGTCGTCGAACGCCCGGGCCTCGCGCGGCGCGAGCACGAAGGTCTCGGTGGCGGTCGCCGCCGGGCAGCTTCCCAGGAAACACCGGTACGTCGCCGTGATCTCGACGGCCGACGCGTAGGAGGTGTTGAAAACGCGCACGTCCGAGAAGAACGGCGATACCCCGACGATCGACGCGACGGCCGGGATCGTGATCCGCTCCGTCTGGGAGGACGCCGGAACGGACAGGGACGCGCTGACGAGAACCGCGAAGACGGCGCGCCGGACTCTCATGTCACGCGCAGTGTAGGACACGACCTCAGCGCTTCGGGGACTCGGCCGGCTTGGTCTTGCCCACGAAGCTCTCCGTTTCCTCGATTCCCTCCCGTGCGTACTGGGCGACCGTGGGGTCCGGCTCCTTCGCGAGCGTTTCGAGCATCGCGACGTCCTCCTGGCGGTGGAGCTTGCCGAGCTTCTGGATCGCCGCCAGGCGAACCGAGCGATTGCGATCGGACGTCAGAGAACGCAGCTTCGCCGCGAGCTTCGGGTCCTCCGGAGCCGCCGACTCCCAGCCCGCAAGCGCAGCCAGGCGCACCTGCTGGTTGTAGCTCGGATCCGTGTATTTCTCGAAGAGACCCGCAAGCGAGGGATCGGCGAGCTTGCCGAGACCGAGAAGAGCGCCCAGGCGGACCGAATCCCACCAGCGCGAGCTTCGATCGAGCTGCTTCGTCAGGTATTCGCGGGCGCCGGCACTCCGAAGCCGGCCCAGAGAGATCTCGGCGGCGGCGACGACGTCTTCGGCCCTGTCGGTCTCGATCGTCTTCCGCAGCGTCGAAGCCACCGAGGCCTCGCCCGCCTGACCCATAGCCAGCGCCACCGCGCGGCGGACGCGCGCATCGGATCCACCGAGCGCCTGCGTTAGCGGCGTCACCGCGGCGGAGCCGCCGATCCGCCCCAGATCCATCGCCGCCTCCTGTTTCAAACCCCAGTGCGCCGCCGGATCTGTGAGCAGCTTCGAAAGGGCGTCGACCGAGCGCGCGTCGGACGAGTAATCCACGGCGAGCTGTCTCGCCGCCCGCAGCTTCCCGGCGAGATCCGCGCCCGAGAGCTCGGCGAGGACCTCGGTGAACGGCCGCGCGTACGCGACCTCGCAGACCAGCCAGCCACCCTTGTCGAAGGTCACGCGCGTGGGCCGCGTGGCCGCCGGCAGCGCCACGGTCGTCTCCCAGCCCGAGAGCTCCACCCGATGGGTTTTCGCGCCAGCGGACTCGGCGATCTCGACCTCGACGGGAAGGCGAAACTCGTTCTCGAACGGAAGATCGGCCTGGATCTGCTTGACCGTCAGGTCTACCTGCTTGCGTTCCGCGGACCAGCGGTACGACACCTCGAAGCGCGGATGACCGGCGCCGCCGACGACCCAGTCGGAGAAGAACCACGAGAGGTTCCGGCCGGCCGCCTGCTCGATCGCTTCCGCGAGATCCGCCGACTCGACGCTCGAGAACTCGTTCTTCTTCAGGTAGGCCGCAATCATCCGGTCGAACTCCGCCGCGCCAAGGAAGTGGCGGATCATGTGGAGCACGAGCGACCCCTTCACGTAGGTCGTCTCTTCCTGGTACATCGCCGCCGGCTCCTTGTAGTGGAGGTACTCCATCGGCCGCACGCTGCCGGTCGTGCGGACGTAGTCCACGTACTTATTCAGGTAGACCCACCTCTGGTAGGTCAGGTCGTCCTCGCCGTGCGCGTGTCCGTTCCAGATCGTGTGCCAGAAGGTCGCGAAGGACTCGTTCAACCAGATCGAGCCCAGCGACCGGCACGTGACGAGGTCGCCGAACCAGTGATGGGCGAGCTCGTGCGCCACGACGTCTTCGTAGGTGAAGGTCGGCCACACCTTCTCGAAGTCGGGCGAGAGATCCGGCGGGTCACCCGCCTTGCGCAGCTCGGTCTCCGAGAAGCCGGTCGCCGTCGTCGTCTCCATCGCGCCGGAGAACTCACGGAGGACGACCTGGTCGTACTTGAACCACGGATACGGATAGCCCATGGCCTTCGAGAAGAACTCGACCATGTCGGGCGTGTTGCCGAACGGGAACGGGACCGACCCCTCCGTTCCGGGCGGTGTCCACACCGAGAGAGGAACGGTCTTGTCGCCGACCTTCGCGTCGCGGAGCGGCACGCGGGTCAGCGCGCCCACGTCCACCGTCATGAGGTAGTTCGGGATCGGGCCGTTCTGGATCCAGTGGAACGTGCGCGTTCCGTCCGGATTGTCGCGCGAATCCGCCAGCCGCCCATTGGCGACGGCCGTCAGCCCGGCCGGCACCGTCACGAGGAGCTCGACCGCAAAGCGATCGTTGGTGTCGTCGTAGATCGGCAGCCAGCCCCGGTGGAGGCCACCCTCGCCGTAGTTCCATGCCTGCGCTGCGAGCTTCCCTTCCTGCGGGAAGAAGTACAGCCCCGTACGCGGCTTGCACGCGTACGTGATCGCCACGGTTGCGGTTTCGCCGACGGCGACGGGAGGATCGAGAGCGACGTCGAGCGTGAAGCCGGAGGCATCGCTCTGGAACGCCTGCGCCCGGCCTGCACGATCGACTTTCGAGACCTGGAGGTCGGCGGCATCCAGCGAGAGAGTCGCCAGTGGCGCTCGCAGCGCGACGAAGGTCACGGTGGCCGTGCCCGAGATCGCCTCTCTGGCCATGTCGAATCGCAGATCCGCCTTGTAGCTCTGGATGTGGAAGGAGCGCTCTCGGACGGGCCGCTCCGGGCCTTCGGGGAGCCGGTCGCCGGGAACGATCTGGCCGAGCGCGCCGACAGGGCACGCCAGGAGCGCCAGCAGCGCGAGGACGCGTCTCATGGATCCTCCTGAAGAAGCGCGGGGATTCTACGCCCGACCGAAATGAAATAGCCTTCGCCGACCACTCCGGAGGAGCTATGACGTCTCGAATCGCCGCCGGCGCCGCCGCAGCCCTGCTCGCGGGAGCGACGGCTCTCTTCGCGGCCGAATACACGATCGAGCCCGAAGGATCCAACGTGCAGTTCTCGGTGCCGGTCATGGCCGTCTCGAAAGTCACCGGCAAGTTCATGCGGTACGACGTCAAGATCAACGCCGGCAAGGCGCGCGACCTCTCGCAGGCGAAGGTCGTTGCGTTGATCGAGATGGCGAGCGTGGATACCGGCAGCGATTCCTGGGACGCGAAGCTGCGCACGCCCGCGTTCTTCGACACGCAGAAGTATCCCGAGATCCGCTTCGAGAGCCGCCGTGTGAAGAAAACCGTCAAGAGCTGGGAGGCGTCCGGAAACCTGACTCTCCACGGCGTGACCAAGCCGATCGTCCTTCCCTTCACCATCCAGGGACGCTTCGACGGCCCCCAGGCCGACGAGCACATCGGCATCCACGCGACCTTCAGCTTCGACCGCCGCGACTACGGCATGGCCTGGACCGGCAACTCGGAGGCCAAGGTCGTCGGCAACAAGGTCACCGTCGACATCGCGCTTCTGGCGAAGAAGAAACGCTGACGTCATCCCGAGCGCAGCGAGGAATCCCGGACTTGATTCGCCGGCTCGTTGAGTACGGGATCCCTCGGGCCTGCGGCCCTCGGGATGACGGCCTTATCGGATCGTCAGCGTCGCGCCCGCGGTGTAGGCGTTGAATTCCGGCGCGTACATGGATTGGACCGTCGCGGGAGAGACCTTGAACGTGCCCGCCATGTTCGCCCGGATACGGTGTTTGAACGTGTACTCCCCGGCGGGCAGCCACTCGAAGAAGAAGTTCGCGCCGGAGTCGCGTGTCTCCTCATACCAGGAGATTCCGAGGTCCCACTTGTAGCGGGACAGGACGTTCTGGGTCTCGGCACCGGCCGGCCGCGGGTCTCTCAGGTGGACGTACTCGGCGGCGTGTTTGGCGCGGAGCGAGATCTGCACCTCGATCTCGTCGCCCGGGTGGACGGCGGCGCCTTCCGCAAGCGGCTTCAAGACGAAGCCCGATGGGGTCGACTCGCGCAGGAAGTACTTGCGCGACACCGCGAAGAAGTCGCCGCGGTCCTCCTCCGGCATCTTCTCGGTCGAGAAGCGCCAGGTCGCTGACGCGAAGGCGAGGCCCTTGCCGGTCTTCTCGACGGCGATCGCGGAGTCCCGTCGGGGGTCGATCTTTCCGCCGGGGATGACGACCTGGTTGTGCTTGCCGGTGTAACGGTCAGGCTCGAAGGCGAACGTCGTCGTCTGACCGCCGGCCTCGACCGTCACACTCTCGGAGACGGCGAGCGCGCCTTCCTTCTTCAGATACCAGACGAGCGCGTAGATCGCCTCGGCCGTGGCCCGCGTCGACTTCCAGTGGTTCAGCTTCTTGTTGAGAAAGAGCCACTGCACGAATCCCTCGCGCCTCGCGTCGGCGGGCGAGAGCTCGGCCAGGACTCGCAGCGCGAACGCCTGCGTCTCGACCGTGTCGTTGTACCAGAGCCAGGACCGGTCCTCGGGCGCGAAGTACGTGCCGAGGTCGCGGTCGTTCTTGGCCGAGTCCATGACCGAGTCCCACACGAGCTTCGCGTCGCTCAGACGGCCCATCCGCTTCAACGTCAGCGCGAGCTGACCCTTGAGGTACGGTGAGTGCTCCTTCCAGTGCGCGAAGGAATAGTCGAGGAGCCGCTTTCGATAGGCCGCGTCGAAGGCCGGCGCGTACCAGCTCTCGTCGGGATAGGACGAGAGGACGTAGTTGACGAACGTCACGAACTCGCAGACGACGCCGACGTGCATGCACGACTCGAGCTCCCGCTTGATGTCGTCGCCCGCGTACTTCCAGCCCTTCTGAACCATGTCCTTAGGCACCTCGACGCCAAACTCGATTGCATTGGCGAAGCCGTGCAGGATGTAGAGCGTCATGTACGGCGACGGAGGCCCTCCCGGCCACCACGGAAACCCTCCGGATTCGGTCTGGGCCTTGCGCAGCTTCGCCAGCGCCACCTCGCGGTCAGCTGCAGCGATACGAGGGTCGAGGACCCGGACGAGGTCTCCGCCCGGCTTCGAACCGCCGCGAGCCTCTTCGAGCCAGGGCGTTTCCTCGAGAGCCATCTTCCGGTTGGGATCCAGAGCGTCGAAGGTCTCCAGCCGCGTGTCGCGCTTCGAGAATTCCTCGGCCATCTTCGCGACCGCCGGGAAATCGCGAAACACGGACGAAACGATTCCCGTCGACACGAAACGGTTCAGCGTCTGCTCCGTGCACTCGTAGGGGTAGTTCACGAGGTAGGGGAGCGCCGACAGGACCGAGTAGAAGAGCTGCGCGTCGACTGTGACCACGAGGAGCTCGTCGACTCGGGTGGGATCGTCGAGCTTCGCGAGATCCTCGAAGCTCAGCGTCCGCCGCTCGCCGCCGCGCAGCGTCGCGAAGCGGGACTGGGCGAGCTCCATCCGGCCGGGGAGGACCGGAACGGGACGCAGCTCCCCGTCCGAGAAGTCGCTCGAGACCGCCGTGGCCTTGATCGCATAGGAGCCGACCCGAGGAGGCGTCGTCAAACGGAAGGTCGTGTCGGCGCCACCGCCAGCCGCCGCGGAGAACGGCTGCGTGGCCTGCTCCGGAGTCAGGCCGAAGCGCGCCAGCGCGCTCTCGTTGGTCTCCGTGTCGAGAATGTCGAGCGTCACGCGTCCCGAGAGACCCTTGGAGGAGGCGTTGTTGACCACGATCTTCAGCTCGGCCAGATCTCCCACGCGGAGGAAGCGCGGGACGTAGGGCCGGACCATCAGATCCTTGACGCTGCGCGTTTCTCTCCGGATCGAGCCCGCCTTCAGGTCCTTCGTGACGGCGTGGACGAAGACGTTCCAGGACGTCACGGAGTCGGGGACCGTGAACTCGATCGACGCCGATCCGTCGGCGCCGGTCAGAAGATGCGGCTTCCAGAATGCCGTTTCGGCGAAGTTGCTGCGCAGAGGAACCGCGGCTTGCGACGCCGCGCCGCTCTTCTCTTCTTCCTTGAGACCGACGTCCCCGCGCGTCCGCGCGGCTTTCGCGGCGGGAGCGGAGGCCGGAGCCGCGGCGTCCATGACGGCCACCTCACCGCTGACGACCGACTGCGCCGAGACTCCCGCGAGGTAGCCTCGCCGGCCCGGACCGCCGATTCCGTAGCCGCCGTACAGCTTCAGCGAGTCCGGTGTCAGCACGGGCGGCGACGGAAGGCTCGGGTAGCTGCCCCCGATCGACATGAAGTAGGTCTCGCCGAGGCTGGGCCTGTCCCAGACGGGCGTCCCGCGCTGCGGATAGAGCGACAACGGATCCGGCGCGTTGTGCGGGACGAAGGCATCGAGGCTTCGGTCGTACATGTAGGCGAGCAGCTCCGCCGCCGCGTTCTCGACGGGTCCGCCGCCCGGCGCCGCGATCCTGACGGTCCAGGTCTCGCGCTGGCCGGGTCTGAGCTTGTCCCGGAAGGTCGCGAAACTCACCGACAGCTTCTTGTCGTCCCAGGGGACGAAGATGGTCTGGGTCAGGGTGATGAGCTGGTGATCGCGCAGAACGACGGCTCTCACGGCGAAGCCGCCGCGGTCTCTCTCCACGATGGGGATCTCGATCACCTCGGAGCTCTTGCCCGACGAGAGCCTTCGTCCCTCGATCCGCCGACCGTCCCGGTCGATCTCGAAGAGGATCGGCTGGTCGGCGAGGCCCGAGTCGACGAAGAGGCGCGCGGTTTTTCCGACCTCGACGGAGCTGTCCTCGGCGAGCAGGATCGCCGGCAGAGAAAGCGGCGTCCGCGCCGCCGCCACGACGATCTCGCGAGGCGTCTCGAACTCGGCACCGAACTCGTCGGTCGTCCGATACCGAATGCGATACGCGCCGGCCGGAAGGCCCCGAAGCGCGATCTGTGCCTCGCCCTTCTCGTCGTGCGTCAGCTCGCCGCTCGCGACCTCGGGCCCGTCCTCCCAGCGCGCCATGACGCGCTCCGGCGCATAGTCGGTCTGCCAACGAGGCCGCAGCAGGTCGCCCGGGGTGCGAAATGCTTTCGAGCGGCCTTCCCCGTCTTCGATCGGCGTCTCGATCGGCTCGTCGGCCGGCAACAGCGTGCGATCGGGTTGCGTGAGACGCACGAGCCGCCAGGAGCCCTTACCGGCGCGCGGAACGCCGTCGAGGCTGGTGCGCACGACCTTGACGCTCGCGCGCTCGCCCTCGCGCAGGAATCCTCCGGGAGGAGAGATCCTCGCCTCCACCGACACGAAGCCCAGGCGAAACGTCCGGGTCGCCGACTGCGTTTCGCCGCCGTCGTCGGCGACGTCGGCGGTTACTGCGTACGAGTACGTCACGCCTGAGCGGCGGGTGTTCTTCCTCTCGTCGGCGCGCGGCGTGAACGCCAGCGTGAACCGTCCGTCGGACTGCATCGCCGAGGTCCCCGCGTCGATCGTCTGGGTCTGGACGGATGGGTTCCAGCCGCGCCACCAGTACCACCACGGATACTGGGGTGTGCGCGTCACGCGCCAGCGCACCTGTCCCGATGCCACGGGAAGGCCGAAGTAGTAGCGGGCCTCGCCCGTCAGGCGCGCGGGGCGATTCAGGCGGAGAGCTTCCTTCGGGTCCTCGAGCTTCACCTCGAACGTCGGTCGCTTGTATTCCTCGACGCGAACCGAAGCCGCCGCCTCGCCCAGCGAGCTCGCGACGCGCCAGGCGCCGAGAGCCCGGCCCGCCGGAATCGCGAACTCGCCCGCGGCGGAGCCGAAGTCGTTCGTGGTCGCCGTGCGCGACGCGACCGTCTGGTTGTTCGCGTCCACCAGCGAGATGGTCACCGCCGTCTGGGGCGCCGCACCGAGATGCCCCTCGTTCGCGTCGCCTCGATACGCCAGGATCTTCCAGAAGACGGTTTGCGTCGGCCGGTAGATGCTGCGGTCCGTGAACACGAGGGATGAAACGGCGCCCTTCTCGGGAGGCTCGGGCGACCAGTAGCCGGCGTTCAGCTCCAGGGCGAGGTCGTCGCCCGAACGGGCATAGAGAAAGCGTTGCCGGTACTGGTGCGGATCGATGCGCACCGGCAGCGTCGCGTAACCATCGGCGTCGGAGCTCGCCGCGGCTTCGCGGTGGACGCTCTGCGGGTTCCACTCACCCCGATAGAGAGCGACCGCGGCGCCGGCGATCGGGCGCCCGGACGAGCCCGACAACGCCCGCAC
Organism: Acidobacteriota bacterium; assembly: GCA_046724475.1. Lineage (GTDB taxonomy): Bacteria > Acidobacteriota > Thermoanaerobaculia > UBA5066 > Gp7-AA6 > DAHUXD01. Next base: position 6,499 of record JBKOVK010000181.1, on the reverse strand, counting down.
CTCGATCCGGCTTTCGCCCTTCGCGCCCGGCTCGGAGCTCTGCGACATCAGGAGGACCAGATCGCTGACGAGGACGTTCGCCGCTTCGAGCGGCGCTCCCGGGCCTCCGAACGTCGGCGCCGCCGAGGCGGCCACGACGTAGAGGCCTTTCGCCTTCATGGGCGGCACGACGTAGGTGGAGTGCGCACGAAAGTCCGGAGTGTCGGGCAGCGCCGTCGACCACTCCGCGTCGGGCCGGCCCTTCACGATCTCGAGGATCTCGTCCTGCTGCGGAAGCACCCGGTTGAAGTCGCGAGCTCGGTCCACGCGCGCGGGCAGGTCCAGACGGAACGCCCGGAACCTCAGGGACGCGACGTTCTTGTGCGAGACGAGGATCGACCGGCGTTCCGGGCCGTCGGCGCGCATCGCGCGGAGCTGATACGAAGGGGCTTCGATCTGCTTGACGATCGCAAGGCAGTATCGACCCCCGATCGATTCCGGGTACGCCCTCCGCCCCTCTTCCGCCACGGCGCGCGCCCGCACGAGCGCATCGGGCTCGGGAGAGGTCTCGAGGAACATCGCGAGCTGGGCCTTTCCCATCGCAAACCACGGCCATTTCGTCATCGCCGGGAGTCGGCCAGTCAGATCACTCTCGATCGCTTCGCGGTCTTCTTCCTCGCTGAACGACGCGTGGAGCCGCCGCAGCCTCTCGAGCCTCGCCTCGAACGCCCCTTCGGTCTCGCCCCGCGCGGAGTGCCAGCCCTCGAGGTCTGCGAGCACCGCGACCAGTCGGACCAGCGGATGCACGGCCGGATCGTCGAGCTTCACCGACCGGGCGCCCTCCGCGTCCTGCTTCAGTAGCGCCGCGAGGTCCAGACGGAAGACCTCGTTGGACTCGGCGGGGCTCCAGCCGGCCGTGTCGACGAGGAGCGCGACGTAGAAGTATGCGAGCGCATCCCGGAGAGTCCCGCGGATGTCGTCGGGATAGTTGTTCGGCTCGACGAACTCCAAAAGGATCTTGACGGGATATTTTCCGAGGGCGTCGCGGTCCGTCCACAGCGCGAAATAGGCGTTCGCGGCCTCGTCGTAGATCTGCTCGCGCGTCCAGGCCTTCAGGTCGACTTTGCCCGAGGATTCGACGCGTTCGCGCTGCTCGACCTCCCACGAGTACGTTCGCGCGTAGTTGACGAGCGTCTGCGCGTAGAAGAGCTCGAGCGCGGTGCGCGACGGAAGGTCCGAAGGCCAGGGTTCGTCCTTGAGAAACCGCACCGCGCCCTCGGCGCCGTGAAGACCCATTCGCAGCTGTGTGGCCCGGATCAGCGCCTTCGTCCACTTCGCGGAGTCCTTCGTCTTCTTCGCCGAGGCCAGGATCGCCTCGACGCCCTTGAGCGCCTCCTGGAATTTCTGCTGCGAGACCAGCGCGTCGATCTCTTTCCAGGTCTTCGAAGGAGTCGGCGTCGGCGTGGCCACCGGTGTCTCCGGAGAAATCCCGCCGACCTTCTTCTTCTGCGGCCCGGGCGCGGCGTTTCCGGCGACCAGCAGCACAGCCGCGAGCAGAATCCCTGCCCCGATCCCTCTTCCGGACGAACGCATGACCGTCATTCTCCCTAGGTTGGACACCCGAGGGACGGGAAAGTTCCTCTTCAAGTGTCATCCCGAGCGTAGCGAGGGATCCCGGACTCGAGGCGCCGACCGGCCGATCAATCTCAGGATCCCTCGGGCTCCGCCCTCGCGATGACGGCGAGGGTCACCTTTGAAAAGCGTAGGAGATCTTGACGAAGAACTGCCGTCCCGTGGGAAGCAGCACATTCGTCGTTTCGTCCAGCGCCCGCGCGTCCCCGTAGCCGACGAAGAGCACGCTCTGCCAGTTCAGCTTGTAAGAGAAAAGCGCCGAGCCCGCGAAACTGCCTTCCTTTCGGAGGACGGGCTGGATCCAGAGCGCCGGATCGCGCCGCACTTCCTGGTACTGGCCGATCAGCCGCAGCAGCATCTTCGCGTTGAATACGTACACGGCCTTCAGCCGCGCCACGTCCGCCGTGAACAGGTTTCCCTGGACCTCGCCGACGCTCTCGTCGATCCATTGACGCTCGAGGCGCAGATCCAGACCCAGGTGATCGGTCGGCCTCACCAGCGCCGTGATCAGCACGTCTCCACCCCGGCCGACGCGGACGTTCTCGACGTCGGGCTGTTGCCCGTAATTGCCCGAGACGCCGATGATCGGCAGCAGTCCCGACGGCGACGACGTCACGGTCCACACGAACCGGTCGTACTCGAGTGTCTTCCCGCCGATCGCGACGGCCTCGACGTTGTAGTCGAACTCGCCACGCGTCCCGCCGAGCGCCTGGAACGCGATCCCCGGGAATACGCGGCGCGAGATGAGGTCGCCGCTGCGATCCACGGAATAGTTGCCCCCCGTCAGGAAGTGGATCCGCGAAAAGAAGCCGGTCGGGTAGATCCGGTAGCCGCCGACCCACGTTCCCTGCTTGTAGCCGACCTGCGGCACGAAGCCGTCGTCGGCGCGGAAGCCGTCGGCGAAATCGTTGTACTGGAGCTGCCAGTCCCAGTGATACGTCGTGTGCGTCCAGTTCGCGGTCAGACCGAAGCCCGAGATCTTCTGGCCCAACCACTCCGGGGAAAGATCCGGCCGGTCCGGGAGCCGCGAGAAGCTGTAGAGATACTGCGCCGTCACGAGGTCCGCGTCGTTCGGGCGCCACTGGAAGTCGGGGCCGAAAACGTAGTTGTAGGTTCCCCCTTCGCCGGAGCGCGCCGTGGCGACCGCGCCGATGAACGAGTTTCCGACGTCGTGGCGCAGGCGACCGAGGGCGACGTAGGACTGGAAGTCCTGCGGGGCCGCTCCCGAGAACACGGGACCCGGGTTGATGACGGTGCCGCCGCCCCGGTCGTCGGTCACGAGTACCGTGTACGAGCTCGCGCCCTCCCGCGACGTCAGCCGCGCACCCCAGAGCGGATCCGTGATGGTGCGCGTGTAGATGGCCTGGATGGGCGTCTGCAGCAGATCCACCTGTTCCAGGAAGAACGGCCGCTTCTCCGGATAGAACAGGGCGAAGCGCTGATTCACGCCGATCTGCACGACGTCCGACTCGACCTGGGAAAAGTCGGGATTGATCGTCGCGTCCACGATCGTGCCGGCGTCCGGCAGCCACTTCAGGTCGAGGCCGACCTGTCCCTTGGTCACGGTGTCGGGCGAGCCGGGCGGGGATCCGTCCGTCGGGTTCGGCGGGTAGACCGTCTCCGAAAAGCCGGCGGCGTACGGCGCCACCACGTAGTGCATCCCCTGGGGCAGTCCCTCGATCTGCTGGACCGTGGCCGACCAGCACAGGAAGCAGCTCGAGCCGCGTGGGATCCGCACGTTGTAGAACTGGTAGTTGAACTCCCGTGGCCAGACGCGGTACACGATCAGCGCCCAGTCCTGCGGGTCTTTGTTTGGATACCGCAGTGACGCGAGCGGGATCCTCACCTCCGCGGTCCACGAATCCGTCCCGATCCGGCCGGCGGAGTCCCAGAACCAGTCCGGCGCCGTGTCTTCGCCGAACGGCGACTCGTTCAGCATCGAGTCCGTCTGGATGCCGCGGGGGTTGATCCAGAAATCCACCGCCGAGCGCCGGGCGTTGTCCACGTCGAGCAGGATGCCCACGTAGTCCTGCTGATCCGTCACCCCGTCGCGATCCACATAAGGCGCCCGGATCTTCCCGATGTCCGGCTCCGCGCACCAGAAGGAAGCGTAGAAGTACTTGTCGTCCCGTCCCACGCGGGCGATGGTCTTGACGGGCGGCTCGTTTCCGTTGCCGGGCTGGAACTCGTAGAACGTGTCGATGACCAGGGCGTCGGCCCAGCCGGGGTCCGAGAGATCGCCGTCCACCTTGATCGGCTGCGTGATCCGCGGCAGCGAATACTTCGGAGGCACCGGCGGCTCCGTCTGCTGGTCCGCGGCGAGAAGGCGCGGCGCGCACACCACGGCCATAGCGGCGAGCGCGCGAAGCTTCATTGGGGAGAGAGTACGGGAGGAAGATCCGAAGGTTGCGCTGTTGCTCGCCCGTCATTTCTATCGGAAATCGTGGCTCGGCATCTTCGCGAATTCCGGGATCGTCCAAAACTTCTCGGCGCGGACCGAGAGCGCCCCGTCCTGGCGCTGGAGCTTGCCTTCCACGACGAGAGCGCCGGAGCCCACGACCACGGCGCGGTTTTCCCGGAAGAGGTTCGGGCGGACGATCGCCTGCAGCATCCCCGTCTCGTCCTCGAGCGTCAGGAAGACGAAGCCCTTCGCGGTGCCGGGCCGCTGCCGCACGATGACCGCGCCCGCGGTCTTCACGCGATCCCCGTCCCGCCGCCACAAGAGTTCCTTCGCCGACAACACGCCGCGAGAAGCGAGAGGCTTGCGCAGGTGCGCGAGCATGTGCGGCCCCGTCGTGATCTCGGTCGAGGCGTAGTCGGCACGCGTCTCCTCGATCGGCGACATCTCCGGCAGAGGCGACGGATCGTCTGTCGGAATCTCCTCGAAGAGCGGCCCGGCCTCCCGCGAGACCTTGGCGACCTGCCAGAGCGCGGCCCTCCGCGTCTTTCCGAAGGACGACAGCGCGCCGGCATGCGCCAGGAGCTCCAGCTCTCCCGGCCGCAGCCGGCACCGCCGCGACAGATCGTCGATCGAGAAGAAGGGCGACGCCGCCTGCGCGCGCTCGACGCCCAAGCCCGTCTCCTGCTTCAATCCCTTGACGAACCGCATGCCCAGGCGCACCGCGCCTTCCTCCCAGCGGCACTTCCACCCCGAGCGCACGACGTCCACAGGGCGCACCTCGGTCCCGTGGAGCTGCGCATCCTTGACCAGCGTGGCCGGGTGATAGAAGCCCATCGGCCATGCATTGAGCAACGACGCGAGGAACGCCGCCGGGTGGTGGGCCTTCAGGTACGCGCTCGCATACGCGATCAGCGCGAAGCTCGCGGCGTGCGACTCGGGGAAGCCGTAGAGCGCGAAGGACGTGATCGACTTGACGATCTGCTCCTGCGCCGCGGGACCGATCCCGCGCTCGGCCATTCCCTTGCGCAGCCGCTGCTCGATCGAGTCCATCCGTTCGACCGAGCGCTTGAAGCCCATCGCGCGCCGCAGCTCCTCCGCTTCGCCTCCCGTGAAGCCCGCGGCGACCATCGCCATCTTCAGGATCTGCTCCTGGAAGAGCGGCACACCGAGCGTGCGCTTCAAAATCGGCTCGAGACAGGGATCGGGGTATTCGACCTCCGCTCTCCCCTGCCGCCTTTCGAAGAAGGGGCGCACCATGCCGCCGACGATCGGCCCCGGCCGGATGATCGCGACCTGCACGACGATGTCGTAGAACGTCTTCGGGGCGTTGCGCGGCAGCGACGCCATCTGCGCGCGGCTCTCGACCTGGAAGAGCCCGACCGTGTCGGCCTTGTTGAGCATCGCGTAGACCGTGGGGTCGTCCTGGGGAAGGTGCGCCAGGTCCACCTCGATCTTCTCGTGCGTACGGATCATCGGGATTGCTTCCTCGATCGCCGCGAGCATTCCGAGTCCGAGCAGGTCCACCTTGACGATCCCCAGATCCGCGCAGTCGTCCTTGTCCCACTGCACGACCACGCGTCCCGGCATCGACGCGGGCTCCAGGGGCACGACCTCGTCGAGGCGGCCGGCCGCAACGACGATGCCGCCGGAGTGCTGGCCGAGATGGCGAGGGAGATTCTGGATCTGGAGGAAGAGGCGCAGGAAGTGACGCGCGCGCCGCTCCTCGGGGTCCAGTCCGGCCGCGCGGATCTCCCCGGCGAGCTCTTCCGGCGGATCGCGGATCTCGCCGAAGTTCCAGCCGCCGAGCTGCTTGGAGAGCGCGTCCACCTGGTCCGGCGAATAGCCCAGCGCCTTGGCCACCTCGCGCGCCGAGGAGCGGTCGCGGTACGTGATGACGTTGGCCGTCATGCCCGCGCCGTGCGGGCCGTACTTCTCGTAAACGTGCTGGATGACGCGCTCGCGCTGATCGCCGGAGGGCAGGTCCAGGTCAATGTCCGGCCACTCCCCGCGCTCCTCGGAGAGGAAGCGCTCGAAGAGCAGCTCCATCTTCACGGGGTCCACCGCCGTGATCGACAGCGCATAGCACACCGCGCTGTTGGCCGCGGAGCCCCGGCCCTGAACCAGGATCCGGTTCTCGAGGCAGAAGCGCACGACGTCCCAGACGATCAGGAAATAGCCGGCGAGGTCGAGCTTCTCGATCATCGCCAGCTCCTTTTCGATCTGGGCCTGCGCCTTCATCGTCAGCGGGCGAAATCGCGCGCGGGCGCCGTTCCAGGCCAGCGCGCGCAGGTACGAAGAGGGCGTCTCGCCGGGAGGCAGCGGGTAGTCGGGGAAGCGGTAGCCCAGGTCCGCGAGCGTGAAGTTGAGCCGCTGCGGAAGCTCTCCCGCGGCATCGAGGGCCTCCGGTATGTCGGCGAAGATCTCGGCCATCTCGGAGGAGTCCTTGAAGTGGCGCTCGCGCTGCGCGGCGAGGAGCCGGCCGGCGTG